>JAFUWW010000086.1 GCA_017471085.1 Bacteroidales bacterium | reverse complement strand
TCCACAAAAAGGGCCGAAACCGTGGATGGCGAGGCCGAAATGGCGGTGCTGTCCACAAAAAGGGCCGAAACCGTGGTTGGCGAGGCCGAAATGGCGGCTCCGTCCACGAAAAGGGCCGAAAACGTGGATGGCGAGGCCGAAATGGTGGGTTCCGTCCACAAAAAGGGCCGAAACCGTGGATGGCGAGGCCGAAATGGCGATTCCGTCGACGAAAAGGGCCGAAACCGTGGATGGCGAGGCCGGAATTGTGTTTTATACTGGCTTTTCGTAAATTTGCCGTCAGAACAAATTGCCAAAAGCGAACTTACAATGAGAAAGTTGATTCTTCTTGCAGCCGCATTGTCCGTACTTGGATCCTGCCGCCCTGCCATAGACCGGAACGTCGTTGATGCCGCCATCGAAAGGCAGATGACCCAGTTCCCGGAGAGCCGCCTCCAAGACCTTTACAAGAGCTTTTTCCAGGACCGTTTCGGCCCCGGACATCTGATCAATGACAGGGACGGAGCCTTGCGTTACATTCAGTCGGAACTTCAGGAGGCAGGGGTGATGACAGGGCCCTTCACTGAGCCCTGCGGCTGGGAAGAGAACTACGTGCGGGTATCGCTGCGTGCCGTCCGGGAGGGGAGACTGTCGGCCGAGGAGCTGACGGAAATGCTGGTTCAGAGCGCCATTCCTGTCGACAGCACGGCTGTTGAAGCCTGGAAGAAAGAGTGGACGGTGATCTTATCCGAGGTCAGGCGCACGCATCCGGACCTCCCCGGTCTGGAGGAAGATGCCCGGAAACTTGACAGCCTGCTTGCTTCCGGACAATATGCCTATCATCACAGCCAGGCCTACAACGAAGCCTATCGTCCCCACTATAGGATTGTCAGGAAAGAATTGGCGGACAGGTTATTCCATCCTTGAGAAAACAGCCCGTCCGCCCGGCTCTACGCAGGAATCAGCCGGAGGAGCGATTGACAGCCGGCTTCCGGAAACCGCACGTGGTTGACCAGGCTGAACATGTAGGGGACTCTCACGGCATAAAAAGGCAGAATGTGGCGCAAATACCCGCCGAGCGCATTGGCGTCTGTCGTTCCCAGATAGGCGGGAAGGAAGGCATCCCAGAAAGAGGTCAAAGCCGCCTGGGTCATGTGCAGCAGGAAATCGGCCCGCTGGTCGCCCAGATTGTGGCTCATCGTCCAGAACCAGCCCAGGTCCCATTCCGGGACACCATGGCAGAACTGGCCGATATCAATCCAGAGGGTGCGGGTTCCGTCGGTGATGATATTGCCGATGTGGAAGTCGCCGTGCAGGCAGGTATCGGCCTCCGGAGCGTTGTCCAGGAAGCGTAGGGCCCGGCGGTTGTACTCTTCCGTTACGCAGTCATTGTGCAGATAAAACTGCCGGAGCACCTCTTTGATGGAGGGGATGCGGGAGGTATCGGCATGGGTGCCATGCAGCTGGCGTCCCGCTTGGGCGAACGCCAGGGCCATCTCCTTCTCCCGTTCAGGCTCTTGAGAAAGGATGCGGGCAAACGAACGCTTTCCCGGGATGAATTCATATTCGGCCCCCTGCCGCGTCCCGTCCGTAACCAGGCGGACAGGTTCCGGGGTGGGAATGCCCATTTCGAAAACAGCCCGGCCTATCCTGAATTCTTCCAGGGCCATATCGGCCTCGAAACCGGGATTATAAAGCTTGGCCAGCGAATTGCGTGTTTTGTGCTTATAGGTGACGGCTGTTCCGCCCTCTCCGGATGGAACGTATTGCTCCAGGTCGATGGTCTCCGATTCAAACATGGTGCGCAAGTAATTATGAATGTGAACAATAGATCATCCTGAGAAAGTCTGTCCCGAAAGCATTCCGGCGGCCGGCCGGAACGAAGCCAAGGCTCTCGTACAGCCGGACAAGGTGAGGATAATCGGGGTCGACGACCAGCGCCACCTGCCGGAAACCGAGCGAGAGCGCTTTCCGGACGCCGTCGAGGATAAGCGCCCGCCCGATGCCTTGCTTCCGGAAAGCCGGAAGAACGGCGAGCGAGTCCAGATAGTACTCGCCGGGACCGGTTTCCGGCTCGTCTTTGTCGAACTGGGTGAAGAAATCCGGCCAGAACTCCCGGAAGGTCTTTTCCTTGAGGTCTTTATAAAGCTCTCCGGGATACGACAGCAAAGATCCGGCGGCCACACCGTCCACCTCCGCCACCCTTGTGTTGGCGTAGGAATACAGCGTGTCTTTCCGTTCTTCGCACTGCGTGATGCTCTTCAGGATGACGGCCTGGCCATCGTTCAGCGCTCCCTCGAAGTCATAGAGGTGCATCCCGGCCAGGATACACTGGGCGAGGAAAGGGGCTTCCGACGGTATGGCGTCCCGAATGAGCATGACGGATACATTATTCCATGAACTTCTTGCCGGCATTCCAGGCGCCGCCGACAACGTCGCCAAGGGCGCGGTAGCACATTCCGGCGGCATCGAAGACGATGGGCTGGAGTTTTGCGAGGTCAACCTTCCCGTCGGTCAGGATCCGCTCATCGGCACTCTGGTTCACCACTTCTCCGACAAGGATGCCGTCCTCCCAGCTGACCACCTTGCATTCGAGGGTCAGGGGATATTCATTGATGATGGGGGCGTCCACATTCGGGCTGGGCGACACGGTAAAGCCGGCTTTGGCCACTTTGTCTGGGACTTTATTTCCGCTGACAAGGCCGAAGTAGTCGGACTCCGCCACGGTGTTGATGTCCGCGAAACTCACGGTGAAGGCACCGGTAAGTTCCAGGTTCTCGGTGGTCTTGTGCTTGGAAAGGCTGATGACGATCTGCTTGGCGTCGTATTGTCCGGCCCAGGCGGCCATCATCACGTCGGGGTTGTGGTCCTTGTCCCAGGTGGCAATCATTACGCAGGGCTGAGGGGTGGTGACTAAGGCATGGTCGGGGCCGAAATTCTTGCGGCCCTGGACTTCTTTCAAGGGTTCGTTGCTGGTCATATCTTTCGCGTTTTGGTTATTGGCGTTCTGGCAGCTGCAGAGGGTAAGTGCCGCAGCCAGAATCATATACAGTGCATTCTTTTTCATAATATGGGATTTAAAAATGTCGGTCCTGTGCAAAGATAATGATTTTTTAAATACCGGCCTTGTCCTTTTTCCTGACGATCCCGACATAGATCAGCAGGACGATATTCATCATCAGCGAATAGAGGATGGCGGGAATGGCCATCTGCTCATTGGCGAAGATAATGGGGCTGGAGGCGATGGCGATGGCCTGTGCGGCATTCTGCATGCCCACCTCGATCACCACCGTCCTCCGCTGCCGGTTGTCGGTCTTCACCAGGCGCGACAGCAGGGAGGAGCATCCGATGGCGACCAGGATCAGGGCCGTGACGCACAGGCCCAGGATGCCGATATTGTCGAGGATGGTCCTGTGATGCTGGATGTAAAAGACGGTGACGAGCACGATCAGCAGCGGGAAAGCCAGTTTGCTGAGCACCTTGTCCGTCTTTTCTGCCACCTTCGGCCAGGCGTAGTGCAGGCCGATGCCCAGCAGTACGGGAAGGAGCATCAGCACCAGATTCTGCTTGATGAGATTTCCCACCGGAAGCGAAATGCCTACGCTCTCGCCTACAAGGCGGGTGGCCCAGCTCATGATGAAAGGAATGGTAAAAAGGGTGATGACGCTGCTGAATGCGGTAAGCGTCACCGAAAGGGCCACGTCACCGCCGGCAAGCCGGGAGAAAACATTGGACGAACTGCCTCCAGGGCAGCAGGCAATTAAAACCAGGCCGATAAAAAAGACCGGCGTAAGCTTGAACGCCCAGGCAAGCCCAAGGGCGATGAGCGGAAGCAGGACCAGTTGCCCCAGCAGGGCAATCGCAATGGGCCAGGGTTTACGGAAAACCTGGCCGAAATCCTCGAATCTGAGCGTAAGCCCCAGGTCGAACATCAGCAGTGTCAGAATGGGAAGAACAATCCAAATGGCCATAATAATACAAAGTTAGTGTTTATTCTGCAATAATTCATCTTGAAAAAGAAATTTTCGATTGTAGCGAAAAATGGGTAACTTTGTGTGTTAAAACGAATGATAATGATTGATAAGAAAGTAGTGGAAGAACTCAAGGCGCACGATCTGGTCCTTTTCGTGGCCGACAAGGACGAAATCAGCGAGGCCGATGTTCCTTTCCCCGTAGTCTATACCGGCATGGGCAAAATGCGCATGTACAGTGCCCTGGTGCAGTGGCACGCCGCCTGTAAAGGCAAACCCGCCGTATTGAATATCGGCAGTGCGGGATCGGCCCGGTATCCTATCGGCGAAATTGTGCGCGTAACCAGCTTTGTCAATGGAGGCAGCGAACTGATCTATGACCGCATCGACCTTCCCGGCGAGGGCTGCTCCGTTTTTTCCGGAGACTATTTCATGAGCAGGCAGACCTTCAGCCCGGAGCAGGTGGCGGCCCTTTCCCGCCAGTACGACCTGTTCGACATGGAAGCGTATGCTGCCGCCCTTTTCTGCAAGACCTACGACCTGCCGTTCTTCTGCCTCAAAGCCGTTTCCGACAACCTGGACGGCACGTTGAAGGACTGGCGGAGCATCCTGGGCGATATCCGCGTCAAATTCACTGATTTTCTCCGGACTATATAGAATGCTATGAAATATTTCACTCATCTTCTTCTTTTATGTGCCTGTGTCTGGGCAGTAGCCTGTGGCGGCCCTGTCCCTGAAAAACCGGCTGGCGGCTTTGCCGACAGCGTGACATCGGCCCTTGCTGCCGGCGGCCAGGTGAATCTGGACCAGCTGAAGTGGACGCGGGAACCGGCGGCCTATTCCGCCAAAGGAGATACGCTGACCATCACCACGGCACCCCATACAGACCTTTGGCAGCGGACCTATTACCATTTCCGCAACGACAACGCTCCCGTGTTCCAGATGGAAACCCGCGAGAAGTTCTTCAGTTTCGTGGTAAGGACCGATTTCTCCGGCAGCCATCACCGTTTCGACCAGTGCGGCATCGTGATGTATCTGGACAGTGAAAACTGGCTCAAAGGCTCCGTGGAGTACGAAAATGAAGAATTCCAGCACCTGGGCAGCGTAGCCACCAACAACGGCTATTCCGACTGGGCAACCACCGCCATTCCGGCCGATGTCAAGACCATGTGGTACCGATTCTCCCGCCGGGAAGACGACTTCTGCATCGAATGCTCCTCCGACGGCGTGGATTTCAGCCAGATGCGTGTCTGTCACATGTATGCGGCCACGGACAAGATTTCCTTCGGCGTATATGCCTGTTCTCCGGAAGAGTCTTCTTTCACGGCCGTGTTCACCGACCTGAAGATCACCGAGTGCATGTGGAAGGCCCACGATGGTCAACAGCCTGATCAACAATAATTTATGAAACAACTTAATGATGAAAAAGATTGCAATCCTGTTGGTCTGCCTGCTGGCTGCAGTGGCCACTTATGCCCAGACGCCTGAAGAGATCCTCTCCCGCATGGAGGAGGTAATGAGCCAATCCGATACAGACGGACTGGTGATGACGATGGATATCAAAATCCCCCTTCTGGGGACGATGTCGACCAAGTCTTACAGCCTTGGAAACAAGATGCGCCTGGAAATGTCGGAAGCGGGAGCGAAGGTGATTACCTGGTCGGACGGAAAGACATCCTGGACTTATAACGACAAGAAGAACGAGGTGGAGATAACGAATGATAAGGAGGGCTCTTCATCGGATAATAATGATGCTGAAATGCTGACCGGAATCGCGGACGGCTATGATGTCTCCATCAAGAAAGAGACGGACGAGGCATGGTATATCCAGTGCAAGAAGTCCAAGGACAACAAGAATAAGGACGATCCCAAGTCGATGGACCTTGTTGTTGCCAAAGGAACCTATTCCCCGATCAGCATGAGTGCGAAGATGTCCGGCATCAAAATGACGATGCGTGACTTCTCTTTCCAGGTAACGGAAGAGCAGGTCACCTTCAATCCGGCCGATTATCCCAACGCCACCTTTATAGACAAGCGCAATTAGGTGTCAGTTTCAGGGCATGCAGATTGCCCTGGGCGAGTTTTTGAAAGGCGGTCAGACTTATGGCCGCCTGCTTTTGTTTATGCCGCGGAAAAAACTGTGCTGGGAAAATAAAAAAAATTTGGAGCGGAAAGTACTTTTTTCGTACCTTTGTATCCCGTTATGAAATACGGGTTCGACAATAAAAAATATCTAAAAATCCAGTCAGAGCACATCAGGGAGCGTATCGCCCAGTTCGGCGACAAGCTCTACATGGAGTTCGGTGGTAAACTTTTCGACGATTATCACGCCAGCAGGGTGCTGCCCGGTTTTGAGCCGGACAGCAAGCTCACCATGCTGCAGCAGCTCAACGACCATTGCGAGATCATTATCGTGATCAGTGCCGTGGACATTGAAAAGAACAAGATCCGGAGTGACCTCGGCATCACTTATGATATGGACGTGCTCCGCCTGCGGGACGAGTTCATAGGCCGCGGTTTCCTGGTGAGTTCCGTGGTGATCACCCACTATAACGGCCAGTCCAGCGCCGACCATTACCGCCAGCGCCTGGAGCGCATGGGCATCACGGTGTATTACCACCACACCATCGAGGGCTACCCCCAGAATGTTTCGCTGATAGACTCGGAAGAGGGATTCGGCAAGAACGACTATGTGGTCACTACCCGTCCGCTGGTGGTGGTTACGGCACCGGGGCCCGGCAGCGGCAAAATGGCCGTCTGCCTGAGCCAGCTCTATCAGGAGCACAAGCGGGGCATCAAGGCCGGCTATGCCAAATTCGAGACTTTCCCTATCTGGAACCTGCCGCTCAAACACCCCCTGAACCTCGCCTACGAGGCCGCCACGGCCGATTTGAACGACGTGAACATGATCGACCCGTTCCATCTGGAGGCCTATGGCACCATGGCGGTGAATTACAACCGCGACATCGAGATTTTCCCCGTGCTGAACGCCCTCTTCGAGGGAATCTACGGTGACAATCCCTATAAGTCGCCCACCGACATGGGCGTGAACATGATCGGCTACTGCCTCAGCGACGAGGATGCCTGCTGCGATGCGGCCCGTCACGAAATCATCCGCCGTTATTATGCTGCGCTGGAGCAGCTGGCCTCCGGCGACAGCAATGACAGCGAAGTGAACAAGATCGCCCTTTTGATGAAGCAGGCCAAGGTCACGACCGACTATCGCCGCTGCACGGTGGCCGCCCGCGAAAGGAAAGAAAAGTGCGGAGTCCCTTCCGCCGCCATAGAACTGGCCGACGGCACCCTGATTACCTCGGAAACCAGCTCGCTGCTGGGCCCGAGCGCTGCATTGATTCTCAATGCCACCAAGTACCTGGCCGGCATCGACCATATGACCAAGCTTATCCCGCAGAGCATGATCCAGCCCATCCAGAAAACCAAGGTGGACTACCTGCATGGCAAGAATCCCCGTCTGCATACCGACGAGGTGCTGATTGCGCTGTCTGTTCTCTGCCCTACGGACGAGAACTGCCGCAAAGCGCTGGCCTGCCTGCCGCAACTCCGCGGATGCCAGGTGCACTCCACCGTGATGCTGGGGGAAGTGGACCGTAAGATTTTCAAGAAGCTGGGGGTCGGCCTTACCTGCGACCCGGTCAAGAAACCTTAGCTGAATACTTGATCCATCGTCCAGAGGAAGGCTTTAGCCGTCCTTAAGTCCGTGTCTTTGAAGTGGTTCCCGGGATTCCATTCCAGCGTGGAACCAATTCCTTGTGCGGCAAGGAGGGCCGATTGCTCCCGGATGCAGTCTCCAACGGTTGCCATCACTTTGTTGCGGGTTTTCTCTTCCGCATCTCCCAGGCTCAGGTAGATATGCTCTGCCAGGGGCTTGTGCTCCCGGGCATAGTCCATCCATCCCGGATACCAGACGGAAGGGGAGGCGGCCGCTATGCCCGCGAAGGAAGAACTGACATAGCCCGTCCATAAGGCGAAGAAGGCGGCCAGAGAGTAGCCCCCCAGGATTACTGGAAGCCCTTTCACGTTCTCCAGGCCGGGGATCAGCCGTTCCGTCACGAAACGGAGGGTGTCAGGGGCACCGTCGCCGAAGGGCTCTTTCCCAAAGACGGGTGCGGCGTCCCAGGGCGTGAGTTCCCTGTTCCAGTCTTCGATAAGGAAGGTGAGCAGGGCGAAAGGGCAGGGGGCGTGCTCCAGCAGATAATCCGTTTCCCGGTCCAGGAAGGCCAGGTCGTTCTGGTCTACAGGCTCTATCAGCAGCACTTCCGGTCTGTCGTCTCCGTACTGGAGGAGGCATTTCCTGCCATCCAAAGCAAATTCTTCTCTCATGAATGCAAAGATAATCCTTTCCGGCCAGCCGACAAAATGAGAAAAACAGTAACTTTGTATGCATTATGAAAAACTGGAGAACATCAGGCCTTTGGGTTGTGGCGCTTCTATGTGCCGCGGCTTTTTTTCATCCGCATCCTGCTTCTGCACAGACGGCCCGCGAACGGGTAGTCCGTCTTTGGAATAGGTTTCTGGAGCCGAATTCGCGGTTGGACTCGGCGTGGATATTCCAGCCTTTCAAAAGCTGGTCCGTTTCCCTCGATTACAATATCATCCATTATAAGAGTAAGGAACGTTCTTTTCCCAAGGATCAAGGATTCTACCAGATTGCATACCAAGGTGTCTTCTCCAATTGGATGGGGATTTTTCAATTGAATTACAGATTCTAAGTTTATGGCCGACAATTACTTGGAAAAAAGGCAGGAAGAGCTCTCACAGCGGAAAACCGTAGTCAGGAGGGGCGGCCCTTCCCTGGATACGCTCCTGCACAGGAACAGAAGTTTCAGAGGGTATGACCCTTCGCGGCGTGTGACGGAGGAGGAGCTCCAGGAGCTGGTATCCGTCACATCGCTTGTGGCTTCCGGAATGAACAGGCAGCCGCTCCGTTATCGTCTCGTAACAGAGGCCGATGCCCCTAAAGTGCTGCCTTTGATTACGCTGGGCGCGGCTCTTCCGGAGGAACACCTTCCCAGGAAAGGGATGGAGCCCCAGGCCTTCATTGTGATCTGCAGTGCCGTCCCGGAAGACCGCATCGTCGACATCGACCTTGGATTTGCCGGGCAGAGTATTCTTCTTAAGGCTACGGAGAAGGGCCTTGGTGGCATCTTCATCATGAATTTCCGGAAAGAGGCTTTGCGGGAGGCGCTCTCGCTTCCGCTGGATCCGGTGGCCCTCATCGCCATCGGCAAGCCGGCGGAATCCATCTTCCTGCTGCCGGCCAGGGAAGATGAAAAAGATCCCGACCTTCGTTACTACCGGAAGGACGGGGTCCATTTCGTTCCCAAACTCACGCTTTCCCAGCTGCTGATTTAGATTCAGTTCTGGCGGTTGACGTTGTTGTACTGCTCGTCGGATACGGCTTCCAGCCATTCGTTGGAAGAGCCTTCCTGTACGGCGGTGTGATAGGTCAGATGCTGGAACCAGCTGTTCGCGGCGGCGCCGTGCCAGTGCTTGGTTTCGGCCGGGACGGCGATGACGGTGCCCGGGGTCATTTCAACGGCGGGTTTGCCCCATTCCTGATACCAGCCGCGGCCGGCTACGCAGATCAGCATCTGAACGGCTCCGTGATGGATGTGCCAGTTGTTCCGGCAGCCCGGTTCGAAGGTAACGTTCATCAGGCCGCCATCCAGCGCTGCAAGATAGCTGTTTCCGGTGAAGTACTGTCCAAAGGGGTTGGGGTCGCCCTTGGGCCATACGGCGAAGTCGACGGTGGCAGGAGCGGGGGCTGCAGGCGGATTGTACATGCTTACCTGACGGCCGCCCAGCTTGTATTTCTCGCGCAGATCGGCGGCTTCCTGCATCATGGGGGAGCTGTGGTAGCGGTTCAGGGCTGCCTGATCGGCCCATTCGTCGATGAGAAGGAGGCCTTCGGGGTCATCGGCCGGGAAGAAGTAGTCGTAGCGGATGCAGCCTTCTACGGCACGGATGCGGGCGGCGATGCCGCTGGATTCCATTTCTTCTACGTATTTGCGGGCTCCGCCGTTTTCACCGGTGTACCGGATGTTGATGGTAAGTTGTGCTTGGCAAGGATTGGACATAAGCAGGAATAAAATTGTTAAGACAGGGAATAATCGTTTCATGTTATGCAGAGTTAAAAATTATCGGCTGAAGAGTTGAGCGGCGTTGTTTGTGAGGATATCCTCCACGGCCAGTCCGTGCGAAGGAAGGCGGGCTTCCAGCGCTTTCTTCGCTCCCACGAGAGCGGGTGCGGCCACGTAGGGGTAGTCGGAGCCGTAAAGAATGTGGGAGGGCTCCGTGATGGTAAGGAGGGCGTCGATGGCATCGTCCGTGGCCGCTCCTGCCAGGTCAAAGTAGAGGCGGGAGATGTTGGCTTCCACGTCCACCGGCTGCATGTAGCCCTGGGCGATCATGACGGGCATCAGGCCTTTGAACCGGGGCAATGCATTGGGAAGGAAGGACCCGCAGTGCGGGACCACCACTTTCAGGTCCGGGTAGCGGACCAGCACATCGTGCGCAACCATGTTCAGGATGGTACGGGTGGTTTCGGCCAGGTATTCATAGGAAGCCAGCGGAACAGCCGCAATCAGTTTGTCGTTGACGGCCGACGGCTTGTGGGGATGGGTGATGATCACCGCTTTCTTTTCATTCAGATAGGCCATCAGCGGCTCCAGTTCCGGATCGCCCAGGTACTGGCCGTAGCAGTTGGTGGCGAGTTTGATTCCATCGGCCCCGAGGACTTCCAGGGCATATCTGGCTTCTTCCAGCGCTTTGCCCACATCCGGGAGGGGAAGGGCGGCGCAGAAAAGGAACCGGCCCGGGCAGCGCGCTTTCAGGGCAGCGGCCTCTTCGTTGAATTTGCGGCAGATGACGGCCGATTCTTCCGGATTGCCGAAGTAGGGTTGCGGTGCGGGCATCGTGAGGACGGAGGTCTTTATTCCGGCCTCGTCCATGAACTGCAGGTGGGCGTCGGCACTCCAGGCAGGGATGGGAAACCCTTCGTCCATCTCCATGCCGTGCATTTTCAGGGCTTCCATGTAGGAGTCCGGAATCATGTGGCTGTGCAGGTCCACTTGCGCCAAGGCAGACAGAGAAATCATAGACAACAGTAAAACAGTCAGTGTAACCCTTTTCATACGCGGGATATTTTTTCGTTTGCAAATATCGGCATAATCTGCAAAAAAAGGCAAACCGTTTTACTGATTTGCCTACCATTTTTCCGGAATTACTCAAAGGCACTGTCCTGCCTGCGCGGAAAAAACTACCGTTTTTCGGGGGGCTGCCATTTACTTGGAGCGATTCCGAATTCCTTTTTGAACATCCGGGAGAAGTGCTGGGGATAATCGAACCCCAGCCTGTCGGATACTTCCGTGACGGATTTCCCTTCCAGAAGCATATTCCTGGCCTTGTCCATCAAATAATGCCGGATATACTTCGTGGCGCTTTCTCCGGTCCGAGCGCGGACCAAGTCTCCGAAATAGTTGGGTGAGAGGCAGAGCTCTCCGGCGCAATAGCGGACGGTAGGGAAGCCCTGCAAATACTGCCGGCCATCGGCAAAATATCGATCCAGTATGTTGTCAATTCTTCTGCCGAAATCGCTGGGCGTGACGTCGGGTCCTTTGAATTGACGCTCGTAAAAGCGGGCTGCAAGTTCGAGCAGGAGTGAAATGTAAGACAGGACGATACGCTTTAGATGAGGATCGTCCGGAAACTCTGTCAGCTCTTTGCGGATAGCGGCGATGCACCGCTCCAGACGGAGCCATTCATCCTGCGTCGGCATGAGCGCCTCGTTGCTGTAGTACGAGAAGAAGTGGTAGTCCTTGATGAGCCGTTCGAGGTTTGTCCCCGGCAACAGGTCCGGATGGAAAAGCAGCACCCATCCCTTGATGTGGATGATTTCTCCGTTGTCCGTAACGCCGCCTTTCTGCCCGGGCGCTACGCACATCAGCGAGCCTGCTTTCACCTCGTGGCTGTTTCCGCCATATTGGATGGTATATGGGCTCTCTTTCATCAGGAAAAGGCCATAGGTGCCGTATTCGCACAGGCAATGGCGGCACTGCTGAAGCTCGTCATAGTGCACGACGCTCACCAGCGGATGCAGCACGGGAGCACCCACATACCGGGCATAGTCGTTGACACTCTGGACCTGAAGGATTTTTTCCATAGCGCTAAGTTACGATTTTTTGAGTAATTCCGGTAAAAGTGGTTGATTAATCCGTAAAGCGGTTAATCCTTCTCCGGAAGAAACTCCCGACCTTTGCAGCAGAAAAACATTATTTTTATGAAAGAGACGAAAATAGCGCTTGGAACCTGGGCCTGGGGGGCTGGGATGTTTGGCGGAGACACGGTCTTCGGCAGCAGAACTGATGAAAACAACCTTAAACCCGTCTTTGGCGCAGCCATGGGTGCCGGACTGAATCTTTGGGACACGGCCACGGCTTACGGAATGGGAGAATCGGAGCGGATCCTCGGACATCTGGCGGCCGCCTACAAACGGGAGGAGGTGCAGATTTCCACGAAGTTTACCCCGCAGATGGCCGAAATGTACGATAATGATGTGGTGAAGATGGCCGATGCGTCCCTCGCGCGCATGGGACTGAATTATATTGATATGTACTGGATCCACAACCCGATGGATGTAGAGCGCTGGACACCGGGGCTGATTCCGCTGCTCCAGGCGGGCAAGGTGCGCAAGGTGGGCGTTTCCAACCACAATATCCGGGAGATCCGCCGTGCCAACGAAATCCTTGGGGAAGCCGGCTTCCGGGTGAGTGCCGTGCAGAATCATTTCAGCCTGTTGTACCGTTCCTCCGAGAAAGGCGGCGTGCTGGATTACTGCCGGCAGAATGACATCCAGTTCTGGGCCTATATGGTCCTCGAACAGGGCGCCCTCTCCGGGAAGTACAATGTCCAAAATCCGCTTCCGGCAGACAGTGACCGCGGGCAGAAGTACAACCCCGTTCTGGGGCAGCTCACCGCGCTGACCGATGCCATGAATGAAATCGGAACCCGCTACGGCCTTTCCTGCTCCCAGGTGGGTATCGCCTGGGCCCTCTCCAAAGGAACGATGCCCATTATCGGCGCCACCAAGGAACGCCATGTCCTTGAAGCCGCCCAGGTGATGGATACTGTCCTTACCCCCGAAGAGATCGTCTGCCTGGAAACCTTGGCCGATGCAGCCGGCATCGACACCCGTGGCGACTGGGAACACACGATGGAATAACCCAGCGATCACCGAGGGGGTGGTGATTATGACTTTTGTAGCTGGTGACTTTTGTAGCTGGTGGCTTTTGTGGCTGGTAGCTTTTGTGGCTGGTGGCTTTTGTGGTTGGTGACGGCCGCTGTCTTTGTTCTGCCGGGATTTGGGCGGTTTTTCCGTCCGTGCGGCTTTTCTGTCGCTGCCCCCAGCCGCGTTGGTCATAAAATCGGCCCTGGAGTGTGCTGCGGTTGTCAACGCGGCAAGGTTCTTGGTCTATAGGGCCCGTTTCGTTGCCGCGTTGGTCATAAAATCGGCCCTAGAGTGCACTGCGGTTGTCAACGCGGCAAGAGGCCGCCTTCTGGCAGAATGATGCTTTCGGTATGCGCCCACTGCAGGTGTCTGGCGAAGGGCCAAGCACTCCCGCTGCTATGCCATCACCTGCCTACACTTTCGCCCTCCCAGGCCCCATTTCGTGCTTTAGCC
>JAFUWW010000085.1 GCA_017471085.1 Bacteroidales bacterium | reverse complement strand
TTCCAGGCCACATTTCGTGCTTTAGCCACATCTGCACACCCGCTTTAAAGCACACTTTCGCCCTTCCAGGCCTCATTTCGTGCTTTAGCCACATCTGCACACCCGCACTAAAGCACACTTTCGCCCTTCCAGGCCCCATTTCGTGCTTTAGCCACATCTGCACACCCGCTTTAAAGCACACTTTCGCCCTTCCAGGCCGCATTTCGTGCTTTAGTCACGCCTGCATCCCCGCTCTAAAGCACACTCTCGCCCTTCCAGGTCACATTTCGTGCTTTAAACGTTGATCAAGAACATGGTCGCCCGTGGCAACAGCTGGCTTTCACTAACTTTTGTCAATGATATCTCGCAACAATCGAATCTCGTACAAAACATATTAGGGTATAGACAATAAAGGCGACTCTCCCGAGCCGCCTTTATTATACCATTATTAACTAACCAACTTAAAACTAACCTTGACTAGCTAATTGCAAGAGCTGTGCCAAACTTTTTCTAGGCATGCTCTTTTTCTACTTCCGCACGGGCGCGTTCAACGGATTTGGAGCGCTTGAGCACAAAGCCGGAGCCCAGGTATTTGGTGCGTACATCTTCGTCGGCGGCCAGTTCCTGCGGCGTTCCCGCCTGCAGGATCACGCCTTCATACAGCAGATAGGCCCGGTCTGTGATGGCCAGGGTTTCGCCTACGTTGTGGTCGGTGATGATGACGCCGATATTCCGGTATTTGAGTTTGGCGATAATGTACTGGATGTCTTCCACTGCGATGGGGTCGACGCCGGCGAACGGTTCGTCCAGCAGGATGAATTTGGGATCTACCGCCAGGGCACGGGCTATTTCGCAACGGCGGCGCTCACCGCCGGAAAGCTGGATGCCCAGGGATTTGCGTACCTTGGACAGGTTGAATTCGTCGATGAGTTTCTCCATCCGGGCCACCCTTTCGGCCTTGGTCATGTTCTGGGTGCTCTTGGAGAGTTCCATCACGGACATGATGTTGTCCTCCACCGACATCCTGCGGAAGACGGAAGCCTCCTGCGGCAGATAGCCCACCCCCTTCTGCGCACGCTGGTACATGGGGAGTTTGGTGAGTTCGGTGGAATTGCCTTCATCGTCCTCCAGGAAAATGCGGCCGCTGTTGGGCTTGATCTGGCCGGTGATCATATAGAAACTGGTGGTTTTCCCGGCTCCGTTGGGCCCCAGGAATCCTACGATTTCTCCTTGCTCCACTTCCATGGAAACGCCCTTTACCACTGTCCGGACGCCGTATTTCTTGACAAGTTTTTCTGCGCGAAGTTTCATGAAGACATGAAGGTTTAATCAATTATTTAGTATCCAGGCCCATGTCGGCTATGAAGGCGCGGACATCCGGGTTTTTGTCCATCAGGTCTTTGGCCTTGTCTTCGGGCATGTAGGGAACTTTTTCCGCGTTGCCTTCTTCCTGGACTACCTTTATGAGGATGTTTACTTTGGACGATGACAGCAGATCCCGGAGTTTTCCTTCCATATCCCGGAGCAGCTTTTCCTCGATCCATTGCTTCTGGGCTTCGTTGCGGACAGAAAAATCCACGATTTTCACGCCATCGGCTTCGCTTACCTCCACTTTCCCGCTGGAGAGGGTGCTGGCCAGGCGGGGACGGCTTTCGTAGAGGCGGGCCAGTTCTTTCCATTTTTCCAGGACAGTTTCATCGGAAGGAAGCTGGGCGGCCTCCTGAGGGGCTTCCACCGGCATTTCTTCCTTCTTCTCGTCCATCAGGGCGTTCATGGAAAGGGCTGATCCGGTTTTGGCGGCTCTTCTGCGGGGGGCGGGAGACGGCCGGTCGTCCGCCATGACAGGAGCAGAAGTCGTGACGGGAGCCGATGCCGTGACGGGAACTGAGGCTGCGGCAGGGGCGGCGGTCAGTTTGCTCAGGCGCATCAAGGCGTACTCAATGTGGAGACGGGGGTTCACGGCTGCCTTGTAGCCGGTTTCGCAGGCCGTGGTGATGCCCAGGGCATCGAACAGGAACTGGACGCTGCAGCGGGAGGCCTGCTCTGCATAGCGCTTTTTGAGTGAATCCGGCAGTTCCAGCAGCGGCTCCAGGCCACCGGTACGGGCCACTACCAGGTTTCTCAGGTGGCTGGAGAGCGATCCTACAAAATGCAGGGCGTTGAATCCCTTGACCAGGATTTCGTCGAAAATGAGGAAGGCCGGGCCGTATTCTCCGGCAAGGAAATGGTCCACCAGGGAGAAACTGTACTCGTAATCCAGTACGTTCAGGTTCCGGATTACGTCGTCATATTTTACTTCCGTGCCGCAGAAGGCCACGGTCTGGTCGAAGATGGTGAGCGCATCGCGCATGGCGCCATCGGCCTTGGAGGCGATTACGTGGAGGGACTCGTCGTCTATGGCGATGCCTTCTTTGGTAGCGATGGCACGGAGGTTCCGCACCATGTCCGGGATGGAAATCCGGTTGAAGTCGTAGGTTTGGCAGCGGCTCAGGATGGTGGGCAGGATCTTGTGCTTCTCCGTGGTAGCCAGGATGAAGATGGCGTGTGCGGGCGGTTCTTCCAGCGTTTTGAGGAAGGCGTTGAAGGCGGCCTGCGAGAGCATGTGCACCTCGTCTATGATGTACACGCTGTACCGGCCTACCTGAGGAGGCACCTGCACCTGCTCCATCAGGGTTTTGATGTCCTCTACCGAGTTGTTGGAGGCGGCATCCAGTTCATGGATGCAATAGGACCGGCCTTCCTGGAAGCTCACGCAGGATTCGCACTCGCCGCAGGGCTCCATGTCGGGACCCGGATGGGAGCAGTTGATCATCTTGGCAAAGATGCGCGCCGTGGTGGTCTTTCCCACGCCCCGGGGGCCGCAGAAAAGGTAGGCATGCGCCAGCTGTCCGCGTTTGATGGAATTGGACAGCGTCCGGGCGATGTTGTCCTGGCCGATGAGGGTTTCAAAGGAATCCGGCCTGTACTTCCTTGCCGATACGATATACTCACTCATAGACTACAAAGATAGAAAATATTCGGCACAAAAAAACCGGCCGACTGCTGGAGCCGGCCGATTTTATGATAAATAGGTGCCTGAAGGCTTACTGCTCTTCCTGTAGACGAAGCTTCTGGACATAGATAGCCTTCTGCAGAGCAATGCGCTTTTTCACGGAAGGCTTTTCAAAGTTCTTGCGGGAACGCATTTCGCGAACGGCGCCGGTCTTTTCGAACTTGCGCTTGAATTTCTTAAGGGCTCTTTCGATGTTTTCGCCTTCTTTGATAGGGACAATGATCATGCTTTTACACCTCCTTTTTCTTTTTGGGACTGCAAAGGTAGAAATATTTTGAAAATCTACAAAAATTATTTATTAAATTTGCGAATAACAAGAATGTTAACACCTCTATAAATATGAAAAAGAAAGCCAATCCCGATTCCTATGACTGGAAATTTGCGTCCGTAGGCGGCGCAGTACGTGTGCAAATCAACAGCGGTGAAGATATCCGCCACCTGGGCGAGCTGGACCGCAAGCTGTGGACCGTGCTCAGCTGCCCTGCCGCCGGCCTGGAGTTCGATCCCGCCTCCCTTAAGTACATCGATGCCGACGGTGACGGCAACGTCCGTGTAGACGAGGTGATTGCCACCGCCCAGTGGCTCACCCGCATCATCAAAGATGCCGACACCATCCTGAAGGGGGAAGACACCCTGGCCTTCTCCAATTTCAATGACGAAGATCCGGACGGCGCCCGCCTGCTTTCATCGGCCCGGCAGATCCTGGCGAACCTGAAGGTTGAAAAAGACAGCATTTCCTTGGCGGAAACCTCCGACAATACCAAAATTTTCGCGGAGACCCTGTTCAACGGCGACGGCATCATCACTCCTGCCTCGGCCGGTGCGGATGAGGCTCTTGCGAAGATAATCACGGACATTGCCGCCAGCGTCGGTTCTGCCACGGACCGCAGCGGAGCGGAAGGCGTGACGGCCGACCAGATCGAGGCTTTCTATACCGCCTGTGCCGATTATGCCGCCTGGAAGGCCGCCGGTACCAAGGACGTGTTCCCGTTCGGCGACAAGACGGCCGACGCCCTCGCCGCCGTGGACGCCCTCAAGGAAAAAGTGGCCGATTACTTCATGCGCTGCAAGCTGATCGGCTTTGACGCAGCCACTTCCGAGGCCGTTGACGTGTCTGTGGAGCGGATTGCCGCCATCGAGGGCAACATGGCCGATGCTTCCTCCGAAATCGGCAACCAGCCGCTGGCCAAGCCCGGCAAGGAAGGCCTGCTTCCGCTGAAGGAAGGCCTGAACCCTGCCTGGAAGGGCGCCGTCGCCGCCATGGCCGCCCTGGTGCTTCCGGAAAAGAAGGAAACCCTCTCGGAAGAAGAGTGGAACGATGTGGTAGGCAAGTTCGCCCACTATACCGCCTGGCTGGACGCCAAGAAGGGCGCCGAAGTGGAACCGCTGGGGCTGGAAGCCGTCCAGGCCATCCTGAAAGAAGACAAGAAGGCAGCCCTGCTGGAACTGGTGGAGAAAGACAAGGCCGAAGAAGCCAACGCCCTCAGCATCGAGGAGGTGGACAAACTCCTGCGCCTGTACAGGGACTTCTACCGTTTCCTGAACAACTATGTGGTTCTCTCCGACTTCTACGATCCTGCCTACAAGGCCATTTTCCAGGCCGGACGGCTGTACATTGACCAGAGAAGCACCGACCTCTGCGTGAAGGTGGCCGGCCCTTCCCCCGAGATCTCCGGGCTCAGCGGCATGTTCATCCTCTACTGCGCCTGCACCAGCGAGAAGCTGGGCAAGTCCTTCAATATCGCCGCCGTGCTCACCGCCGGTGATGTGGACGGTATCCGGGAAGGCAAGAATGCCGTGTTCTATGACCGCGAAGGCAACGACTACACCGCCAAGGTGACCTCCATCGTGGAAAATCCGCTCTCCCTGCGCCAGGCCTTCTGGGCTCCTTACAAGAAGGCGGCCCGCTGGATCAGCGACAAGATCGACAAGAGCGCTGCCGCCAAGAACGAAAAGTCCATGGGAGACCTCACCGCCGCGGCCGACAAGGCCACTGACGGAAAGGCTGCCGAGGCAGGCGCCGCCGTGAAACCGGGCTTCGACGTGGGCAAGGTGGCCGGCATCACCATCGCGGTGGCCGCTGTCTCCGGCGTCCTCGTCGGCCTTGTGGCCACGCTCAAGTCCCTTACATGGTGGCAGTGGCTCATCCTCATCGCGGCCGTCATGCTCATCATCTCCCTGCCTTCCGTGTTCATTGCCTGGCGGAAACTCCGCAAGCGTGACCTGGGTCCCGTGCTCAACGCCAACGGCTGGGCCATGAACGCCGCCTCCCTGGTGAGCGTGAAATTCGGCAAGACCCTCACTTCCCTGGCCGAATATCCCAAGCTGACGGCCGTGGATCCCGAAGCCCGCAAGAAAGCCTTCTGGAAGCGCTTCTGGTGGACTTTCGGCTGCCTTGTCGTGATTGCCTGCATCGCCCTCTGGCTGTTTAACGCGCTGCTTCCTCTCGGAGAGAAATTCCGCAGCCCGCTGCCCAAGTATCAGCCCGAGCCTGTGGAGGAAGTGGTTGTCCCGGCCGACGAAATCCCTGCTCTTCCCATCCAGGAAGTGCCCGTAGAACCGGCCGAGTAATGGATACGCCCTTCCCATATTCCCAATACGTCACCGGCAAGAATTTTGTCGGGCGCAAGGGGGATGTGACCCTCCTGGGAAACCTGCTCTCCCAGGGGGAGCACATTGTCATGTATGAGCCTCCCAAAACAGGGAAAACGTCCCTGGTGCAGCAGACGCTCCTGTCCATGCGGATGGCGGGAAAGCCTTTCACCGTAGGGCAGTTTTCGGCGCTGAACATCCGTACGCTGGAGGATTTCCTGCTTCGGTTGGGATCGACCCTGGTGCGGATGGTGGCCTCTACCCCGGACGAATATGCTTCGGTGGTGAGGAAGTACCTTTCCGACACGCATTTCGTGTTCGATGCCGCCGCCTTCGCCGACAGGGACCAGGTAATCTCGGCCGGTTGGGAGCTGGACGAGGCCGATGTGAGGGCCATGCTCCGGTTCCCCTTCCGTCTGTCCAAGGACCGGGGCGAACGGCTCATCCTCATCGTGGACGAATTCCAGTGCGTCCTGTACCAGGAGAATCCGGATGCCCTGCTGCGGCCGCTGGACGCTGCCATGCGGGCTGCCCGCGAGGCGGGGGAGAAGCTGTTCTCCTTCATCCTGTCCGGATCGGCCGTAAACGCCATGCGCTCCATTTTCGAGAGTTCCCTCCTGTTCCACCGGCAGGTGGAGCGCGTGCGGCTTTCTCCGGTGGACGAGAGCGAGATGGCCTCCCATGTGCTGAGGGGCTTCCTCTCCGGCGGAAAAGTGCTGGATTCCAATTTGATGGAAGGCGCCTGCCGGCTTTTCCGCGGTCACTTGTGGTACATCAACCATTTCTCTTCCATCTGCGATTCCATGACCCGGGGTTACATTATGGAACCGGTTCTGGTAGAGGCTCTTGGCTCGCTGATTTCCGTGCATGAACCCCGTTTCGTGGAAATGATGTCATCTCTCACCACCCACCAGGTGAACATGCTCAAGGCCACGGTGGACGGCGTGACACGGTTCAGTTCGG
Organism: Bacteroidales bacterium; assembly: GCA_017471085.1. The sequence continues at coordinate 22,122 of JAFUWW010000085.1, read as the reverse complement.
CCGAAGTCATCCGCAAGTATGGACTCAATTCATCGGCCAATGTGAAACGGGTGAAAGATGCCCTGATGAAGAAGGAAATCCTTTTGTTTGACGATGCCGATACGCCCGTGATCATCGACCCTCTTTTCGAGTACTGGGTAAAGAAGTATTATTTTGAAGTAAAGGAATGAAAAAGCACATTGTAGTATTGACCGGAGCGGGGGTGAGCGCAGAGAGCGGCTTCGCCACCTTCCGCGACACCGGCGGCCTTTGGGAGCAGTACGACGTGAACGACGTGGCTTCCATCGAAGGCTGGTACCGGAACCGGAAACTGGTGCTGGATTTCTATAACCAGCGCCGGGCTCAGCTCAAGGAAGCCAAGCCCAACGCCGCCCACCTGGCCATCGCCGGACTGGAACAGGATTACCGGGTCGATGTCATCACCCAGAATGTGGACAACCTGCACGAAAGGGCCGGTTCCACGCGGGTGCTGCATCTGCACGGAGAACTTACCAAGATGCGGCCGGAGAACGGCGTCTATGACCGCACTGCTTCCGAGGCGGAGGTCATCGACGTGGGGTTCGAGGCCGTCCACTTGGGCGACCTGGCCCCGAACGGCAGCCAGCTCCGACCGCATATCGTCTTCTTCGGTGAGGCCGTTCCCAACATCGAAAAAGCCATCGACCTGGTGGAAAAGGCCGATATCCTGCTGATCGTAGGTTCTTCTCTTCAGGTCTATCCCGCCGCCGGCCTTTATCGTTATGCCCCGAACGGCTGCCCCATCTATGTCATCGACCCTAAACCAGTGCCCATCAGCGACCCCCGGGTCACCTTCATCCAGGATGTGGCCACCAAGGGGATGGCTCAGTTCGTGGAGCTGTTGCAGGGCGTAAGATAGAAGTTTCTGGCCCATAGCTGTTTATGCAAAAGTGTCTGGTCGAATCCGACCAGACACTTTTGTGTTATTGGCTGATAGTCAATAGTTTCTATTTGACGGCTCTTAGTCGATGCGGTCGAAGCCGGTATAGGGACGGAGCACTTCCGGGATTTCGATGTACCCGTCTTTCTGGTTGTCTTCCAGCAGGGCGGCGACAACGCGCGGAAGGGCCAGCGAACTGCCGTTCAGCGTATGGGCGAGCTGCATCTTGCCGTTTTCGTCCTTGTAGCGGAGTTTGAGGCGGTTGGACTGGTAGCTCTCAAAGTTGGATACGGAGGAAATCTCCAGCCATCGGCCCTGGGCGGCGCTCCACAGTTCGAAGTCATAGGTGATGGCCGATGTGAAGCTCATGTCGCCGCCGCACAGACGGAGGATGCGGTATTTGAGGCCGAGTTCGTTCACCAGGCTCTCTACGTGGGAGACCATCTCGTCCAGAGCGGCGTAGCTGTTCTCGGGCTTCTCCACCCGGACAATCTCCACTTTGTCGAACTGGTGCAGGCGGTTGAGACCGCGCACGTCTTTGCCGTACGAACCGGCTTCGCGGCGGAAGCAGGGAGTATAGGCGGTAAGTTTCTGCGGGAACTGGTCGGCCCCGAGGATCACGTCGCGGAAGATGTTGGTCACGGGCACTTCGGCCGTAGGAACCATATAGAAATTGTCGATGGTAGCGTGGTACATCTGCCCTTCCTTGTCCGGAAGCTGGCCGGTGCCGAAACCGGAGGCGGCGTTCACCATCACGGGCGGCTCAACCTCTTTGTAGCCGGCTGCCGTGTTGCGGTCCAGGAAGTAGTTGATGAGGGCCCGCTGAAGCTTTGCACCCTTTCCCTTATAGACAGGGAATCCGGCACCGGTGATTTTCACGCCCAGGTCGAAGTCGATGATGTCGTACTTCCTGGCCAGTTCCCAGTGCGGCAGGGCGCCTTCCGGAAGCTGCGGTTCGGGACCGCCCATCTTTACAACCAGATTGTCCTCCGCGCCCTTTCCTTCGGGAACCAGGTCGCACGGAATGTTGGGCAGGAGCACCAGCTGGGCCTGCAGTTCTTCGTTGTTGGCATCGGCCTGGGAGAGGAGCTCCGTCGAACGCTGCTTGAGGGCGGCTACCTCTGCCTTGGCTGCTTCGGCTTCTTCTTTCTTGCCCTGCTTCATCAGGGCGCCAATCTCAGCGGCGGCCTTCTTCTGGCGGGCCAGGAGGGCGTCGGATTCGGTCTGGAGGGCCTTGCGGTTGTCGTCCAGGGCAATCACTTTTTCTACGATGGCGCGGGCGTCGAAGTTCTTGACAGCCAGTTTCCGGATCACATATTCCGGATCGTCACGGAGCAATTTCAGTGTAAGCATAATCTTCTGTTTTCAAAAAAAGGAGGAACTGCCCCTACGGGTACAGGTCCTCCTCTTGTAATCTTTTGTACCTTCGGGGATTAGTTCTCGAAAGGAACTACGGAAACGAAGGACTTGTCTTCCCGCTTGCGGGTGAACTTTACGGTGCCGTCGATGAGGGCGTACAGGGTGTGATCCTTGCCCATACCAACGTTGAGGCCCGGGTTGTGCACGGTACCGCGCTGACGCACGATGATGTTGCCGGCCTTCACGACCTCTTCGCCGAACTTCTTGATGCCGAGACGCTTGGAATGCGACTCACGACCGTTCTTGGAACTGGATTGACCTTTCTTGTGTGCCATAATCTGTTTCTCCTTTAAAAGTTAAGCGATAGCATCGATATGGATCTTGGTGAGCTTCTGGCGATGGCCGTTCAGCGTCTGGAATCCCTTACGACGGATTTTCTTGAATACGAGCACTTTCTTTGCCTTGGCGTCGTCGTCTACGACAGTAGCCTTCACAACTGCTCCCTCTACATACGGAGTTCCAACCTTTACGGCACCTTCTGCGTCGATGAGAAGAACCTTGTTGAACTCTACGCTTTCTCCGTTCTTGGCCGCGAGGCGGTTGACGAAGATGTCCATGCCAGCTTCCACTTTAAACTGCTGGCTTGCAATGTCTACGATTGCGTACATTGTACAAAAACTTGTTAAAGTTTTGGGCCGTAAGCGCCAGCCCTCTGCGGCTGGTCTTGACTGAGCTTAGCGGTCATCTCAAAAAATGGACTGCAAAGATACAAATAATTCTCAGAAAACCAAGCGTCTTCGCGAAAAAATCAGAAGTTGAGGGCGGCTACGCCTACAAGCAGCAGTGCGACAGTAATAAAGAAATGTTTTATAATTACGGTTTTTAATCGCACAAAGATAGGATTTATAAGCGATATCGGTAAGAAAAACTATCGGCTCTCTCCCGGTTTACATCAAATGATCCGGGATTACCGGCATGGCGCCACTCTGCGTGCACACATAGGCCGATACCTTAACGGCCGTTTCATGGGCTTCGGGAACGGTTTTCCCGTTGAGCAGGGACCCGACGAAGGCGCCGGTGAAGGAATCGCCAGCCCCTACGGTGTCGGCTACCTGCACCTTGGGCGTGTCCAGAAAGGACATGCCGCCTTCGTAGAAGACATAGCTGCCGTTCACTCCGCAGGTGAGGATGAGCATCCTGAGTCCGTAGTGCTGGATCAGGCTCCGGCACTTTTCCTCCAGGGCCAGCCCCGGAAGGTCGAACAGGCGGGAAATCACTACCAGTTCCTCGTCGTTGATCTTGAGGATGTCGCAGCGGCGGAAAGATGATTCCAGAACTTCCTTGCTGTAAAACAGCTGCCGGAGATTGATGTCGAAGACCTTGAGGCAATCTGCTGGAACGGCGTCCAGAAACCAGCCGATGCTGTCCCGGGATACGGAACTCCGCTGGGCCAGCGATCCGAAACAGACGGCTTTGCAGTCGGTCGCAAGAGCCGCCAGTTCCTTGGTGTAAGGAATGTTGTCCCAGGCGACACCGGTCTTGATGACGTACTGCGGAACGCCCTGGGCGTCCAGGGTCACCTGCACGGTGCCGGTAGGATATTCCACGCGGTCCAGATGATAGGGGAGGTGATGCGCTTCCAGCGCCTCCACGATTTCCTCGCCCAGCTGGTCCTGGCCGATGGCGCTGACGGCGATGGCCTCATGACCGAACTGCGAGGCATGATAGGCGAAGTTGGCAGGTGCCCCGCCCAGTTTCTTTCCTTCGGGAAGCATGTCCCAAAGCGCTTCCCCGATTCCTATAACGAATTTTTTATCCATCGTCATCACATTTATTATCGCGCAAGCCTATGCGCGACATAGATTATTTTGTTGACTTAATTGTAGTAAAATAGTAAAGCAGGTAGGCTACGCCGATGGTCATGACGGCCACAGCGCCGGCCTGGCCCACAGCGTCGGAGGCAAAGCCCATCAGGAGCGGGAACACGGTGCCGCCGAACAGACCCATGATCATGAGACCGCTCACCTCATTCTGCTTTTCCGGAACGGCCAGCAGAGCCTGGGAGAACACGATGGAGAAGATGTTGGAGTTGCCGAATCCCACCAGGGCGATGGCCACGTAGAGCATGAGCTTGGAGGTGCCGAAGAACATGCCGCACATGGACAGGGCCATCAGAATCACGCTCAAAAGGAAGAACTTCCGGTGGCTGAATTTCGAGAGGATGAACGAGCCGCTGAGACAGCCGATGGTACGGAAAATAAAGTACAGGCTGGTGGCGAAGCCGGCCTCCGTGAGCGTCATGCCCACCCGTTCCATCAGGAGTTTGGGCGCCGTGGTGTTGGTGCCGACGTCAATGCCCACGTGACACATGATCCCGAGGAAACTGAGCAGGACGACGGGCTTCCCCAGCAGTTTGAAGCATTCCACGAATCCAGATGCTTTGTCGGCCACCTGTTCCCGTTCGATGGGGGAGGAGGCCAGCAGCAGCGCAGCCAGGATGCCGATAATGCCGTAGATGGGGAAGAGCACCCGCCAGCCCAGTCCGAAGGACGGAAGCGCTGCCGTAGCACCCCACATGGCGATATAAGGGGCCATGAAAGAGGCGATGGCCTTCACGAACTGGCCGAAGGTCATGGTGCTGGCCAGCTTGTCACCCTTGATGATGTTGGTGATGAGGGGGTTCAGCGAAGTCTGCATGAGGGCGTTGCCGATACCCAGCAGCGAGAAGGCGGCCAGCATGAGGCCGTAGCTTTCTCCGAAAATGGGCAGAACCAGGGAAATTACCGTCACCGCCAGGGACAGGAGCACGGTATTCTTTCGGCCGATGCGGTTCATCAGGATGCCGGTAGGCACCGAAAAGATGAGGAACCAGAAGAACACCAGGGAAGGGAAGATGTTGGCGGCCGAGTCGGTGAGCTGCAGGTCCGCCTGGACATAGTTGGAGGCGATGCCCACGAGGTCTACGAACCCCATGGCGAAGAAGCAGAGCATCACCGGGATGAGTTGTATCTTTTTGTTCATTTGTCAAGCGGATAGAGGGTGACATCGGCCTTTGCGTTGCCGTAAAGCTTAAGGATGTTGTAGGGGGAGGAGGGAAACACCAGGTTGGTCATGGAAAAGTCTTCGCCGAAGGCTTCGATGCTGGCGCTGTCCACCAGGAGGCGCAGCTGCATCTTGCCGCCGACGCCCGCAGGAGCGACGGTAACAGCGGCAAAGTCCTTGCTGAAGGAGACGTTCCCCGAATGAGTTCGGTCGGCGGTGAACGTCTGCTCGTCGGAACGATAGGTAAATACCACTTGTTCTCCGGCCTCGTTGGAGAGGATGAAAGAGGTCTCTTTCCCGGACATTTTGAAGCTGATTATCAGTTCATAAGACTTATGTGGCGCGCTGAACAGTTTCTTGGGGGCGGAGGTGAGTTTAAGGGATGCCGGTTTCCCGCGGAGCGTTTCCACTTCCGGGGAAGGGGTGCTTTTCAGGATGATGTCCTTACCCTTCCGGATAAGGGAAAGATCTCTGGGAACGGAGTTGGAACTGCGGAACTGCGTAGTGGGTACGGCGTTGGCGTACTGCCAGTTGCTCATCCACGCCAGGGCTACGGTGCGGCCCTGCGGGGCATTGCTCCAAGTGACGGTGGCGTAATGGTCCTTGCCGTAGTCCATCCAGCGGGTGACGGTGGGGAGGTCGTCGCATTTGAAGGTCCTGCCGTCGTAGCTGCCCACGAAATACTGCGTGGCATTGCCACCGAAGGGCCCTCCGGGGTTGATGTTCACCAGCAGCACCCACTTGCTTCCCCCTTCAAAGGGCAGGCGGATGAGGTCCGGGCATTCCCAGACGCCGTCGTGGCCGCCATAACCGTGCCCGAAGCTGCTTTCATAGGTCCAGTCCTTCAGATTGCCGGAACTGTAGAACTGGATTTCCTGACCGGCGGCCAGCGCCACCTTCCACCGGCGGGTCTGATCGTCCCAGAACAGCTTGGGGTCGCGGAAATCCGGCGTGTTCTCTGCGGTAATCACCGGATTGCCTGCATATTTGGTAAAGGTGCGGCCGCCGTCGGTGCTGTAGGCAAGGCTCTGCGTCTGACTTTTCCCGGCCGATGTGTACATGGCCACGATGGCGTCTTTCCCGAAGCCGGCCGTGTTGTCCTTGTCCACCACGGCGCTGCCGCTGAAGACATCGCCCAGGGCATCCGGGAAAATGGCGTTGTCCAGCTGTTCCCAGTTTACCAGGTCTCTGGAGACAGCATGGCCCCAGGTCATGTTGCCCCAGAAACTCCCGTAAGGGTTATGCTGGAAGTAAAGGTGCCACTCGCCGTCCTTGTACACCAGCCCGTTGGGGTCGTTCATCCAGCCGCAGACGGGTGAGAAATGATAGGTGGGCCGATATTGTTTTTCCGTGTTGGAGCGGTCGAACACCGGGGAGGTTGCAAACTGCTCCCAAAGCACCTGCCGGCCGTTTTTTGCCAGGGAGACATCCAGCAGGACTTCCTTTTCCCTCCAGGCCGTCAGGTCCAGGGGGACCAGGTAGTCCGTATGGTCCTTGGCCAGACGCACCTGCAGGCTTCGTACAGGGATTATATCGGCCAGGACGGTAAGGGTGGCCTCCGGGGCAGTTTCCTGTACCGGCAGCAGCACATAGCGGTCGTGGCCGGTTACCTGGATCATGGAATGTGTCTCGCTCAAGTGACGGATGGCGAGATTCTGGGCGCCGGAAAGAAAGGTTGTGGCCAGGCAGGCGAGGACGGTTATCAGTTTTCTCATTTGTTTGGAAAGGTTTAGTCCCGCTAAGATAGCAATAATTTCCCAATCCTGTCAGGAAGTTATCTTGCAGCAAACGAATCAAAGTTGTAACTTTGCAACCCCTATGGAACAGGAACGCATCATATTGGGCATCGACCCGGGAACCCAGCTGCTGGGTTTCGGGGTCATCCGCGTGGAGGGAAATAATGCCTCCTATGTAGACATGGGGGTGCTGGACCTGAGGAAGGAGGCCGATGCCTACACCAAGCTGCAGGCCATCTACGAGTGTATCAGCGAGGTGTGCAAGAGCTACCATCCGCAGGAGCTGGCCATCGAGAGCCCCTTCTACGGAAAGAATGCGCAGGTGGTCCTGAAACTGGGCCGGGCGCAGGGAGCGGCCATTCTGGCCGCCAAGGAGTACGGGGTGGCAAGTGTGACCGAATATGCCCCCCGGAAGGCCAAGGAGGCCATCGTGGGCAACGGCGCCGCCTCCAAGGAACAGGTGCAGCTGATGCTGGAGAAGACCTTGGGCGTGAAACTGGAAAGCCGCTACCTGGATGCCACCGACGCCCTGGCCATCGCCCTCTGCCACCATTTCGAAACTTCCCGCCCTGTGCCCTCCTCAGGGGGAAAAGGCGGATGGGAGCAGTTTCTGAAAGAGCATCCCGAAAGAATAAAATGATTTTTAAAAAAAAGTATTAAACTTTGCTTTCAAGGGGGTGTCTAACCCTCTTGAATGATGTTTAAAAGTGTATCTGAACTCTAACTTATGGTTAAGAAAGTAGTGTTGGCCTTGTTGGGCCTTTTCGCGGCCCTTGCCGTATCGGCACAGTCTTATAAGGTCACGGTGAAACTGGCCGATTCCGCAACGGATGAGCCTGTAGGATTTGCAACGGTTTCCCTGATTCCCGAAAGAGGAAATACCAAATATGTCCTCACCGACGCAGAGGGCAAAACCGTCGTGGAAAAGGTCCGCTCCGGCAAATATACCCTCAAGGCAGAACTGCTGGGTTACAAGGCCTATACGCATGAGCTCACGGTAAGGGACCGGGACCTGGACCTGGGCACCATCAAGATGGACGTGGACCAGGAAGTGCTGGACGCCGCCTCCGTGTCGGCCACCGGCAACCCCATCATCATCAAGAAAGATACGGTGGAGTATAATGCGTCCTCGTACAAGATCACGGACGACAACATGCTCATCGACCTGCTGAAGAAGCTCCCCGGCATCGAGGTGGCAGATGACGGCACCATCACCTCCAACGGAAAAACCATCTCCCGGATTACCATCGCCGGGAAAACCTTCTTCCTGGACGACCCTCAAGTGGCCACCAGCAACCTTCCCGCCAAGCTGGTGGAGAAAGTAAAGGTGATCAAGAAAAAGAGTGAACAGGCCGAATTCACCGGCATCGACGACGACAACGAGGAGACCATCATCGACCTCACCGTGCAGCGGGGCATGATGAACGGCCTGTTCGGCAATATCGTAGCCGGTGGCGGTCACGATATTCCGTCAGAAAACAACACCCTGAACGACTGGCGTTTCCAGGCAAACGGCATGGTAGGCCGTTTTTCCGAGGACAGCCAGTTCTCCGTCATTGCCAATGCCGGTAACGGCCCCCGCGGCGTGGGTTTCAACAACTTCTCCGGCGGCATGATGGGCGGCATGATGGGCGGTATGATGGGTGGCATGGGTGGCATGATGGGCGGCATGGGCGGCGGTGGCATCACCACCTCCTGGATGCTGGGCGCCAACGCCTCCATGGACCTGCTGGACAACCGGATGGAACTGGCCGTTCCGTACCAGTACCAGGGCTCCAGCAGCAATTCCGTCTCGGATATCTATAAGGAAACGTACGTGGGCGAGGACAACACCCTCATCTCCCAGACACTCAATGACAACGACCAGAACACCTGGGGCCACTCCATCTCCATGCGCATGGACCACAAGTTCTCCGACCATACCTCCCTCATGATCCAGCCGCAGTTCAATTTCGGCGGCGGCAATTATGTGCAGCGGTCCCTGGCCGACACCTGGAGGAATGAGATTGGTGACGATACCCGGGCCAACGACAGCTGGTCGCTCAACAGCGGCGTGAACAAAAACCTCACCTTCAGCGGCCGTGGCATCTTCCGCCAGCGCCTGGGTATCCCGGGCCGTACGCTCTCCCTGAATTTCAACTGGGACATCCGGGACAACCGGATGGACGGATACAACCAGTCGCTCACCAACACTTATATGATGGGCAACGTGAATTCCGCCCTGGTGAACCAGCGCATCGACCAGGTTCAGAAGAGCCAGACCCTGGGCGCCAGCCTGGTGTATACAGAGCCCTTGGGCAATTACTTCTATCTGGAAGGACGGTATCAGGTGAACTGGAGCAACTCCCTCACCGACAAGAAGGCCTTTGACAGCGGCAATCCGTACAACTATTCGGTCTCGCCCGATGGCATCCGGAGCCTTTTCATGGATTACACCCCTGCGGGTGAAACCGAGAATTCGCTGTACAGCAACAATGTGATCAGCCGCAACCTGAACCAGACCATCGGCCTGTCCTTCATGTACCAGCAGGACTGGATCCGGGCCCAGCTGGGCGCATCGGCCATCCCCACCCGCCAGTACAACCTGACCAACGGCAAGGAGTATGACCCGGGCACCATCTGGAACTTCGCCCCGCGCGCCATGCTCATGTACAACTTCAACGACAATGCCAACATCCGCATCAATTACAACGGGCGCAGCGGCCAGCCTTCCACCAGCCAGTTGAATCCGGTCATGGACAATTCGAACCCGCTGTCCATGAGTCTGGGTAACCCCTATCTGACTCCTTACTTCAACCACAATGTGCGTATGGAACTGGAGTATTCCAACCGGGCCACCTTCTTCACTGCGCGCTTCAACCTGAACGGCGGCATGAACCAGAACCCGATCTCCAATGCCAACTGGTATGATGAAGGCGGGCGCCAGTATTCCTTCCCGGTGAACGGAAAGAACACCTACAATGGCGGCGGTTTCATCATGGTGAACGCCCCCATTGCCAAGTCCAATTTCTCCATCTCCAACATGCTCAATGCCAATTACAGCATGACCAGCAGCTATATCGGCAACGGCTCCTTGACGATGAAGGATTTCTTCCTGGACGATGGAAACTTCAATTATGACAAATTCCACCAATATTATTTTGAAGACCATCCGGAAAAATGGGCCGAGCAGTTCCTGGCCAACGAGAGCCGCACGCTTACCCTGATGGAGAACATTATGGGCACTTACCGCTCGGACGACGTGGAAGTCCGGCTGGGCTTCCGGACCAATGTGCGCAAGCCTTGGTACACCGTGCAGAAGGCCGTTGCCGCCACTTGGAACAATGCCATCACCGGCTCCTTCATGTGGACGGTGGGCACTACGGGGCTGAGCCTGAACACAGATGCCAATTACCGCTGGTACAGGGGTTATACCACGGAGCAGCCCTCGGAATTCATCTGGAACGCATCTATCTCCAAGACCATCATCCGCGGCCAGGCTACCATCGCCCTGCAGGCCAATGATATTCTGGGACGGTCCCGTATGCTCAGTGTAACCACTTCGGACAACTATTACCAGGAGACCAACAACAGGACACGTCTGGGCCGTTACGTCATGCTCACCTTCACCTGGCGCTTCGGCACTTTCGGCGGCCGGAGAGGTGGCTTCGGCGGCGGTCGTCCCGGTGCCGGCGGCCCGCCCATGGGCGGCTTCGGCGGCGGAATGGGCGGTTTCGGCGGTGGCCGCGGCCGTTAGTTGATTTCGGCAGTATACTTCCGCCACTTTTCGATAAGGGCGGTCATGTCAGCGGGGAGCGGTGCTTCGAAGAAGAGCCGCTCCCCGCTGCGGGGATGCGTGAAGCCCAGCGTACGGGCATGCAGGGCCTGGCGCGGGCAGATGGAGAAGCAGTTCTGGATGAACTGGCGGTATTTGGCATAGATGGTGCCCTGGCGGATCTCGGACCCGCCGTAGCGCTCGTCATTGAACAGGGGATGGCCGATGGAAGCCATGTGCACGCGGATCTGGTGGGTACGGCCGGTTTCCAGACGGCATTCCACCACGGTGATGAATCCGTACCTTTCCAGCACCCGCCAGTGCGTAACCGCCCATTTCCCCTTTTCCGGATCATCGTAGACCTTGAAGCGGAGCCGGTCGTTGGGGTCCCGGCCGATGGTGCCTTCGATGGTGCCTTCGTCCTCCGCCAGGTTGCCCCATACCACTGCCGTGTAGATACGGTCGATGGAATGGACGAAGAACTGGTCGGCCAGATGGATCTGTGCAGGGGGATTCTTGGCCACGACAAGGAGGCCGGAAGTGTCTTTGTCGATCCGGTGCACCAGTACGCCCATGCGCTCGTCCTCCGCGTCCGGACCCTGCTTGAGGCCCAGGTGGAAGGCCAGGGCGTTCACCAGCGTTCCGTTGTAATTGCCGTGGCCGGGATGCACGACCATGCCGGCCGGCTTGTTCACGACCAGCACGTCTTCATCTTCATAGGTGATGTCCAGCGGAATGTCTTCCGGCAGGATTTCCAGCCCGCGGCGTTCGTAGGGCATCACGAACTTCACCACATCCAGCGGACGGATGATGTAGTTGGCTTTGACGGGGTCGTCGTTCACCAGGACATAGCCCAGTTTGATAGCCTGCTGTACGCGGTGACGGGAGGTGTCTTCCTGATGCGAAGCGATGAATTTGTCGACCCGCAGCGGCGCCTGTCCTTTGTCGGCCACGATGCGGAAATGCTCGAACATTTCATCGGTCCCGCTGTCATCCCCGGCCAGACCGGGAATCTCTTTCAGGGCTGTCATTGGGCGGGGAGTTTGGAGGTGTCCAGGGTGAGCCAGATGTTGATGGCAGTGCCCAGGGTCTTGGAGGCGCCCAGGGCGTCCTGCTTGTACACCACGGCATTGACCGAATCGGCATAGGTGCGGATGTCTTCGTCGAAACGGACGCGGCCGACGTTCAGGTAGCGGTCGTGCAGAGCATCCTGGGCGCGGACGTATTTCATGCCGATCACGCGGGGGACGGTGGTGGAGGTCTCCTCCGAACCCAGGCCGACGGTGAGGTTGATGGTGGAGCCGCTGACCACCAGGTCTCCGGCTTTCACTTCTTTGGAGCCGATGGTCTGCTTGAGTACGTTGTTGGTGGCGATGTCCTTTACATAGTTGAGCTTGCCCAGGTTGAGCCCCCGGTTCTGCAGCTCTGCGCGCGCCTCGATGACGGAATAGCCGTAAAGGTTGGGCATGACCACTTTGCGGGGAATCACGGAATTGATGGTGAGGAAGATGCTGCGGCCTTTCTTCACGGTGGCCCCGGCCTTGGGCTGCTGCCGGTACACGACCCCGGCACCCAGCCGGCGGACGAATACGGAATCAACCACCTTGACGCCCACATGCGATGCGGATGCCAGTTCCCGGGCCTCCTGCACGGTGAGATTGGTAAAGTCCGGGGCGGTGACAGTCTGCCCGTGACGGGTGATGGCCTTGAGACCGACGGAGGCCAGGATGACGAGTACCGCCACCAGCACGGCTGCGGCGATTATATTTTTCAGAATCCAATTATTCTTCAGGTCCATAGAAATGAATAATAGTTGTCTATCCTGCGAAGTTACGAAAAATAATTCATAACTTTGCCCACATGAGCAAGCAGACTTCCCAATTCCTTCTTCTTGCAGCCCTGTCCGCCGCGCTGATGAGCCTTCCGTGGCTGGTGCCCCATATGGGCTGGACCGCCCTTGTCGGCCTAGTCCCGCTGCTGGTCATGGAGCGGCTGGCATCGGCCACGGGGAGAAAGCATTTCTGGTGGTGGCACTATGGAACTTTCGTCCTTTGGAACGCCGTCACCACCTGGTGGGTGGGGGAGGCTACGGTGGGGGGCGCCGTCTTCGCCATCCTGGCCAACTCCCTTCAGATGTCGCTCGTTTTCGGGGCTTTCCGCTGGGCAAAACGCCATCTCAAGGGTGTCCTTCCCTATCTTTTCCTGGCGGCGGCCTGGATCGCGTGGGAGAAGTATTACCTGACGGTGGCGGAGATTTCCTGGCCCTGGCTGGTGCTTGGAAATGCTTTTGCCGATACCACCTCCCTGGTGCAATGGTACTCCGTACTGGGCCATCTGGGCGGCTCTCTCTGGGTCTGGGCGGCCAACCTGTCGGTCTTCGGCCTCATGGTGGCGCTCTCGGACGGAAGGATGGCCCGCTGGAACGGGAAAGCCCGCCTGGCAGCCTTTTCAGGCACGCTCCTGGCCCTCTTCGGGCCGATGTTCTGGTCGGTCTGCCTCGGTTACAAGGCCCCCGAAGATCCGCTGGCGGTGCGTATCGGCCAGCCCAACCTGGACCCTTACCATAAGTTTGAATCCCTCACGCAGGCGCAGCAGGATTCCATTTTCCTGGACCTGGTAAGCGCTCCTTCCCCGGGAGAGCCGCTGCTGGTGCTGGCCCCCGAAACCTTCTCGCAGTCGTTCGCCCTGGACAACGTGCCGGGCAATCCCGCTTTCCAACGCTATCAGCGCTGGCTGGCAGCCCATCCGGAGGCCACCCTCCTGTTCGGCGTCTCCGGCTTCGAACGGACCGTCTCCCATGCGGCACCGTCCCCGCTGGCGTACGATCTGGGCGAGGCGGGAAAGGATGGCCGGCATATATGGGCCACCAGCCGCAACTCCGCCGTGATTACGGATACGTCGGGCCGATACCAGGTCTTCCACAAGTCCAAGCTGGTGGTGGGGACGGAGCTTACCCCGTATCCCCGGTTTTTCATGCCCCTGGAGAATCTGCTGGGTGGAAACCTGATGGGAAAATGCGTGGGCCAGAAAGAGATTTCCTGCCTGGACATGCTCTCCCTCGGGCGCAGGATTCCCATCGGCACGGCTGTATGTTATGAGTCCGTGTACGGTGAATACTGCACGGGCTATGTCCGGAAAGGGGCGAAGCTGCTCGTGGTCATCACCAATGACGCCTGGTGGGGCAACACGCCCGGCTACCGGCAGCATTTCAACATGAGCCGCCTGCGTGCCATCGAAACCCGCCGCTATGTGGCCCGCTGCGGCAATACGGGCATCAGCGCCATCATCGACCCGAAGGGAAAAGTCCTGGAGAAGACCGCTTGGTGGCAGCCGGCCGTCCTGGACGGAACCGTGCAGCTTTCCGGGGAAGAAACCTTCTTCGTCCGTACCGGTGACATGACGGGGCGGCTTTCCGTCTTCCTTTTCCTCCTGCTTCTTGTCGCCACTCTCCGGGCCGCCCTGCTGAAGTCCGGGCGGGCGCAGCATCAAAAAAAGAGAAGCTAATCCAGCTTCTCTCCTTTCTCGTTGTACAATTCATTTTGCAGGACGGTGAAGTTCGTGTCTTCTTCCAGCTCCAGTTTCACTTTGTAGCGCTTGCGCCACTTGGACAGGAAGGAATTGAACAGACCCCGCTTCAGGTACGCCCCCAGGATGGGACTGGTCTTCAGCACAATGGTACGGACTCCTTTCTCGATGGAATAGAAGGCTATCTTGCGTTCGATTTCTTCGTCGATCACCACGCTGGAGTGGATTTTCCCGGTGCCGTGGCAGACGGGGCATTGCTCCGAAGTGTTGATCTCGGTGACCGGCCGGATCCGCTGGCGGGTGATCTGCATCAGCCCGAACTTGGTCAGCGGCAGCACATTGTGCTTGGCCCGGTCTTCTTCCATCAGCTCTTGCATCAATTTGAACAGCGCGTTCTTGTGTTCATTGGACTCCATGTCGATGAAATCCACAATCACAATGCCGCCCATATCCCTTAGCCGGAGCTGACGTGCAATTTCTTCTGCGGCGATCTTGTTTACCTCAAAGGAGTTTTCCTCCTGATCGGCGGTCTTGGTCCGGATGCCGCTGTTGACATCGATGACATTCAGCGCTTCTGTGGTCTCGATTACCAGGTATGACCCCTGCCGCATGGGAACCACCTTGCCGAAGGAGCCTTTGATTTGCCGGGTGACCTCGAAGTGGTCGTAGATCGGCTGTTTTCCTTCGTACAGATGGACGATTTTTTCCTGTTCCGGAGAGATCAGCGAAACATACTTCCGCGCTTCTTCGGCCACCCGTTCGTCATTGATCCAGATATTGGAGAACGAGTCGTTGAGGAGATCCCTCAACACGGTTGTTGTCTTGCTGTACTCCGTGAAGAGCAGTTTGACGGTCTTGTCCTTGGCAATCTTTTTCCAGGAGGTCTCCCACTTCTCTATCAGGGCTTCCGTTTCGCCCACCAGCGTGGCGGCGTTCTTGCCTTCCGCGGCGGTGCGGATGATGGCCCCGTAATTCTTGGGGAGGATGCTCCTTACCAATGTTTCCAGTCTACGTTTCTCTTCCTTCGAGCCGATCTTCTGTGAGATGGACACCTTCTCGGCGAAGGGGAGAAGTACGATGTTGCGTCCTGCCAATGAAATCTCTGCAGTCAGTCGTGATCCCTTTGTGGAAATGGGTTCCTTGACAATCTGGGCCACAATCATCTGGCCCGGACGGAGAATTTCTTCGATGCGTCCTTCCTTGGGGAGCGGCTCGCCGATTTTGATTCGGGAGTACAGGTCCTTTAGGTTGGTGTTCTGGTTGGATTCCCTTACGAACTGGTCGAATGCGGGGAAATACAGACCCAGGTCCAGATAATGGATGAAAGCCTCCTTCTTGTCTCCGATATCCACAAAGGCAGCATTGAGATTCGGGAGAATCTTCTTTACCTTTCCCAGGTAGACGTCTCCCACGGTGAATTTGTTCCCAGTGCTGGACTCCGTGTTGTACTCTATCAGCCGGTGATTTTCCATCAGGGCGATATGTACTTCCGTTGACGTTACGTCAACAATCAGATCCTTGTCCGGTTTCTCAGACTCCATTGGAATTAGGTTTTACATAGCAAAAGGGCCTGCAGTCTTTGCCGCAAGCCCTTTGTTTCCGGAAGAAATATCTTACTTCTTCTTGTGACGGTTCTTGCGCAAGCGCTTTTTACGCTTGTGCGTCGCCATTTTATGTCTCTTTCTCTTTTTACCGCTAGGCATAATGGTGATGGTTTAAATAATACTTACTTTTCTTTGACGGCATTGACGAAGCTCTTGGCCGGTTTGAAAGCCGGGATGTCGTGTGCCGGGATGGTCATGGTAGTCTTGCGGGTAATGTTGCGGGCGGCCTTCTGGGCGCGGTGCTTGATGATGAAGCTGCCGAAGCCACGAAGATACACGGGGTTGCCGGCGATAAGGGAACCCTTCACCACTTTGGTGAATTCCTCAACAACAGCCAATACCTGCACTTTCTCAATTCCGGTAGTTTTAGCTACTTCGTTTACAATCTCTGCCTTTGTCATAGTTATGTTATTTTTTTGTTTAGCTTTCTTTAGAAAAACGGCACAAATTTATAAAGAATTTTCTAAAAGACCAAATTAATGGTGTAAAAACTGCCATTTTATGGGGCGTGAAGGCCTTTTTTCGGCCTTGGCACGGAGATTGACAATAATAAAGGCAAGTCAATTATCTCCTGCCCGACTGACAAAATGGCAGACGGGAGGTATTTATCACTGCTTATGAAAGTCAATTACAACGAAATGTTTTCTCCTTCGGGAGTCGAAGTCAATATCATGCCGGTAGTAGGGGAAGCGGCCTCCATGAAGGTGGACGAGGCCTCTCTGCCCGAATTGCTGCCCATCCTGGCGCTCCGCAACGCCGTCATCTTTCCGGGAACCGTTTTCCCGGTGACGGTGGGCCGGGAGAAGTCCATCCGCCTGGTGTCGGACGCCGAGTCCGGCAACGGCTGGCTGGGAGCCTTCCCCCAGGTGGACGTATCCGTGGAAGACCCCTCCGAGGCCGATCTCAACGGCACCGGAACACTCTGCAAGGTAATCAAGACCCTGGAGATGCCGGACGGCTCCATCACTGCCATCCTCCAGGGCATGCGGATTCTCTCGCTGGAGGCCATCGTCCTGGAAGAGCCCTATCTAAAAGGACGCGTGCACATGTTGGAGGAGACTGTCCCGGAGATGGACGAACGGGAGATGCGGGTCCTGTCCGACGCGCTGAAAGACCGCGCCAGCACCATCGTCAAGTCGTCGTCCTTCGCCCCCAAGGAGGCGGTGGGCGCCCTTCTTTCCATCGACAGCTTCCCTTTCCTGGTGAATTTCATCGCCACCACCATCGAGGTGGAGAACTTCCAGGAGCGGGCGGCCCTGCTGGGCATCCTGGACATGCATGAGCGCGGCATGGCCCTCCTGAAGGTGCTGGATACCCAGACCCAGCTCCTGCAGATCCGGCAGGAGATCAACCAGAAGGTCAAGACCGACATCGACCAGCAGCAGCGCGAGTACTACCTGAACAACCAGCTCCGCACCATCCAGGAAGAACTGGGCATGGACGAGGGCGAAGAATTCGAGAAGATGCGCCGCCGGGCCGATTAGAAAAAGTGGTCGGCCGAGGTGCGCGCCATCTTCGACAAGGAGATGGCCAAACTGGAGAAATACAATCCTTCCTCGCCCGACTACAGCATCCAGCTCACCTTCCTCCAGTTCATGCTGGACCTGCCGTGGGGCGAGATGTCGGAAGACAATCTGGACCTGTCGCATGCCCAGGAAGTGCTGGACCAGGACCACTTCGGCCTGGAGAGCGTGAAGGAGCGTATCATCGAATACCTGGCGGTGCTCAAGCTGAAGGGCAACATGAAGTCGCCCATCCTGTGCCTGTGGGGCCCTCCCGGCGTGGGCAAGACTTCGCTGGGCAAGTCCGTGGCCCGCGCCCTGGGCCGCAAATATGTGCGGATTTCGCTGGGCGGCATGCATGACGAGGCCGAGATCCGCGGTCACCGCAAAACCTATGTGGGAGCCCTTCCGGGCCGGATCCTGAGCGGCATCCAGCGGGCGGGGACCTCCAATCCGGTGATTGTCCTGGACGAGATTGACAAACTGGCCTCCGACTTCAAGGGAGACCCTTCCAGCGCCTTGCTGGAGGCCCTGGACCCGGAGCAGAACAACACCTTCCACGACAATTACCTGGATGTGGACTACGACCTTTCCCATGTGCTGTTCATCACCACGGCCAACGGAATCGGCTCCATCCAGCCGGCCCTGAAAGACCGCATGGAGATGATCAATGTGACGGGTTACCTGGCCGAAGAGAAAATGCAGATTGCCAAGAATTACCTCATCCCCAAGCAATTGGGAGAGCATGGCCTGCTTACGGACGGGCTTGCCGTCGAGGACGGCGCGCTTCAGCAGATAATCGACGAATACACCCATGAATCGGGCGTCCGCGGCCTGGAGAAGCAGATCGCCAAGATTGCCCGCGTCACCGCCAAGAAAATTGCCCTGAATCAGGAATTTCCGAGAGTCATCCGCACAGAGCACCTGAAGGAATACCTGGGTCTGCCTACGGCCTATCATGACACGGTGAAAGGCAATGAGGGCCCCGGCGTCGTCACCGGCCTGGCCTGGACGGAGATGGGCGGGGAAATCCTGTTCGTGGAAAGCTCCGTTTCCGACGGAAAGGGTGCCTTGTCGATGACCGGAAACCTGGGCGACGTGATGAAGGAATCGGCCCAGATAGCCTGGCAGTATATCAAGGCGCATCCGCAGCTCGCGGGCCTTACGACGGCTCAGTTCATGCAGAAGGACATTCACTTGCATGTGCCGGAAGGCGCGGTGCCCAAGGACGGCCCTTCCGCCGGCATCACCATGGTCACCTCCATGGTGAGCGCCCTCCGTGGCCAGGCTGTGAAGGAAGGCCTCGCCATGACGGGAGAAATGACCCTGAGGGGCCGTGTACTGCCGGTAGGCGGCATCAAGGAGAAGATCCTTGCAGCCAAGCGGGCCGGGGTGCACACCATCGTGATTTCCGAAGAAAACCGGAAAGATGTGGAAGATATCAAGGAAATTTACGTAAAAGGTCTTATCTTTGTCTATGTGAAAACAATAGACGACGTCATCAACTACGTGTTTTAGTTGCCCGGTCGCTGCCGGGCATGACACGCAGCGGTGACAACAACCCGTCATTGCCGGCCGGACCGGCAATCATGAGACTATGGACGTAAAAATTGAGCAAAGCTGGAAAGACGCTCTCTCGGGCGAATTCGAGAAACCGTATTTCGCCTCGCTGGTGCGTTTCCTGCATCAGGAGAAAGATGCCGGAAAGGTGATCTACCCGCCCGGAAGCCGTATTTTCCGGGCATTCGACCTTACCCCCGTGGACCAGGTGAAAGTGGTGATCCTGGGCCAGGACCCTTACCACGGGCCCGGGCAGGCCATGGGACTGTCGTTCTCTGTCCCGGACGGAATCCCGGCACCGCCTTCCCTGAGAAATATCTTCCAGGAAGTGGAAACCGACCTGGGCATCCGCATGAGCGGCCGCCCCAACTTGGAGAACTGGGCCCGGCAGGGCGTGCTGCTGCTGAATGCCGTCCTCACGGTACAGGCAGGGCAGCCCACCTCCCACAGCCGGATTGGCTGGCAGGAATTCACCGATGCGGTCATCCGCTATCTGTCGGACCACTGCGAGGGAATCGTCTTCCTGCTCTGGGGCCGTTTTGCGGCGGAAAAGGCCTCGCTGATAGACTCTTCCCGTCATCATGTGCTCCTCGCCGCCCATCCGTCTCCGCTGGCTCGCGGCGCCTTTTTCGGCTGCCGCCATTTTTCCAAGACCAACCAAATCCTCGTTGCAGAGGGAAAGACTCCCATCGACTGGCAATTATGAAAAGGACAGCATTTTTCCCGGGGTCGTTCGACCCTTTCACGGCCGGGCACCTGAATATTCTGAAACGGACGCTCACCATGTTCGACGAAGTGGTGGTGGGCGTGGGCATCAATCAGGACAAGCGCGGCTTTTTCTCCATGGAGAAGCGGCTGGACATCATCCGGCAGGCCACCCGGGACATTCCCGGCGTGTCGGTGATCCAGTACGACAACCTTACCATCGACACCTGCCGTGAGATGGGAATCCACCACATCGTCCGCGGCGTCAGGAACATGATCGACTTCGAGACGGAACGCTCCATTGCCGATGCCAACCGCCGCCTGGCTCCGGAAATTGAGACCATCATCATCCCTACCGCGCAGGAGTTCGCGCACATCAGCTCGTCGGCCGTGCGGGATATCCTCAAACACGGCGGAGACTATTCCGCCTTCATTCCCGAGGGGGTGCAGTTATGAGAAAGTGGCTTGCCCTGGTTGCCGGCTGCCTGCTGGCGCTCACCCTCCGTGCACAGGATTACGAAGAGCTGGGCTCCAAGCTGGAGGAGTATTTCACCGCCCTCGCCGGTGAAAGCGCCGACGTGCAGAACGCCGAATGCGACTTTCTGATCGAAAGCTGCCGGGATTCCGCGGTAAGGCAGTTCGTGGCCCTCAAGGTCTATGACCATTATCTGCAGTCCAGGATCATGGGTGACGAGGCCGTGGCCGTCCATGTCGCCCAGAAGTGGTTCCTTTCGGGCGCGGTGCCCATGCACAGCGACGGCGACCTGATGAATGCCCAGGTGTTTGTGATGTTCAACAAGAACTCCCTTATCGGCAACCAGGCTCCGGAAACCACCCTGAAAGACCCCTCCGGCAGAGAGGTCCGCATCCCCAAAGCCGAGGGTTACAGCGTCATCTATTTCTACGACACCTCCTGCTCCACCTGCAAAGTGGAGACCTCCCGTCTGCGGGACCTGATGCAGGAAGACACATACCCCCTCACGGTCTATGCCGTGAACGTGGGGGACGATGCCGGAGCCTGGGCGGCATACCGGGAACAGCTTCCCGGGGCGGTGCATCTTTGGGATCCGGAGCACGAAAGCGACTGGCAGATCCAGTACGGGGTGCTGCAGACGCCCGGAATGTTCCTGATCAGCCCGTCCGGCACCATCCTGGGCAGGAAACTGGATACGCCCGCCCTCAAGATGCTGCTGGGAAAGGAATTCTCCACCAACACCTACTCCTACGGAGATCCGGTCCAGATGGACCGCTTCCGCCAGCTGTTCAGCGCCTATGGCGACACGCTCTCCACCTCCGATGTGATGGACGTGGCCGATTACCTGGCCGCCCGCACCTTCGGGGAAGGGAACGTGGAGGCTTTCAAGCAGACGGAAGGTGATTTGCTGTACTACCTTTTCTCCCAGCGCTCGGAACCATACCGGGATGCCATCGTCCCATTTATCAACAAGTTCATCCGTGTCGACGATGTCTGGGACACGCCGGAAGACCGCGCCCAGGTGCTTTCCCTGGCCGATTTGCTGGAAGACCTGGTCGCCCGTACGCCCGTGGGTTCCCCGGTGCCCGACCTTACCGTACACGGAACGCTGCGCCGGAAAGGCTGCCTGTTCGTGAAGTCCTCCCGGGAGGGCGATTTCTCCCTCCGCTCGCTCAAGGGCGATCCGGCGTATGTCGTCTTCTACTCTCCCGGCTGCAACCAGTGCCGGGAAAACCTGGCGGCCGTGGACGCCCTGGTCAAGGAGAACCGCAAACTGCGGGTGCTGCTGGTGGATATGGAGGACCTGTTTTCCCGTGATCCGGACCGGGCGCTGATCCTGCTGGACACCTTCGACCTGGCCGCCCTTCCCTTTGTGCTGGAACTGGACAAAAACGGCACGGTGGTCCACCGGTATGTGGATTTGCTGAAAAAATGATAACTTTGTACGATGGCTAAAAGAAAGCGCATACCCGGGGTGGATCCCGCCTATCTGGAGAAACAGAAACAGCTTCTCCTCCGAAAGAACCGGTATGTGCTCTATTTCAACGACGGCGAACTGGCGGCCATCGACGAGTATTGCTCCAGATTCAAGGTCCACGCCAAGGCGGCGCTCTTTCGGGAAGCCATCATGGACAAAGTCCTCTCGGAACTGGAAGAGAACCATCCCACTTTGTTTTAAGAAAGGTTTTTTATATCTTTGCACCCGGAATTGAGGTGTGGTGTAATGGTAGCACTAGGGATTTTGGTTCCCTCAGTCAGCGTTCGAATCGCTGCATCTCAACCGCTTCTTCAAGGCTCGCTCTCCGCGGGCCTTTTTTGATGTTAATTGACATTTTCGGTTGGCTGAAGCACGAAATGTGGCCTGGAAGAGCGAAAGTGTGCTTTAGGCAGGTGGTGCAGGTGTGGCTAAAGCACGAAATGTGCCCTGGAAATGCGAAAGTGTGCTTTAGTGCGGGTGCGCAG
>JAFUWW010000084.1 GCA_017471085.1 Bacteroidales bacterium | reverse complement strand
GGGCAGCACAGTGCCAAGGATACGGTGCAGATGCTCGTGGACGATATGGAAAAAGCGGGATTTATCGAACTGGAGAATGAATTCGAACAGGTTTACAAGGTGACATCGGCCTTCCATTTCCTGGAAGGGCTGGTGGAAATGCTCACAATCAGCGAGGAGGAGGCCAGCGATGAGACAGCTCAGTAAAATCGTATTTGTAAACAGTGCCAACATCCGTTACGGAGAAGTGCGGCTGGACGGAAATGTGCATCTGATCGGCACACAAGGGGTGGGGAAAAGCACGGTCCTGAGGGCCATCCTGTTTTTCTATACAGGTGACAAGACGCACCTTGGCATTAGTCGGGAGAAGAAGTCTTTTGACGATTTCTATCTCCCTGGGGCCAATTCCTACATCGCATACGAGGTGGAGAGTGAGTTCGGTGCCTTCACGGTATTGGTCTTCCGCTCGCACGCCCATAGCGTCTTCCGTTTTATCGGGGCCCCGTTCAGGAGAGAATGGCTCATTGACGAGCAAGGAGAGGTAACAGCCGATTCTTCCGTAATCCGCAGGCGTCTGGATGGAGCACCCATGACGCGTATTGTGGATGAATACCAGGAATACAGGGACATCATTTATGGGAACAAGCGGGTTACAGGAAAGGAATTCGCCCGGTTTTGCATCATGGAGACGGCTAAGTACCAGAACATTCCCCGGAGTCTTCAGAATGTGTTCCTGGGAGCTAAGGTGGATGCCGATTTCATCAAGGACATCATCATCCGTTCCCTGGGAGACGAGGAGCCGGGGATTGACCTGGTATATTTCCGCAGCCAACTCTCCGGCTTCGAGCGGGAGTACAACGACATTTCCCAATGGTTCCAGAAGAACAAGCAGGGGGAGGTGACGGTGCGGCGCCAGGGGGAAAAGGTAGTGGAACAATATCGGAAGCTCCTGTACTTGGACGATGAGCTGACAGGCAGCCTGCTGGAGCTCCGATATGCCCGCCGCTATGCGCAGGAGCGGATTCCGTTGCTGGAAAAACAGGCTGAGGAAACGGAGATTCAGCAGCAGAAATGTAAGGAAAAGCTGGCCGATTTGCAGGACAAATCTAATCACGAACTCTCCTCTCTGGATCAGGAAATAGGCGCCTTGAATGAGAAATTGGAAAAGATCCCGAAGCTTCGTAAGAAGTACGAAGGGATTGGTATTCAAACGCTTATTGAAGAGGATGGACAGGAGTCAGCGCTTAAGGCTTCGTTGGAATCGGCCCAGGCGCTCCGCTCCAGGCTCACCCGGGAGTATGCTGACATTATGGCCAAATACAAAGACGGCGAGCGAGAAATGAGGCTGGGCTTCGATGCTTGGCGTGCAGCCCGGCAGGGGAGGAAGGTGGAGATTGGGGCAGCCCTGAATGCACAGATTCAGAAACTATCAGAGGCACTTCAGGCAGGGCTGTCCGGCGTGGAAGAGGCTTTTGCAGAGCGCGTCTCGGCGCAGGAAGGCCTGGTAGAGGACATAAAGGAGCGGATTGCAGCGAAGGATAAACAGTTGGCACTGTCGGCCCACCTTTCGCCTTTCGTGGAAGAGATAAAGGCTGCTCAGGCTGATTTGTCCCGCCTTTCCGGCGAAAAAGGTAAACTGGAGGCTTCAGCCAAAACCGTTGAGGCGCAAATCAAGGGTTTGGAGCAGGAGGGCCAGTTCCAACAGCACACTGAGACCCGCGATTGGGACGACAAGCTTTCAGCTATCGGTGGAGAAATGAAGGAACTGGATACCCGGATTGCGGAAATCGATGGCCTGCTCGCTTCCATGGACGGCTCCCTCATCCAGTGGCTTTCCCAGCACAAGCCTGGCTGGGAGGAGACCATCGGCAAGGTGGCTGATGAGCGTACGGTGCTCTATGCCAAGAATTTGTATCCTTCCGAGACAAAAGGGGACTCCCTTTTCGGAGTAGACCTGGACCTGAGTTCCCTGAGGATGAATGCGCGAACGCCGCCGCAGCTGATGAAGGAAAAACAGCGGTTGGAAAAGGAACTTGCCGCACTGAAGGGGAAGCAGGAGAGCTTCTTGGCAGAAAAGGAATCTTCGCTCTTGGCGCTGCGAAAGAAATACAATGCGCGGATAAAGCCGCTTCGGGATGAGCTTTCGGGGCTGCAGGCGGCTCTTCTCATGCTGCCAGCCAAGCTGGAGGATGCCAGCAAGCGGCTCTCACTTTTGGAAGAGAACACCCGAAAGGCCAGGGAGGATGCGATGGGCCGGTGCAAGGAGGCCCTTCAGGCTTTGACGGCAGAAAAGGTGCTGGCCTTGGATGCCCTGGAGGCCCTTTTGAAGAAGAAAGAGGCCGAGATGCAAAAGCTTCGGGATACGGATGCCCGTGGACGCAAGTCCCTGCTGAAACAGCATGACGAGGCGATCTCCCAACTTGAGGGAGAGATATCGGCACGGAAGAAAGAACTCTCGGAGGCGCTGGACGCCCTTTCCAAGGAGCAATCCCGGGAACTCTCCGGACAGGGTGCCGATGCCACTGCGCTGGAAAAGTGCGAAGGCGATATCAAGGGCCTGCAGGAGCGGCTGGAGAAAATTACTCAGAATAAGGAAACCCTTTTTAACTACCGGAAGGACAAGGAGGAGTACCTGGACAAGAAGGATATATTCCTCTCGGAGAAGACCAAGGTAGAAGGGAAAAAGACCTCGCTTTCTGAGCGTTATAAACTTAAGCGCAGAAAAGCAGAGGATGAATTGGCCCGCGCTGCCGATTCTCTGCAAAAATTGCGGGAGGCACTCCGACAACTTCGGGAAGGCCTTTCGGAGGCAGACAACTTTGAGAAGAGCAACGCCCTCCCCATCCTCCCGGAAGGACGGGAGAATAATACGGTCAAGACCTGCCGGCAACTGATTGATGCCATTCATCGGGTGCTGAGTGAGAAGCGGAATACGGAACAAACTTTCTATCAGGGAGTGAATACGTTCACTTCGCATTTCAGCCCCGGCAATATCTTTGATTTCAAGACGGACAACCACACGGATGAAGAGTACCGCTCCTTTGCCTCTTCGCTGGTGGAATTCATGGAATCGGACAAGATTGAGGAGTTCCGTAGCCGCACCAGCGGGCATTACACGGAACTGCTCCTCCGCATTTCCCACGAGATGGACGGGGTCTTCCGCAATTCCTCCGAAATTGCCGGCATCATCAAGGACATCAATTACGATTTCAAGGAAAAGAATTTCATCGGTGCTGTGAAAAGTATCGAACTGAGGACTATCCCGTCTGCCGAAAAAATGGTGACGCTCCTGCAACGTATCAAGGACTTCGCCGATGAGCACGGGTACGATCTGGACCAGGTGAATCTGTTTTCCGGGGTGTCCCGGGATGAGTCCCGCAGTGCGGCAGTGGATTATCTGCTGTCGCTGATGAAACTGCTTACAGGAGAGCATGCTATGCGTAGCCGGCTTACGCTCAGCGATACTTTCCAGTTGCAGTTCCGCATTACGGAGAACGACAATGACACCGGCTGGGTGGAGAAAATCTCCTCCGTGGGCTCCGACGGGACGGACGTGCTGGTGAAGGCCATGGTAAACATTATGCTGATCAATGTGTTCAAGGAGCGGGTTTCCGGACGGTTCTCGGATTTCCGGATTCACTGTGTGATGGACGAGATTGGTCGCCTCCATCCCCGGAATGTCCGCGGTATCCTGGATTTTGCAGGCGCGCGTAATATCTATCTGGTGAACGGGTCTCCGGTGCCGTACAATGTGGCCGATTACAAGCATACGTATCTGCTGTCGAAGGACGGAACGCGGACGGTAATTCAGTCACTCCTGAGCCGGAAGGAGGCGGCTACGGAATGAGACCAGCTCTGATTCAGGCATTTGCTGCATTGCGGCAGGGAGAAACAGTCCCTTTCAGCCGTTTCCCTTCGGATTGGACCGAGGAGATGCTTCTGGAAGGGGGTGTTGCCAGTATAGTGAGGGGGAGCCGGAAGTCCTTGCGGGTGATTTCCAGGGCTGCTTTTGATGTGTATTTAAGAAGTAAAGGTCTGCAGCCGGATAAACTGGAAGAGACGGTGGCGGTTCTTTCGGGGGCAGATTCACGGGCGTCCCAGGTACAACTGCTGGGGGATTCCAAGGCGGTGACGGTGCGCTCCTGTCCGGGTTTTCCGGTGAATGTGACGGGCCCGTTGAGTGTACGGCTGGGAGAGCGGAAGATTCTGCTGTGCCCTTGCCCGGGAAGCTTTCTCTATATCAGTGACTTCCTTCGGTTTCGAATTCCTTCCAATGCCATTGTCGTGGGTGTGGAGAATATGGAGAATTTTCGCTTCCCGGAGCGAGAGGTGGCTATGTGGGAGCAAATCCAGGACCAATTTGGAGGGAACGGTGTATCACCCCTGCTGCTGGTGTCCCGTTATCCGCAGTCGCGGGACCTGGTAACCTGGCTTCAGGAAATCCCAAACGAGTATGTTCATTTCGGAGACTTTGATCTGGCAGGCATCCACATCTATTTGACCGAGTTCTACCGCTATCTGGGTGCAGCACGTTCGAACTTCTTTATCCCGGAAGATATTGAGAAGCGCTTGTCCATGGGCAGCACAGAACGCTATCAGAAGCAATTTGGGCGCTTCGGGAAAATGGAAGTCCCTGATACCCGCCTGCTCCCGCTGGTCTCGCTCATTCACCGTTACCAGAAAGGGTATGATCAGGAGGGGTATATAGAACAGGCATATTAAGTTAGAGCCCGATATGGCCGAAAAGGATATTACTGATTCTATCGTTGTAAACCTTGCAATGGGTTGGAAATCAGGGAGATTTATTATAAGGAATTGCCTTGGAATGGAACCCTACCTGCCCGTCCTATCCGCACCGGGCTTTGGTGTAGTAGGCACCGCTCTTGCTCCGCTGTATAATGTAGGCACGGGCGCGGCGTACCCCAAGGGCTTCGGTGAATTTGCGCTTGATGCGGGAGACGGTGGCATAGAATACGGTTTTGGATTCTGCGCAAAGAGATTCCATTTTGTCCTCGCGAAGAGAAGGTTCATCGTAGAGGGACTCCTGTGCATAGAGGGCACAGAGCTCTTTCCAGTGGACGGGGAGGTAATCGGCCGGGATACCCTCAGGATGCGACAGGAACAGGCGGTAGAGGGTTCGCTCGATAGGGTTGAGGTAGATCTGGGCAGGTGCGTCACCGGAGCGCTTGTCACATTCTTCCTGCAGCAGGAAGAAGCCCTTTCCACTGCCTTGAACAATGTTTTTATGAAGTGTTCGGCCCATTGTCTGATGCAAAGATTCCTTGTCTTCAGCTGCAAATTTCGGAAGCCTCCCCCGGAGAAAAAAGGAATTACAAGCTTGCAATTGTTTGGAAATGTCGAAAGTTTTACAACCGAGCGTTACCCGGTTTTGCCTAAGAACAACTAAATTTGTGCGAGGATGAATCAGATTGCGGGCATAGAGGCTCAGCTCATGTGGAAACTGCTCCTCTCAGGAGAGAAAGGTCTCCTGAGAGAGCCTGCTGCCCTGGATTATGTCGGAATGCTGGAGGGAATGGAGGCAGCGGAGCTGCTTGCCTTGGTGGAGATGGCCCGGCGGCGGCTCGCTGAGATGGAGGTTGACCTTTCTGCCCCTGGCGCCACGGATCTTTACATTGACAGGCATTATCGGATTCATACAACCAGCTTTGAGGGGAGGGTGATTCCGTTTCGGCCCCTCGTTCAGGCGCTGTTCATCCTGTTTCTGAAGCATCCGGAAGGGATTCTCCTGAAGGACCGCGCCCGGTTTCAGGAGGAACTGGAGGATATATACCAGCGGGTCGCCCCTCATGTCTCCCCGGAGGACCGGTGCCGCAGGGTGCGGAGACTCATGGATGTACAGGACAATTCGTTCAGTGAGAATCTGTCCGTATTGAATGCGACGCTCGGGCGGGTCTTTCCGCCTCCGCAGGATGCGAATTACAAGATTCGGGGCTGCAATGGTCATCCCAGACGCATTCCGCTCTCACCGCTTCAGGTCCATTGGGAGTAAAGGCAACAGTTTCCTCCTGGGGTGTGAACTGTGTGAAATAGCAATCGATTCATTTTCAGTCAATTGCTTCTAAGTAAAAGCTCACCGGCCGGAAGCCGTCGTTGCAGGAGATCATCGCACTCATGGGGTTCTTCATCCAGCCGTCGAAAAAGTTGCCTTCTCCCCGGGCGAGGGCTTCCACGAACTCCCGCATCGAACCCCAGGCCGATTCGCACATGCCGGAGGGACGCTTCCCGTCCAAGGAAATCCAGCTCTGTCCGAGAAGGACATCGCAGGTATGGAGGATCGGATTCTCATACTGGGCCACCAGGTCCGGGTACTCCGTCTTCCGGACGGCCGTGATCTTCACCTTGTTCATCTTTCACGGGATATGGCTTTACAGGGATGCGACAAGGATTTCCTTGATGTCCTTTTCGGTCAGAGGAACATAGGCGTTCTCCAGCCCCTCATTGACGGCAATGTGGCGGGCCATCTCGTCCAGGCGCTCCTCGCCGATCCCTACATCGCGGAGGTGCATCGGGATGCCGATGCTCTCGAAGAATGCATAGGTGGCGTCGATGGCTTTTTCCGCGATCTCCTGCCGGGGAAGCGCAGCGTCGATTCCGAATACATTGACCCCGTATTTGACGAAGCGCCCGAGCGTCCGCTCGCTCAGGATATGGCGCATCCAGCGGGGAGTGATGATGGCCAGGCCTTCTCCGTGGGTAATGTCATAGTAGGCGCTCAAGGCATGCTCGATGCCATGGCAGGGCCATCCGCTCTCGCTGTTTCCCAGCGCATAGATGCCGTTGCAACCGAGGGTGCAGGCAAACATCATCTCGGCACGGGCGGTATAGTCCTCCGGATTCTCCAGGCACTTCCGGGTGTTCACCATCAGGCTCTTGAGCCCGGCTTCGCAGAAACCGTCGTTCAGAAGGGTCGCGTCTTCGCAGAAGTACTGCTCCATAATGTGGTTCATGGCATCGGCACAGCCGGCCGCCGTCTGCTTCTTCGAGACCGAGAAGGTGTAACGGGGATCGAGGAAAGATACCACCGGATACAGAAGCGGATCCATATAGCCGATCTTGTCGTTGGTGTCGGTCCTGGAAATCACTCCGCCGGAATCATATTCGCTTCCCGTCGCGGCCAGCGTCAGGATATCCACGATGGGCAGTGCGGCCTGGGCCTTCACCTTGTAGGTGATGAGGTCCCAGGGATCGCCGTCATACTTGGCACCGGCGGCGATGGCCTTCGAGCAGTCCAGGACGCTCCCTCCGCCGACGGACAGGATGACGTCGATCTGGTTTTCCTTGCAGAGACGTACCCCTTCCAGTACGCTGGGGTCGTATTTGGGATTGGGCTGAATCCCGGGAAGTTCCGTGATCTCAAAGTCTTGCAGCAGTTCTTTCACCCGGTCATAAAGGCCGATCTTCTTGATGCTGCCTCCTCCGTAAGTGAGGAGCACCCGTTTTCCAAGCGCGGCCATGACGTCATGGAGTTTCGCAATCGCATTCTCACCGAATATCAGGCGGGTGGGGGTCATGTAATCAAAATTCTGCATACGGCATTCTCTGGCATTGTCAATAAAAAGTAGAAAGGGCTCGAAGAGAAGGATGCTGGGTTACTCGATGAATTTCTTTCCGGACCCCCAGGCCTGGCCGACTACTTCTCCGAGGGCCCGGTATGTGTTCCCCGCAGCGTCGAAGACGATCGGCTGCAGTTTTCCGAGGTCCACCTTTCCGTCTGTCAGGATGCTGTCATCGGCGCTCATGTTCACGACTTCACCGACAAGGATGCCGTCATTCCAGCTGACGACCTTGCACTCCAGGGTGAGGGGATACTCGGGGATGATGGGGGCATCCACATTCGGGCTGGGAATCACCGTGAAACCGACCTTGGCCACCTTGTCCGGAACCTTGTTCCCGCTCACCAGACCGAAATAATCGGACTCGGCGACGGTTCGGACATCGGCGAAACTGACCGTGAAGGCGCCGGTAAGTTCGAGGTTCTCCGTCGTCTTGTGCCTGGACAGGCTCACGACGATCTGGTTGTAATCGTACTGTCCTGCCCATGCGGCCATCATCACGTCCGGGGTGTGCTCCTTGTTCCAGGTGGCGATCATCACACAAGGCTGGGGAGTGGTCATCAGGGCATGGCTCGGACCGAAATTCTTGCGGCCGGAGACTTCTTTCAGGGAATCATGGGTGCTCATGTCATGTATGTTTATGTTTGTCGAAAAACCAAATATAGGAATTCTTTTCCGGAAAGTAAAATCGGCCTCATGACGACGGGAGGACGGAAACTGGACGCAGAGGTATCCACCAAACGGAAAAAAGGCTTATATTTGTAAAATATAAGACAAAGAGAATACGGAACTATGATCAAGTACATCACCAAGGATATCCAATACATCGGCGTGGACGACATGGAACTGGACCTCTTCGAGAGCCAGTATGCCGTCCCTGAAGGCATGTCGTACAATTCTTATCTGATCCTGGACGGGAAAGTGGCCGTCATGGATTCGGTGGATGCCCGGAAAGGGGAAGAATGGCTGAAGAACCTGGAAGAGGCCCTCGCGGGCCGGAAGCCGGATTATCTGGTGGTCCATCACATGGAACCGGACCATTCCGGAACCATCCTGGCCTTCGCGCAGCGGTATCCCGAAGCGAAGATCGTCGCATCGGCGAAGGCCCTCGTATTCCTGGGCCAGTTCTTCGAGGACGTGTCCTTCAACACCTTGGCGGTGAAGGAAGGGGATACGCTGGCGCTTGGAGCCCATACCCTCACTTTCATGATGGCCGCCATGGTGCACTGGCCGGAGGTGATGGTCTCCTTCGACGCGATGGACCGCATCCTGTTCTCGGCCGATGCCTTCGGCAAGTTCGGTGCCCTGTCCACGTGCGGCTATTTCGGCGACGAGGATGGCGACTGGGCCTGTGAAGGCCGCCGGTATTACTTCAACATCTGCGGCAAGTACGGCGCTCCCGTGCAGGTGCTGCTCAAGAAGGTCCTTCCGCTGAAGCCGGCGGTCATCGCACCGCTTCACGGCCCCGTTCTCCGGGAGAATCTGGACGGGTACATCGGCCTGTATCAGACTTGGAGCACCTACGGCGTTGAGACAGAAGGCGTGTTCATCGCCTGCGCTTCCATCCACGGCGGCACCCTGGCCGCGGCGGAATGCCTGCAGGAAATCCTTCTCGCGAAGGGCTGTCCCAAGGTCGCCCTGTCCGACCTGACCCGCGACGACCAGGCCGAGGCGGTCGAAGACGCTTTCCGTTATGGGCGGATGGTCGTTTGCGCCGCTTCCTATGACGGTGGCCTGTTCAGCCCCGCCTACAACTTCATCCATACCCTCCAGATGAAATCCTGGCAGAAACGCAAGGTCGCTCTCCTGGAAAACGGGACCTGGGCTCCTTCTGCCGGAAAGGTGATGAAGGAGCTGTTCGGCGGGATGAAGGACGTCGAGGTCGTCGGGGACCTCGTCACCATCCGGAGCCGGATGAAAGAAAGCGACCGGGCCGCCCTGGAGGCCCTGGCCGATGCCATTCTGCAATAATTGACCCACAATATGAGAACCCTCCGTCATCTGGCCTTCCTTTCCGCCCTGTGCCTCGTATTCGCCGGGTGTGCGGGCCGCTCCGCCAAGCAGGTGAGCGCTGTCCCGGACATCCAGAAGATCGGCAAC
Source organism: Bacteroidales bacterium (assembly GCA_017471085.1). The sequence goes on along the minus strand of JAFUWW010000084.1, from coordinate 7,719 downwards.
CTGGAAGGCAGCTATTCGATGAAGTTCACCTCCGACGGTGAGACCCGCTATGCGACGGCATCCGTGAAGAAGATTGCCGAACGCCAATACGAGATCGCCCGCGTGACGGTGTATGGACCCGCCGTCTATCTCTTCACCGTTGCCGACGACGGAACGGTCTCTTCCGAGGAACTCGGTACGGGGAGCGTCTCCTACCGGTCCGACCTCAAACTTACCACCATTCGATTCGAAAAGACGAATTTCCTATGCGAACTGTCCAGATAACCAGCCTCCTGTGCGGTTTCCTGCTCCTGGTCTCCGCCTGCGAGTTCCCGAAGGGGGAAACCGTTCCCAAGGAGGATTACGACACGGTCGTCCAGGCTTATGAGGACCTCAAGGCCAGTGCGGAAGTGACCCGCAACGGCTACATCGAGCAGGCGGCTGCCGTGGACAACATCCTGCAGGAGCTTTCCAGCATTTCCGGTTCCACGGCCGTCCTCCGCACCGACGTGGAACAGGGTACCGCCCGGCTGAACCAGGTGGAGATGATCGAAAACAGCATTGCGGACATCAAGGGAAAGCTGGACCAGCTGGAGCGCCTGACGCAGGACAATGCCCAGTACCGGAAAGTCGTCGCCAGCCTCAAGACCGTCATCTCCGAGAAGGAGAAGGAAATCGAGGGCCTTCGGGCCGAGATCCTGGAAAAGGACCGGACCATCAGCGAGCAGAACGAGAAGATATCGGCCCAGCACGGGACCATCGTCCTGCAGAACGAGACCATCAGCGCCCAGCAGGAGAACCTGGAAAAGGCGGTACGGGAACAGTCCCGGATGCTGTTCGAGGCCGGACAGGACTTCGAACAGCTGGGCGATGAAGCCCCCACCGTGTCCCGCCGCAAGGACAAGGCCAAGGTCAAGGTCAAGTCCCTGACGGTGGACATGTATGAAAAGGCCATCCACTATTACTCCAAGGCCCTCGAGACCGGTTATGCCGATGCGGCCGCCCGGATCGAGGCCGTGCGGGAGAAAATGTCCGTCCTCGCGCAATGATCATCCGAAGCAAAGCACCCTTGAGGCTGGGCCTCGCCGGGGGAGGCAGTGACGTCTCGCCCTACAGTGACCTGTACGGTGGCCTGATCCTCAACGCCACCATCAACCTGTCCGCCTACTGCACCATTGAAACGATGGAAGGGGAAATGGTGCAGGTGGACGCCTATGATGCGGACGCCCATGTCCGCTGCCCGCTGGGACAGACGCTGGAAGGGGCCCCGGACCTGATCCGGGGCGTGTACGGGCGGATCGTGAAGGATTTCGGACCCGTCCCCGGCGCCTTTGTCATTACGACATACAATGACGCTCCCGCCGGTTCCGGCCTCGGCACATCGTCCACGATGGTCGTCTGCATCCTCAAGTGCTTTGCCGAGTGGATGAACCTGCCCCTGGGGGACTACGAGATCGCCCGCCTGGCCTATGAGGTCGAACGGAAGGACCTCGCCCTTGCCGGCGGCAAGCAGGACCAGTACGCGGCCGCTTTCGGCGGCTTCAATTTCATGGAGTTCCTTCCGGACGACATCGTCATTGTCAACCCTCTCAAGATCAAGGGCTGGATCGTGGACGAGCTGGAGTCTTCCATGGTCCTTTACTATACCGGGCGTTCCCGCTCCAGTGCCGCCATTATCAGCGAGCAGCAGAAGAACACCTCCTCCGGCAATGCCATTGCCATCGAGGCGATGCACCGGATCAAGCAGAGTTCCAAGGACATGAAGTTCGCCCTCCTGAAGGGCGACATGACGGAGTTCGGCCGTATCCTGGGCCAGGCCTGGGAAGACAAGAAGAAGATGGCCGGCGCCATCACCAACCCGGTGATCCAGGAGGCCTTCGACACGGCTCTCACGGCCGGTGCCGTCGCGGGCAAAGTGTCCGGTGCAGGCGGTGGCGGCTTCATGATGCTTATGGTTCCGCCCGCCCGCAAGATGGCCGTCATACAGGCCTTGCGGCGCCTTCCCGGCCAGGTCGTTCCCTTCCAGTTCACCGAGAGGGGAGCCCATGCCTGGCGGGTCTATGAGACGGATAAGGTCCCCGAGGTATGGAAGCGATAATCCTCGCCGGCGGTCTGGGCACCCGTCTCCGCAGTGTCGTGAGCGAGGTCCCCAAGTGTATGGCGCCGGTGGACGGAAAGCCGTTTCTCCAGTATATGCTGGAATGGCTTTCCCGGTTTGAGGTTTCTCATGTCGTTCTCTCGGTGGGCTATCTCAAGGAAGTGGTTTTCAGCTTTATCGAATCCCGTTCCTGGCCGTTCGAAATCAGTTATGCCGTGGAGGAGGAGCCCCTCGGAACCGGTGGCGGTATCCGGCTCGCGCTCACCCGGTGCCGGAGCGACAAAGTCATCGTCCTGAACGGGGACACGTTCTTCAACGTGGACCTGGACACTCTCCCTTTTACGGCACCGGTTACGCTGGCCCTGAAGCCGATGCGGGATTTCGACCGCTACGGGGCCGTGGACTGGGACGGCGACTTGGTCCGGGGATTCCACGAGAAGCAGGCTTGCGCCCGGGGACTCATCAACGGAGGCGTCTATGCCATCGACCGGTCGCAGCTGGACCTGGCGCTGTATCCGAAGAAGTTTTCCTTCGAAAAAGACCTTCTGGAACCCTTGGCTGACCTGCTTCTCGTCGCCGGTGTGGTCCGGGACGGCTATTTCATCGACATCGGCATTCCTGAAGACTACACCCGGGCGCAGCGGGAACTCCCTGAAATCCAGGCCGTCCTGAAAGCGTCGGATGCCGTCGTGGCCTCGGGGGCGGACACGCTTCTGCTGGACCGGGACGGCGTCATCAACCGCTGGCTGCCGGGCGATTATGTCACCGGCTGGGACCAGTTCGCCTTCCTGCCCGGGGTCCTGGAATGCCTGCGGCTCTGGGCCGGCCGTTTCCGCCACATCTTCATCGTCTCGAACCAGCGGGGCGTGGGCAAGGGGAAAATGACGCAGGAGCAGCTGGATGCGGTCCATGCGCGCATGACGGAGGAAGTCGTGGCTGCCGGCGGCCGGATTGACGGAATCTACGTGTGCACGGCCATATCCGACGAGAACCCGCGCCGGAAACCGAATCCCGGCATGTTCGGGGAAATCCGTTCCGCTTTTCCGGATGTCGTTCCGGAAAGGACCGTCATGCTGGGAGATTCCCGCTATGACCGCGAATTCGCCGAGAACTGCGGCATCAGTTTCATCCTGATGGAGACGGCAGGTATCACCCTTCGATTTCAGGCAGCGGCTTCTTCGGATTCTTAGGAACGCCCAGCTTCACGAGCTGATGGGCCGATACGAGGATGCTCTGTCCGGATTCACCGATCTTGGCGGAGCATTTTTCGTATTCCTTCACAGCTTCTTCCAGTTTCTTCCCCATGGCTGCGTGGGCGGCTGAGAAGTCGGCCACGCGGTCGATCATCGTCTGGGCCGCTTTCACGATCTTTTCCTGGTTCCGGGCCTGGTCGTAGTTGGTCCATGCGATGCGGATCATCCGGAGGAAAGGCATCAGCGTCTCTTCCGTCGTAAGCAGGACTCCCTGGTTGTACGCCTCCCGGAAGATGTCCGGGGCGAGCGTCTTCGCCAGCTGCAGGGCTCCGTAGTTGGGAATGAACATGATGACGTAGTCCAGGGTCTTGTATCCCTCCCGGATATAGTCCTGGTAGCGCTTGGTGGCCAGGGACTTGACCTGCGCCTGGATGGCGGCGAGGTTGCGGCGTGCGGCATCGGCCCTGACGGCGGGGTCCTCTGCGGCCGACCAGTCGGAGTAGGCGTCCAGGGAGACTTTGGCATCGATGATGAGTTCGGTCCGGTCGGGGTAGTGGAGGATATAGTCGGGGCGCATCCGCTTGCCGCTGTCCTCATTCAGGACGATGAGCCCCAAGTTGTTCCGCAGCGTTTCCTCCTTGTCGAAATCCCGTCCTTCCACCATGCCTTCCGCGACGAGCATGTTGTACAGGATGGTTTCGCCCCAGCAGCCAGCCATCTTGTTCTGACCCTTGAGGGCCGATGCCAGGTCGTCCGCTTTCCGGCCGATGTCCTGCGTCTGGTGTGCCAGGTTCCGGACGGCACCCTCCAGCTGCTCCTTCAGGGAGGCGGAGGTCTCGGTATGCGTCTTCTTCTGGGCTTCGAAGGCGTCCTTCATCTCCTTGAGATCCTTGTCCAGGCTGCCGGATATGCTCTTGAACGTCTCTTCCGCCTTCCGGGAAAGCGCTTCTTCCCGCTGCTTGAGAAGGCGTTCGGTCTCCGCCGTCATCTCGGCCCGGATGGCGGAAATCTGTTGCTTGAGCGAAGCCTCGTGCGCTTCCTTCAGGAGGGCGACGGACTTCTCGTGGGAGGCCAGGTCGTTCTCCCGGAGAGCGGTCAGCGACTTGACTTCGCCCTGGGCGGCGATCAGTCGGTTCTCCACGTCGTTCATGGCCTTTCCGTACCTGGATTTCAGGATGAGCCAGGTGACAAGGACGGCGATGACGAGGAGGGCAGCGGCGATGGGGGCGACGATGATGAGGATCTCTTTCATAGGGCAGCGATGGATCGGGCGGCGGTGAAACCGGTGGTCCAGGCCGCCTGGAGGTTGAATCCGCCGGTGATGGCGTCGATGTCCAGGACTTCACCGGCGAAGTACAGTCCCGGGTATTTCTTGCAAGCGAGGGTGGTCAGGTCGATGTTGGAAAGGGCGACTCCGCCGCAGGTGACGAATTCTTCCTTGAACTTGGTCTTGCCGGCGATGGCGTAGGTGTCCTGCGTGAGAACGGCGACGAGGCGGTTCAGGCCCTTGGAGCCGAGTTCCGCCCAGCGGATGTCCGTCCGGATGCCGGAACGGGCCGTCAGGAAGTCCCAGAGCCGGGCCTGGAGGCCGTCAGGAGGTGTGTTGGCGACCTGTTTCCGGGGATGGGCGGCGGCGCGTTCCCGCAGGAGGGAGCGGACTTCCGCTTCCGTCCGGTCGAGCCAGTTCACGGAAAGGGGTGCCTTGTAACCGCATCCGGCCAGGTGACGTGCCGCATAAGAGGACAGTTTGAGGACGGCCGGTCCGCTGAGCCCCCAGTCGGTGACAAGCAGGGGACCGTCGGCCTTGAAGGGGGTGCCGGGAATGCTCACGGCCGCCTCGGCGACCAGTCCCATCAGGGCGCGGAGACCGCTGTCCTGAATGGTGAAGGTGAACAGGGACGGAACGGTAGGAACCCATTCCAAATCCAGATTTCCAATCATCGGCAGTCCTTTTGGGGCGCCTCCGGTGGTGATGATGACGGCGTCGTAAGGCGTTCCGTCTACGAGATACCCGCCCGCATCCGGCAGGACAGATCGGACAGGCGTCCGGAGCAGGATCCGGGCGCTGTCCATCTTCCGGAGAAGGGCACGGACGATGTCCCTGGCATCCTGTGAGCGGGGAAAGACGCAGTGGTCCTCCTGGAGGACCAGGGGGACGCCTGCTTCCTCGAACCATCGGCACGTATCTTCCTGGGAGAAAACCTTCAGAAGGCGTTTCATCAGGCGCTCTCCGCGCGGATAGGCTTCGGCGAGGGAACGGATGCCCTCGAAAGAATTGGTCAGGTTGCAGCGGCCGCCGCCCGTAATGGCGACTTTGGCCAACGGCCGGGGACCGGCTTCGAATACGTCTACGACGGCATCGGGACACCTTCTGCGCAGTTCGGCTGCGCAGAAACAACCGGCGGCGCCGGCCCCGATGATGGCCATGTGTCGCATAGGAGGGAAGGCTTATGCCTCCGTGGCTTCTTCGTCCGGCAGCACGATCTGCTTGTACTGGTTCTTGCGTTTGAGCCAGCGCTCCTTCGCATACTGCTGCATGTCGGTGATGGTATCGTTCTCGTCGATGATTTCCATCCCGAGGATGGTCTCGATGATGTCTTCGAGGGTGATGATGCCCTGGAAGCAGCCGTAGTCGTCGATGATCAGGGCGATCTGGTCCTTGCTCTTGAGGAGGGATTCCCAGATGTCGCTCACGGAGGTCTCCTCGTGGAAGGCCGCGATCTTGCGCTTGATGCTCCGCAGGCGCGTGTCGAACTTGTCCTCCGCCAGATTCTCCAGTACGTCGTAACGGAGGATGTATCCGGTGATGAATTCCGGGGAGTCCGCGTAAACGGGGATGCGGGAGTTGTGCGAGAGTTCCTCCTGCTTGTAGAACTGCTTGAGGGTCATGTTTTCCGGCGCGATGGCGGCGACCACGCGGGGGGTCATCACGTCATAGGCCTTGATGTCGTCCAGTTTCATGATGTTCTGGATGACCTTGTTCTCGGAGTTGTCGATCACCCCTTCCTCCTCGCCCATGTTCGCCATGGCGGACACTTCCTCGCGGGAGATACCGGTATCCGGCTCGTCGCCGGCCAGGGGACGGCGCACGCGCTCGACCAGCCAGACCAGGGGATACAGGAGGTACATCAGGAAATTCATGATCCGCGCCAGCCAAAGGAGGTTTTTCCAATGGTAGGAGCCGATCGTCTTGGGGACGATCTCTGAAAAGATGAGGATCAGGAGCGTCATCAGGGCTGACACGATGCCGAACCACTCGCTCCCGAAGAGGATGTTCGCCTGCTGGCCCACGCCGGCCGCACCCACCGTGTTCGCGATGGTGTTCAGGGACAGGATGGCCGTCAGCGGACGGTCCGGATTGTCCTTGAGCTTGGAAAAGAGAATGGCATTCCGGTCTCCTTCCTCCTCTTTCATCGTAAGGTAGGAGATAGGGGTGGACATCAGGACCGACTCCAGCAGGGAGCAAAGGAACGAGACGGCCATCGCCGCGAAAAGGAATGTGAGCAGCAGGGTCATGCGCTTGGGTCAAATAACTTACAAATATAGCGTTTCCGGTCGGAATTTGCTAATTTTGCAAGCCGATTATGAAAAAAGCGTCCTATCTTCTCCTCGTCCTTCTCTGCCTCCTTCCAGGGTGCAGGGGGAAAAGGTCCGTGTCAGCGGCTGTCTCCGAACCGGTTCCGGCGGAAGAGCCGGCCTTCGTCCCCGTGTTCGCCGCGTCGGCCATTCCGCCGTCCGTGGAAGCCCGCATGCGGGGCGTCTCCTACCCGGAAGGAGCGCTGGTCCGACTGGAGGAACTCCGTTACCTGCAGCTTTCCTATGTAGATTTTGACGGGAATCCACGGACTGGGGAGATGGTGTGCAACCAGGCGATTGCGGATGACCTCGTGACCATCTTCCGGGCCCTGTACGAGGCCAGCTATCCCATCCGGAGCATCCGGCTTGTCGATGATTTCGACGGGGACGACGAGGCTTCGATGGAGGCCGACAACACTTCCTGCTTCAACTACCGGACGAAAACGGGGATGCGGAGCCTGTCCAAGCATGCGCTGGGCCTTGCCGTGGACGTCAATCCACTGGAGAATCCCTATGTACGTCCTTCCCGGGTGCGCCCTGCCGGCGCCTCCGCCTTCGCCGACCGCACGAAAACGTTCCCGCACAAGATCGACAAGGAAGACCTCTGCTACCGTCTCTTCCGTGAACGCGGTTTTTCCTGGGGCGGCTCCTGGCGCTCGGTTAAAGATTACCAGCATTTCGAGAAGTGACCTTGTCATTTCGAGCTTGTCGAGAAATCTATTATCTTTGCAGCATGGAAGTGTGTCACGAGAAGAACTCTTATGAAGTTGGCCACTTAAATAGGAGGACTTCGTAACTTTGAAAGAGATGGTGGTAGGTCCACCGCATACGGCGTACAGGCGCAGTTTGCAAACCACTTTGTGCGGCTGGGAG
>JAFUWW010000083.1 GCA_017471085.1 Bacteroidales bacterium | reverse complement strand
CGCCAACGAGTTCCTGAACCTGGAAGGCGACAAGATCTCCACCTCCCGCAACTGGGCGGTGTGGGTGCACGAATATGAAGAGCAGTTCCCCGGCCAGGAAGACGTGCTGCGGTACGTGCTCACCGCCAACGCCCCCGAGACCAAGGACAACGACTTCACCTGGAAGGATTTCCAGAGCCGGAACAACTCCGAACTGGTGGCTGTCTTCGGCAACTTCGTGAACCGAGCCGTGGTGCTCACCCACAAGTATTTCGGCGGTGTCGTGCCGGAGAACAGGAAACCGGAGCCCATCGACGCGGAGACGCTCGCCGCCGTCAAGCCCTGCCGCGAGGCCATGGAGAAATACATCGAGACCTTCCATTTCCGCGAGGCCCTGAAAGAAGCCATGAACATGGCCCGCATCGGCAACAAATACATCTCCGACATGGAGCCCTGGAAGGTGGCCAAGGCCGATCCGGACCGCACCGCCTCCATCCTGTACACCTGCCTGCAGATCTGTGCCGACCTGGCCATCGCCTTCGAGCCTTTCACTCCCTTCAGCGCCGAAAAACTACGGGACATCCTCCGCGTCGGCGTCGATGCAGGGACCGACCACCGCGCCGGCGAAGGCACCCCCACCGAGAACTTCTACCGTGCCGGTGAAGGCAAGGCCTTGCATACCATCTCTGCCAGTTCAGAGGCCCTTTCTTCCGCGTCACTTCGCGACCCTGCCCGGATTGTCTTGCAGTGGGACATGCTGGGTGAAGCGGAACTGCTTCCTGCCGGCCATCAGCTGGGAGAAGCCGTGCTGCTGTTCCAGAAGATCGAGGACAGCGTGATCGACGCCCAGATCGCCCGGCTCCAGGCCATCAAGGCCGAGCGGGAGGCCGCCGAGGCTGCCAAGGCTGCGGCAGAAGCCGCCAAGAAAATTGAGCCGCAGAAGGCCGAAGTCACCTTCGACCAGTTTGGAGCCATGGACATCCGCACCGCTACCGTCCTGGCGGCGGAGCGGGTTCCCAAAACCGACAAACTGCTGAAACTCACCATCGACACGGGCATCGACACCCGCACCATCGTTTCCGGCATCGCCGAGTATTACAGCCCGGAAGACATGCTGGGCAGGCAGATCTGCATCCTGGCCAACCTGGTGCCCCGGACCATCCGCGGCATCGAGTCCAAAGGCATGATCCTGATGGCCAAACAAGGTGACGGCAAGATGCGCTTCATCACGCCGCAGGAGGCTGTGGTGAACGGTGCGCAGATAGGCTAGGAACTATTCCGGCGAGACCCACCGGATGTCGGAATCGCGGCGCCACCAGGTGAGCTGCCGCTTGGCATAATGATGTGTATTGACCTGGATGTGGCGCACGGCTGCATCCAGGTCGCATTTTCCATCGAAGTATTCGAAGAGTTCGCGGTATCCCACTGTCTGCAGGGCGGGAAGCTCCCGGTAAGGCAGCAGGCCCCGGGCTTCTTCTTCCAGGCCGTCGTCCATCATCTGCAGCACGCGGGCGTCGATCCTGGCATACAGGTCCTCCCGGGGGCGTTCGATGCCCACTTTCTCGATCTTGAAATCCCGGGTCTTGAAACTGCGGGTCTTGAAAGAAGAAAAGGGCTGTCCGGTGTAAAGGCACACTTCCAGTGCCCGCACCACGCGGCGTCCGTTGGTGAGGTCGATTTCGTCGTAAGTGACCGGATCCAGTTCCTTCAGCTGCTCCGCCAGGGATTCGACTCCTTCGTCCTGAAGGCATTCCATCAGGTGCTCCCGGATCTGCAGGGGCACTTCCGGAAAATCGTCCAGACCATAGCACAGCGCGTCGATGTAGAGCATCGACCCGCCGCAGAGGATGAGCCGCTCCCGGCCTTCCGCAAAGAGGCTGTCGATGAGCCGGAGGGCCTCCACTTCGTAGATGCCGGCCGTGTAATTGCGCGTAACGGGGATTTCGCGGATGAAATAGTGCTTTACGGCAGAGAGCTGTTCATCCGAAGGGACAGCCGTGCCGATGCGCATTTCGCGGTATATCTGGCGGGAATCGCAGGAAATGACGGGAGAACCGCAGGAAAGGGCACGGGAGATGGCGTAGGCGGTTTTACCTACACCGGTGGGGCCGAGTATAATCTCCAGCGTCCTCCCCATCTATTCGTTTTCGTCGAAGATTTCCTTGCCGTCTTCGTCTTCCGTTTCTTCGTCTTCTTCCTCGTCGTCGAAGGTTTCGTCGTCGTCCAGGTCGTCGGGTTCTTCGCCGGGCAGGTAGCGCTGCTTGTCCGGGAGGTCTTCGAAGGCCACATAGCCGTTCTCAAACTCGATGGGGTTGGGGCCTTTGCTTTCGGCCAGCACGGGGAAGTCCGGGTTCACGGTGACACCTTCCACCTCTTCCACGGCAATGTTCACGCTCTTGCGGTTGGTGACATCGTAGAAATAGACGAAGTTCACGGTGCCGTTTTTCACGGTTTTCTCCAGAGACACAGCATCCACGGTGCCTGAGCCCAGGTCGAAAAGGCCGTACCGGCCGATGACGGAGCCGTCCGCGGCAAGCGCCTTGAACATGATGAGCTGGTCCTGGGGAAATTCCATATCGGCCCTCAACTGCTTATGGAGGGTGTACAGGGTGGTGGCACCATGTACATTGTATTTTCTATAGAAACCTTTGATGCCCGAAAGGGTCACGGTAAGTCTGAAAGTCATATAAGGTTCGTTTTGCGGACCCAAATATAGTGCTTTTTTCCGGTTCAATTGCAATTTTCTGCAAAAAACACTACATTCGTACCAATGGAACTTTTCGACGCATATTCCAGCATCGCCGCCCCCTCCGAAGGCCTTTTCAAGGACAACGGTTCCCGCTTCATCGCCCTGGCCTATCCGGTGGAGACGGAAGAGCAGGTGAAGGAGATCGTGGCGGGGCTCCGGAAAGAATACCACGATGCCCGGCACCACTGCTACGCCTACCGGCTTGGCTGCAAGGGGGATATCTTCCGCTCCAGCGACGACGGCGAACCCTCGGGCAGCGCCGGCCGCCCCATCCTGGGCCAGATAGATTCCGCCGGTCTCAGCGACATCCTGGTGGTGGTGGTCCGCTACTTCGGCGGCATCAAACTGGGGATTCCCGGGCTCATCAGGGCCTATAAAACCTCTACGGCCGATGCCATCGCCCATGCGACCGTGGTGGAAAAGATTGCCGGAGTATGGCTGCGCCTCACGTTCGACTACGGCTCCATGAACGACGTGATGAAGGTGCTCAAGGAGATGGGCCTTCCCCAGCGGGCGCAGGATTTCGGTGTGCAGTGCTCCCTGGAGACGCGCGTAAGGCTGACGTCCCTGGACACTTTTAGAAAAAAATTGGAAAACACTGTAAAATTGGAAGAAATTTAGGTTTTATTGATTATAATTTCTATCTTTATAGCCCAATACAGTAACTAATTATAACAAATAACCCATAACACTATGTCTAAGAAAGTTCATGTATTCAATGCAGGCCCCTGCGTGCTGCCCCAGGTAGCCATCGAAAAGGCCAAGGAAGCCCTCACAGACTTCGCCGGAACGGGCATTCCCGTCATTTCCATCTCCCATCGCACCAAAGAGTGGGACGCCGTCATGGATGAATGCCGCGCCCTCTGGAAGGAACTCCTCCACATTCCGGACACCCACGAGGTCGTGTTCCTCGGCGGCGGCGCCTCCCTGCAGTTCCTCTATGTGGCCATGAACTACCTGGAGAAGAAAGCGGCCTACCTGGACACCGGCGTCTGGGCGCACAAGGCCCTCAAGGAAGCCCAAGGCATCGGCGAAGCCTACGCCATCGCCTGCTCCAAGGACAAGAATTACACCTATATCCCCAAGGGATTCGAGATTCCTGCCGATCTGGACTATCTCCACATCACCACCAACAACACCATCTACGGTACGGAAATCCACGAAGACATCGACTGCCCCTGCCCGTTGATCGCCGACATGTCGTCCGACATCATGTCCCGTCCGGTGGATGTTTCCAAATACGACCTCATCTACGGCGGCGCCCAGAAGAACGTAGGCCCTGCCGGCGTCATCTTCGCCATCATCCGCAAGGATTCCCTCGGCCGCGTGACCCGCTACATCCCTACCATGCTGGACTACCGCACCCATATCGACAAGCTCTCCATGTTCAACACTCCGCCCGTGTTCGCCATCTTCGTGATGAACGAGACCCTCAAGTGGCTCAAGGGCATCGGCGGCGTGGAAGCCATCTACGAAATCAACAAGAAGAAGGCCGCCCTCCTGTACGATGAAATCGACCGCAACAGCCTGTTCGTGGGCACCGCCGCCAAGGAAGACCGTTCGCTGATGAACGTGTGCTTCGTGATGGCCCCCGGCAAGGAAGACCTGCAGGACGAGTTCATGGCCTTCGCCAAGGAACGCGGCATGGTGGGCATCAAGGGCCACCGCAGCGTAGGCGGATTCCGCGCCTCCCTGTACAATGCCTGCCCCATCGAGGATGTCCAGGCCCTGGTAGACTGCATGAAAGAATTTGAATCGCTGAAAAAATGAAAGTACTGTTAGCAACCCAGAAGCCCTTTGCCGCCAAGGCAGTGGAAGGCATCGTCTCCATCCTTACCGAAGCCGGTCATGAGGTGGAAAAATTAGAGAATTATGCCAGCCAGGAAGCCCTCGTCGCCGCCGTGGCCGATACCGAAGCCCTCATTATCCGCTCCGACAAAGTAACGGAGGAAGTGATGGCGGCCGCACCGGAATTAAAGATCGTGGTGCGTGCCGGCGCCGGTTTCGACAATGTAGACCTCGCCGCCGCCACCGCCCGTGGCATCGTGGTGATGAACACCCCCGGCCAGAACTCCAACGCCGTGGCGGAACTCGCCCTCGGCCTGATGATCTTCATGGCCCGCACCCAGTTCACCCCGGCGACGGGCAGCGAACTTCAGGGCAAGCGCCTGGGCGTCCAGGCCTATGGCAACGTAGGCCGCCTGGTAGGGCAGAAAGCCAAAGCCCTGGGCATGGAAATCTGCGCCCTGGACCCGTTCCTCACCGACGAACAGATTGTCGCCGGCGGGGCCGCCCCGGTACACTCCGTAGAGGAACTCTATGCCAATTCGGACTATCTATCCATCCACATCCCCGCCCTTCCTTCCACCATCGGCAGCATCGGCTACGACCTCATCTCCCACATGCCCAAGGGTGCCACCCTCGTGAACACCGCCCGCAAGGAAGTGATCGATGAAGAAGGTCTTTTCCGCGCCCTTTCGGAAAGGGAAGACCTCAAATATGTGGCCGACGTGATGCCCGACAATTACGACAAGCTCACCAAGAACTTCGGCCTCCGTGTATTCGCCACGCCCAAGAAGATGGGCGCCCAGACCAAGGAAGCCAATGTGAACGCCGGCCTCGCCGCCGCCCGCCAGATTGTGGACTTCTTCGCTACCGGAAACCGTAAATTCCAAGTCAACAAATAGTTATGGTAAGAGTAAAACCTTTTGCGGCCATCCGCCCGCCCAAGGATCTGGTAACGGAAGTTGCCGCTCCCCCGTACGATGTCCTCAACTCTGAAGAGGCCCTGGCCATGGCCGGTGAAAAGAGCCTCCTGCACATCACCAAGCCGGAAATCGACTTCACCCCCATCGCCGGTGAGCACGAGCAGCGCACCTACGACAAGGCCGTGGAGAACTTCAAGACCTGGAAAGAGAAAGGCTGGCTGGTACAGGACGACAAACCCAAGTACTATGTCTACGCCCAGACCATGGGAAAACGCACCCAGTACGGCCTGGTGCTCTGCGCCCACACCGACGACTACGCCGAGGGCATCATCAAGAAGCACGAACTCACCCGCAAGGACAAGGAAGACGACCGCATGGTGCACGTCCGCATCCAGAACGCCAACATCGAACCGGTTTTCTTCGCTTACAAAGACAATGAGGAGCTGAACGCCATCGTGGCAGCCGCAGCAGCCGGAAAGCCCGAGTACAAGTTCAAGGACGAGAACAACTTCACCCACACCTTCTGGGTCATCGACGACGACGCCGTAATCGCCCGCATCACGGAACTGTTCACCACCCGGGTCGATGCCTTCTATGTGGCCGACGGTCACCACCGCACCGCTGCCGCCGCCCGCGTGGGCGCTGAAAAGAAGGCGCAGAACCCGAACCATACCGGAGACGAAGAGTACAACTACTTCATGGCCGTCTGTTTCCCGGAAACCCAGCTTGCCATCATCGACTACAACCGCGTGGTGAAAGACCTGAACGGTTTTACCGAAGAGGGGCTGCTGAAAGCGCTGGAAGAAGACTTCGAGGTATCCCTGGCCACCAAGCCGCGCTGCGGCCGTCCGGCCAAGCCGTACGCACCCGCCGGCCTTCACAACTTCTCCATGTATCTGGGACAGAACTGGTACAGCCTCACCGCCAAGCCGGGCCGCTTCAACGACGAAGACCCCATCGGCATGCTGGACGTCACCATCCTGAGCAACCTGGTGCTTGACAAACTACTGGGAATCAAGGATCTGCGTACAGACAAGCGCATCGACTTCGTGGGCGGCATCCGCGGTCTCGGCGAACTGGCCCGCCGCGTGGATTCTGGCGAGATGAAGGTGGCTTTCGCCCTTTATCCCGTTTCCATGCAGCAGCTTATCCGTATTGCCGATACCGGCAATATCATGCCGCCGAAGACCACCTGGTTCGAACCCAAACTCCGGAGCGGCCTGGCCATCCACAGCCTGGCTTAGAATCCGCAGAAGGCCCAGAGCACCACGCCGATGCTCACCGAGACATTGAGCGAGTGCTTGGTGCCCTGCTGGGGAATTTCCAGCGAGAAGTCGCACGCGTCCACCACGGACTGCTGCACTCCTTCCACTTCATTTCCGAAGACCAGAGCATACCTTCTGCCGGGTTCCCGGCGGAAGGTATTCAGTTTGACGGAGTGGACGGTCTGCTCCACGGCCACCACGGTGTAACCTTCGGAGCGGAGGCGACTTACCAGGGCGGGCACGTCCTCCACGTGTTCGAAAGGCACCACTTCCTCCGCACCCAGGGCCACCTTGCGTAGTTCCGGCGAAGGAGGAACCGGACAGATGCCGCCCAGAAAGACCTTGTCAACCCCGAAGGCATCGCCCGTCCGGAATGCCGATCCCGTATTATGTGCGCTGCGTATATTATCCAGTATCAGCACAATACCGCTTGGCTCCTTCTCCTGGTAAGCCTCCGGAGAAAGACGGCCCAGTTCCATATTCAGAAGTTTTCTGTCTTTCATACCTGCAAAGATAAATCATTTCCGAATATTTTTTGTATATTTGAAACGTGTAACATGCTATTCAAGCCAACAAGTCCCTGCCCCCGGGCGAGGGGTTTCGGGTGGAGGTAACGTTAACATTTAATTTCATGAAACAGGATTTACAAGTTTTTGACTTAATCAAGAAAGAGCACGAGCGCCAGTCCTCCGGCCTGGAACTGATCGCCTCCGAGAATTACGTCTCCGACCAGGTAATGGAAGCCATGGGCTCCATCTGCACCAACAAATATGCGGAAGGGTATCCCGGCAAACGCTATTACGGCGGCTGCGAAGTAGTGGACCAGATCGAGCAGCTGGCCATCGACCGCCTCTGCGCCCTGTACGATGCGGAATACGCCAATGTACAGCCCCATTCCGGTGCACAGGCCAACATGGCCGTCACCATGGCCATCCTCCGTCCCGGCGACACCTTCATGGGCCTGGACCTCTCCATGGGCGGCCACCTCACCCATGGTTCCCCCGTGAATGCCTCCGGTATTCTGTACCATCCGGTCGCCTACGGGCTCAATCCGGAGACCGGCCGGGTAGACTACGACGAGATGGAGCGCAAAGCCCTCGAGTGCAAGCCCAAGCTCATCATCGGCGGCGCATCGGCCTATTCCCGCGAATGGGACTATGAGCGCATGAGAGCCATCGCCGACAAGGTGGGCGCCATCCTCTGGATTGACATGGCCCACACCGCCGGCCTCATCGCCGCAGGCCTCCTCAAGAATCCTGTAAAATACGCCCACATCGTCACTTCCACCACCCACAAGACCCTCCGCGGTCCCCGCGGCGGCATCATCCTCATGGGCAAGGACTTCGACAATCCCTGGGGCCTCACCACCCCGAAGGGCGAAATCAAGAAGATGAGCGCCATCCTCAATTCCAGCGTCTTCCCGGGCATCCAGGGCGGTCCGCTGGAGCATGTGATCGCCGCCAAGGCCGTGGCTTTCTTCGAAGCCGCCCAGCCGGAATACAAAGCCTACCAGAAGCAGGTGATGGCCAACGCCGCCACCATGTGCCAGGAATTCCTGAACAGGGGCTACAAAGTCATCTCCGGCGGCACGGACAACCACCTGATGCTCATCGACCTCCGCACCAAATTCCCGGATCTCACCGGCCGCATGGCAGAGAAGGAACTGGGCCGGGCCGATATCACCGTGAACAAGAACATGGTCCCGTTCGACAGCCGCAGCGCCTTCGCCACCAGCGGTCTCAGAATCGGCACGCCCGCCATCACCTCCCGCGGCTTTGAAGAGAAAGACATGCTCTTCATCGTGGACCTGATCGACCAGGTGCTCGCGTCGGCCAACACCCATGCCGCCGCCCTTGCAGCCAAGGAGCCGGACGAGAAGCAGACAGCCGAGCGCATCGCCCACAAACTGATCCTGGACGAGGTAAAGCGCAAGGTACACATGATGACCTCCGGCCGTCCCCTCAACCATTACTGATTCCGCCCATCGAAAAGCATTTATAAACAGCTATTTATCAGAGAGTGACCAACTTGGATCACTCTCTTTTTATGTGTTGATGCAAGGCCGATGCATACCGTGCAAAGGCCGATGGCAAAGGTGCACCATAGACCATACGATTGCCACCAAGTACGCTGTATGTGGCTGAAAATAAGTTGGTTGTGAGAAGGCCGATGGCGAAGGTGCACCCAAAACCGTGTGATTGCCACCGGGTTTGTTGCATGTTGCTGGAAATGAGTTGGTTGTGAGAAGGCCGATGGCAAAGGTGCACCCAAAACCGTGTGATTGCCACCGGGGTTGCTGCATGTTGCTGAAAATGAGCTGGTTGTGAAAAGGCTGACGGCAAAGGTGCAATCGAAACCGTGTGATTGCCACCGGGTTTGCTGCATGTTGCTGTAAATGAGCTGGTTGTGACAAGGCCGATGGCAAAGGTGCACCCAAAACCGTGTGATTGCCACTGGGCTT
>JAFUWW010000082.1 GCA_017471085.1 Bacteroidales bacterium | reverse complement strand
GGCGTTCGGGATTGACATCCCCGAGGGCAGCGCCCCGCTCTACCGTTCCCGCAAGGCTTCCGAGAAGCGCCGCGGCCGGCCTAAGAAGCCGCAGGCAGTGAAACTGGAGAGTTAATTGTACAAAAAATTGTAAAACTTACACTATCTCTGCCGCCTGCTTAAGACCCGTTCGCTGGCGCTTGCGGGCCTGGCGCTTTACGTCCTTTCCGGGGCCGGCGCCTTCTTCGCGGACAACCTCTGGCTGCTGCTGGGCCTGCGGGCCCTGATGGGCGTGAGCGTCGGCATGATCATGCCGCTGTCCACCGGACTTCTCGCCTACTATTTCCCGCCGGAAGAACAGGCGGGGCTGATGGGCCTGTCCGCAGCGATGAACCAGATGGGCGGGGTTGTCGCCACCTTCCTCGCCGGCATGCTTTCCGGCATCAGTTGGAATTACGCTTTCCTCGTATATCTCCTGGGCCTTGTCGCCATGGTGCTCGTCGCGCTGTTCCTCCCGGAAGAACGCCTCGCGGGCCGCGGCGGCGTTTCGCTCCCCCTCCTGAAGCGTTTCCATCCGTCGGTCGTGGGCATGTTCCTGGTTATGGTGCTCTTCTTCATCTATCCCACGAATTTCGCCCTGACTGCTTCCGGGACGCTGTCCGAGACGGGAATCACACTGGTGATGGTGGGTCTGGACGTGGTCGCGTTCCTGACCGGGCTCGTCTTCGGAGCGGCCATGAAACGGTTCGCCCGGTCGATGAAATATGCCGCTCCCCTGGGCTTCCTGGCCGGATATCTCTGCCTGGCGGCCGGAGACGGACTGGCGTGGCTCCTCTCGGGATCGGCCCTCGTCGGCATCGCCAACGGGATTGGCGTACCATACCTGAACACCATCGGCAGCGTGAAGGCGGGGAAAGATGCGGCCACCACCGTCATGCCCCTCCTTTCCGCCGCGCTCTACGCGGGACAGTTCCTTTCCCCGCTCATCGTGTCCCCGCTGGCATCGGCGGCACAGGCCTCCCCCTATCTGGTCGGAGCAGGTATCGCCGTGCTCTATCTGCTCCAGGCTTTCCTGACGCGCAGGAAGCAGATGCTGCCCCGATGAGCAGTCTCCTGTAAGGAATCTTTACGGTTCGTGCCGTAATTTTACAGGTTTACAGTCCGCCGGATTTACACAAACAACTGTCAATCAGTATCATAAACCAGACGGCATACAAGTTGCACTTGCGCGGGCAGGAGAAAATGTGTAAATTCGCTCATCCTTATGGCTTCAAGGAAAGGAAAGATACTGATTGTCGATGACAACGCCGGAATCCGCCAGGCGCTGAAGATTCTGCTGCCGATGCATTTCCAGGAAGTGGAGACGATTCCTTCCCCTTCGACGCTGGTCGCGACGCTTGAACGTTTCCGGCCGGACGTCATCCTGCTGGACATGAACTTCCACACGGATATCAACACGGGCAACGAAGGCCTGTACTGGGCCGGCGAGCTCAAAAAGATGGCGCCAGAGGTGGAAGTCGTTCTGTTCACGGCCTATGCCGATATCCAGCTGGCCGTGGAAGGGATGAAGCGGGGCGCCTTCGACTTCATCGTGAAGCCCTGGGACAATGAGAAACTGGTGTCCACGCTGACCGCCGCCCGAGACAAGGCCCGGAAGGCGCTGGGAAGGGATTCCCGTCCGGGGGCCGGTGCAACAGGCACATCCGCGGCGGAGATGCCGGGAGACGCCGCTCCGGGACCGGCCGGAAGCTTCCTGTACTGGGGCACGTCCCGAACGATGACGGCCATCCGGAATACGGTCCGGAAAATCGCCCCCACGGATGCAACCGTGCTCATCACCGGCGAAAACGGCACCGGCAAGGACGTCCTGGCGAGGGAGATCCACGCAGCCAGCCTCCGGAGCGAAAAGCCGATGGTGGCCGTGGACGCCGGCGCCATTACCGAGACCCTGTTCGAAAGCGAACTCTTCGGCCATGTCAAAGGCGCCTTCACCGATGCGCACACCGACCACGCCGGCAAATTCGAACAGGCCGATGGCGGCACCCTCTTCCTGGATGAGATCGGCAACATTCCGCTGCACCTGCAGGCGAAACTCCTGCGGGCCATCCAGAACCGTTCCGTCGTACGCGTAGGCGGAACGAAAGCCATTCCCGTGAACATCCGCCTCATCTGCGCCACCAACATGGACCTGGACGCCCTGGTCCGCGAAGGGCGCTTCCGGGAAGACCTTTATTATCGGATCAACACTGTCCATATCGCCCTTCCCCCGCTGCGGGAGCGCAAGGGAGACATCGTCCCGCTCGCGGAGCGTTTCCTCCTGCAGTTCGCCGAAAAGTACCATCGTTCCCTGGAGGGAATGGATGAATCCGCCCGGAAAGCCCTGGAAGAAGGCTGGTGGAGCGGGAATATCCGCGAACTGCAGAATGTCATGGAGAAGGCGGTCATCCTGAGCGAATCAAAGACACTCTCGGCCAAGGACCTGGACGACAGGACGGGTCCGGGCGACCTCCGCCGTCCCCGGGCGGACCGGGGCGACCTTGCCCAGAATGAGGAGCAGCTGGTGAAAGAGGCCCTGCAGCGCCATGCCGGAAACATTTCCGCTGCGGCCAAGGCCCTCGGCATCAGCCGGCCCACCCTGTATGCGAAATTGAAGAAGTACGGCCTATGACCTTCACCGTCTGGCACATCATCGGAGCATCCGTCATCGCCGCAATCCTTGCGGCGGTCATCGCCTCGCTCCGGATGCGCCGGAAGGATATCAGGAAGGTGGCCTACATGATGGATGCGCTGGAGGACGGTGAACTGAACTTCCGGTTCCGGGACAATAACAAGTTCAACCGCACGCTTAACCGCATCCGGACCATTTTCGAAAAACAGCGTCAGGCTCAGGAGCAGGATTCCTGGACCAAGCTCATCCGCGTGCTCACCCACGAAATCATGAACACGGTCTCCCCTATCTCCTCGCTCAGCAACGCGCTGGCCGCCTCGATGGACGAGAACGGGAACAGTGAGCTGGATGTGAAAGCAGGACTGGAGACCATCTCCGACTCCTCCAGGAACCTGATCAAGTTCGTGGAGACCTACCGGGAGCTTTCCGGCGTGGCCCGACCGGTGAAGAAAGCCGTCATCCTGCAGGAACTGATGGACAAGGTCATCGGCCTGGACCGGGAATTGCTGGCATCGAAGGGCGTTTCCTGTTCCTTTGTCGCCAGCGAGCCCGATCTGATGATCTATGCCGACGAGGGGCAGATCTCCCAGATCCTCATCAACCTCATCAAGAACGCCATGCAGGCCGGAGCGAGGCATATCGGCATCACCGCCGCCCTGAACAAGGAAGACGAGACCGTCATCCGCATCGCCAACGACGGCGACCCCATTCCCACCGCCGCCCAGGAGCAGATTTTCATTCCTTTCTATACGACCAAGAAGGAAGGGTCCGGCATCGGGCTCAGCATTTCGCGCCAGATCATGCGCCAGCACAACGGCAGCATCGACCTGGTGAAGAGCAACGGCACGGAGACCGTCTTTGAGATCGTTTTCCGGTAGTTCTGCCGGCATGCTTGTAAAACTGTAAAGCTGTAAAGCCCGAAAGTGTAAAGAATGTGTAAACCTTTACACTTTCCATTTTTCCCAAAATCATAGTAAATGTATATAAACCAATAAGTTAACACTTTTGGCACGGGGAATGCATGTCTGTTTTCCGGTTAAACATAAATACGACATGAAAAGTAACTACTCAGGTGCCCCTGACCTGTCAATAAGCCGAGGTTGGTGCGAGGCTTTCACCACCCGATCAAAACTATTTTCAAAAAATCTTTTCATGCCGCAGAACACGTTTTCGAGCAGTTGAAAATCAGTCGATTTGTGGC
>JAFUWW010000006.1 GCA_017471085.1 Bacteroidales bacterium | reverse complement strand
CAAAACCATCACATGCGGCGTGGAGAGCGGCTCCGGCAAGTCCGGCCACCGCTCCGCCCTGCCGCCGCTGCTGCGGGAGCACGCGACGGCGAGAAGGGTGAGCAGTATGAGGGATAAGCGCTTCACGCTTACAAAGATAGCGAATTATTCGTAGTCGCAGACCAGGCGCTGGGCAGTTGTATTCCACATTGTGGTCGTGCTGTTCCCAAGATTGGTAGACCCGAAACCCAGAGTCTGTCCCGCGCCGCTAATCACTGCCCAGATTCGGACATCTCCGTTGACGCCACCGCTGGTGGTTTCATTGATGTAGAAATAAACGTCAGAGCCAATACCATAGCTCCAATCATTAGAATCGCTCCAGCGCTCTCTGCCTCCGGCTCCCATCGGCAGATAACTGCCATTGCAAATGAACTTGACGCCATTGGTGGCTCCAGTGACCCATTGGCGCTCGCTGGCATAGAACAGTTCCTGCACTTCGTCACGGGTAGGGAGACGCCAACCACTCCACGCAGCCGGAACGACCGATGAGCCCGCATCGTTGTACACATTCCGGTCATACGAATACTCGCTGGACGACCCCACGTTGAATTCAGCCCATTTTACGCTCAGGCCCAGGTTTTTCCAAGGATGCTCGCTGAGCGAGCCGGTTGCGGCCGCCGTCACCATATCCGCGGTAAGAGTGATTGTCTTCCCATAAACCGTTCCGGCCGTATAGTTGGCCGTCTTGGTTGACACCAGCCGGGTGTATTTGCCTCCGTCTTCATCTTCGGCGTGAGCCATGAGGCTGGTGGAGGTGCTGCCCAGAACGGCAAAGTAGCCGGCATAAGTCCCGGCCCCGTCATCCGACGCCATGACATTGACCACTTCGGTCGAGGAATCACTTCCGCTTACCTTTCCATTCGTCGCAATGTTCACTGTTCTGTATACGCCGCCGGCTGAGTCCATGCCGATCGTGGAGACGGCTTTAGATGCGCTTGTGAAACGGAAGCGCAGGTAGCTCAAAATGTGTGTGGAAAGGTCCCCGATTGTCGCGGTGGTCTGGTCGGCGGTTAGGTCCACCGACGTCCCTTTGAGGATATCATGCTCCAGGGCATCGGCCAGCGAGCCGCCGCCCGGGGTGCTCAGATTCAGGGTGATGACGCCTGCCGATACGCTTACGAAGCCTTTATCCAAAGATGTTTTGCTCACGGCATACGGAATATAGGTGCCCGCCACCACCGGGTCCGTGGAGGAGAATTCACCGGATGTGGTTCCGGCGCCATCAGTGAGAGTGAGCGTGATTGTGGTTCCGTCACTTTTGATCAGGAAAATTTGATCCCCCGTTTCCCAGGTGGCATTCGTGGCCCCATAAGAGACCTTGGTTCCGGTCTCATCCGAGACTTCAGGATTCTTGGTAACAGCCGAAACGGTGAGCGTAACTTTGTCTCCGGGATTGTCCGGAAGAGAAGGGCCCTGTGTGTCAAGTGATTCTTGCGTGCATCCGGTAACAATGGCTGCGAGCAGAGCGCTGGATGCGAATAGTGAGGTTGTTTTCATAAGCTTACCAAATACTTCCGTTACTATCTGCATCACTTTCATCTACGCCGGCTCCGAAAAGCCCGGCCCCTTTGCCGCTGATGGTAAGGATCCCTCCTTCCATCTGCATTCCAAACGCCTGTGTTTCAGGTGAAAAGTACAATTCTTTCGTTTCTGTTTTGCCCATAGTAGTTTTGCGATTGTTGTGCTGGCAAAAATAGGGCGCTGGATGGAAACTCCCGTCCCGCCTTCACAAAACCTGCGTCCCGGATTGTTAAATGATTCGGGACGATGGGTGGAATAAGCCATCATGGCCGAACTTGCCTGGCCCGCGGTTTCGTCCATGAAAATGAGGCCTTTCCATGGCCGAGTTGTTCATTTCATGCAGTTCGTCCACGAAAACGGCGGGAAATGTGGATGAACCTGGCTAAAAGGCTGGTTCGTCCATGAAAAATGCCCTTTTCCGTGGACGAGTTTTTTATAAAATGGTTATATTTGTCGGCTGATGCTCTTAATATCTGTTCACAATGAAAAGGCTCATCATCTCACTGATTGCATTCGCGCTGAGCGCCATCACCCTCACCCATGCGCAGGGCATCGGGGTGGGAGACCGGTTCTATGACGGATCCGTCGTCTATACCGTCCGGGAGGTCCGGATGGGGACGATTGTCTATATGGCGGACGCCCTTGGAGACGAAGAACTGACCCTGGAGCAGTGGGGCCCGAAGCCGGACTTGTTCAGGCTGCAGCCCAGCCGCAATGCCGAGGAGCCCAAGTACGGCGCCGAATTCGGCTGCCGTGTAAGTTATGTCAGCCATCCGGACAACCCGTATCTGGAAGTCATCGGCGACAACGACATCGTCCTCAAGGTGCTGCCGCTTGTAAGGCCGATGGCCGACATCGCGGAGGGCAGTCTCTGGTACGGCGGCGATCTTGTCTATGACGCCCATCCGGCGGAAGACGGCTCCGTGCGCATGAATGCCATGGCGGAAGGGGAAGAGCTTGAGTTTGTCCTGACGCCGGCATCGGCCGGAGCGGATCTGTTTGACGTCTCTGACGGCCCGTCCGGGGCGATGAATGTGTTTGAAGGGGCAGCCTACGCCCGCCGCATCCGGCAGGACGGCCTGGACGTAATCTGTTTCTACGACAGGAAGAACCGGCTCATGGACGCCCTGCAGGCTACGCAGGTCTGGGATTCCCAGGCTCTGAACGTGGAGCAGTGGATGGCGATGATCGCCGGGGATTACGTGACCGAAGGCGGGAAGAAGGTGCAGATTCGGCCCGACGGGGCGACGTATGCGGGGAAACCGCTTCCCCTGCAGCCGGTCACCTTCAACGGCATGGTCACCGGCGTGCTCGATTTCGGTGAAGACGGCCCCTATCTGGTGGGGAAGGTGGAAGCCGTGCCCACCCTGGAAGGCCTTCAACTGACCGAGGTCAAGATGGAGGACGGGGAGCCCTGGTATGAGCGCACGGTGTCTTATTTCAACCTGAAATGGGCCGACGAGGGAAGCCGCTTCGATTTCGCCAGCCACACCTTGCTGAACGGCGGCCTGCAGCGCTACGACAAGCCGCTCCTGCGCGTGATGCGAAACGCCATCCTGGCCGCCCGCGGCTATGTGTTCCAGTCCCGGGACCTGAAGGCCTACTTCGAGGCACAGCCGTGGTACACCCCGGCCGCGGACAACGCCTCCGTCAAGCTCTCCCTCCTGGAGCAGCTCAACGTCGCCCTTATCCAGGCCGCCGAGCGCGCGGAATAAGCCATAAACGTGTTTGGGTGGACGAGTTTTCCCAAAAAGGCGGGTCAGAGTAAAGAACCGGGCCGATATTCAGAAAAAATGACTATCTTTGAACTGAATTAATTCAGAAAGATATGAATCTTAGAGACATCAAGAAAGGTATTAAAGAATTGTAATGATTGATGTCAGAATATAACGAAACAGGCCGCAGTAAAGCGGTCTGTTTCGTTATTGTTCTTCGGGTTTCGGGAAAGGTAGGTTCTTCGGGTGATTGGATATGGTCTATGGCCTTCTCCGGGGAGACGACACTGCGTCCGATCCGCTTCTCGACCTCTTTGCGAGCCGTTTTGGCAACTTCGGCGCCTTCTTTGGCGACACCGGCATTTTCAGATAACCCTTCCGGATTGCGTTGTTTGCTGATTTCAGTTGCGGTTTCCTCTGCCAGGGCATTCAGCAGTAATTCCATGTTGGTCATATTGTCCCGAAGGTTCTCTTTCGTGAGGCCCTTGTACTTTTTGTACTCCTTGGTGGAAAGGCCGCTCCGGGTCAATGGCCTGATTGATGCGTTCTGCGGCTACTTTTGCAATCCATACTTTAATGGGTTCGGCTTTCTTAGAAGGAATAGACTCAATTACGCGGAACATTGCTGCCATATCAGCTACATCCGTCTCTCTAGGTTTACCATCTTCGGCAATCAGTTTTAACCGGTTACAATTTGTAACCACTTCACTTCCCTCTTTCTCGAGCCTGTTTTTCAGCACTTTCCAGTAGTTCCTAGCTCTTTCATGTGTGGGTTGATCGGTCAATATCCCACATACATCCACAATAGAGAAGAACCATTCTTGTTTCTCCTCATCCCATGCTGTTCTTACTTTCTTGTTCTCGAACAATTGAATTTTCGCAATATCAGACATAAGTCCAACGTTTCCTACAAGGATAAATCAAATGCATGGCCGGTGCAAGTCGATGCAAGGTCCGGTCCGCGGAATTAGGCGACACAGTTTTGTATACGCAAACTTAAACAAAGGGAACAGCAGCACTTTTTCGCGATATGAAAGTCGGCTGCGCATTTTGAAAGTGCTGGTTTTTCCGTTTTGATTCAAGCGGAATCGAGACGGATGCTACTTTTGCTATTATTAAAACTCAGCAGTATGAACTCAATATTGAGCGGAAAGAAAATATTGAGCGCTTTTGCCCTTGCCCTGGGAGCGCTTTTGCTCTGTGCCTGTCCGAGGGTGGACCCTGTGGACCCCGTGGGGTCTGAAGGGCCCGACGGACCAGAGGTGCCGGAGAAGCCCTATTTCAATCTTATGACCAGCTCGGGTACGTCTGTTCCGCAAGACTATGAGTTGGTTTATAACCGGGACGCCGTATCGGTGGCCGCGATGACGGTGAAAACCAATGTCACCGACTGGACCGTCACTTCTTCCGATACCTGGTGTTCGGCAATAGCGAATGAAAACAACAGTATCGTTCTCCTGCTTCAGGAATACGGAGAGTCCCGGGAGGTCTTGCCCCCTCGCATTTGTACGGTGAGCGTACAGGCGGGCGCCGTATTCAATCAGACAATAAAGGTTGTACAGCAAAGCTACGTTGTCTTCTCGTTCGAAAGAGAAGGACAGCCTGTCGTCCTGCCTGCGTCCGGAGCGACCATAGATGTCCCGGTCTATACAAACAGCTATCAATGGACGCCCATATCGCCGGCGGACTGGATCAAGTTGGAGCAGCAAAGTCCTTCCATCCTCAGGATCACGACATCTCCCCGGCCGGTAACGGAGAGTTCTCCCAGAAGCGCCCTTGTCACCGTCCATTCCTCTTCGGACGAGTATGCCAAGGGTTCTTTCGAGGTCAGGGACGAAGACGCCACCCTCTCAGGTGAGGATTATCAGTACGGAGAGCATATTGATTGGGATTAAATTTGACTAGATATGAAAAAGATACTACTGCTGTTCTCATCTGTCCTGCTTGTTCTTCCTTCCTGTCAACGCGAGACGCCTGGTCAAGATGCGGAAGAGACCCACTCTATCTACGGCACGATCGGCAAGGAAGACGTCGTGACGAGGTCTATCCTCGTGGACAATCCAGGTATAAAACTGGAATCCCGCTGGCAGGACGGCGATGTCATCGGTTATTTCGGCGGTGATGCCCGCAACGGGCAGCTCGCCCTTACCGCCGGCAGCATTTCCGCCAATGGGAAGACGGCCCTGTTTACATCGCCGGAGGAGATTCCTTCGTCGGATCTGATCTCCTACAGCCCCTATCAGGAGCGTGCAAAAATGGAGGGAGGGGAGCTGGTGCTGTACTTCCCCGCTACCCAGCACTTCCGCGGCGCCGCAGGGGTGTCGACTCCCGATTCGGAGGCCAATATTCTGGTGGGGACTGGTAACAGGAATGCAGGCCTCCAATTCCGTAGCCTGCTTGCCGTCCTGAAAATCGGCCAGGTTTTCGAACAGGACGGCATCATAGACCGGGTGGAGTTCCGCGACCTGGACGGGAAACCCGTCAGCGGAGAAATGCGTGTGGACCCTGCCGACCCGGCCCAAACCGCGTTTACAGGGGATGGGAAGGTACTCACCCTGGACTTCGGGAACGGACTCGAAGTGGAGGCGGGGTCCCTGCAGCCCTTTTACCTGATCGTGCCGGCCAGGAACTATTCCAAGGGCTTTGAAGTGAAGTTCGTGCTCAGGTCAGGAAGCCCGATTGTCAGGACAGTCGGGACAAAGATGGGGAAGGAACTACAGCGAGGTGTTATCTATCCCGTAGGTGAAATGACACAGCCGGCCCAGGCTCCGGATGCGCATTCTCAGCTGGACAGCAAGGCGCGCATCGTGACGCCCGAACTGATGGACCTGGCACAAGTCCTCTCCACACGGGAGATTTACCTGAAGGATGAAAATGGGAGTATATGCTACGATGTCAACGGCAGTGCTATCCTGCTCCCAGAATATGATATGCTGGTGCACAAGGACTTCCAGCCCGAGATAGGTGGATTGCTCCTTTTCGACATGCCCACGGATGACCTGCCCTATGGCGGCGTATACAAGATTGCATCCTGCGAAAAAGTAGATGACACATATTTCCGCATTTACGTCAAACCGGAGGCAAATATATTCGCCCCTTTCAAGGAATTGACGACAGGCGATCCCATTTTCGACACTGACGGGAACTTTCTGGAGGGCGGCGGGGTCGAGATAGACCTGGCCGGTTCCTTGCAATCCATTACGGATGAAAATGGCAGGGAACTTTCTTTCAGTGCGGGTCCGGACGGTGGATTATACTTCGGCGAAGAAGAAACGGCAGGACTGCTTGGACTGGATACGAGGGCCATGTTCAAGCATAAATTTACGATTCCCGGTCTGGATGTTAATCTCAAATCCCACAATGACAGCCAGGCACTGACCTGCGAGGCGACCTTTTCCTCCAAGATGACCCTGGAAATGAAAGCGGCGGCCAAGATTATTGACGGGACACTGCAATACCTCCACTTCACGGCGCAGCCCGCCCTGGAATTGAAGGGAGCATTCTCCCTTAAGGCCGCTGTAGAGAAGTCTCTGACCAAGCACATCTATACCATGCATTTCGCTCCCATTCCCATCGCCCCCGGCGTCCTGATTGTGCCGACCATCGATTTTGAAGGGGGCGTTTCCGTAGGAGGCAGCCTCAAGTTCACGACATCACTGAGTTATACCCATGATTTCGGCATGTATGGTTTCTCTTACAACAACGGTGATGGATTCACGTTCCGTCACCATCTGAACGAATCGTCCAAGGATGACGGTTTCAATCCCGAGATTGACGGAGCCGAGGGCACGCTCTACGCTTCAGCCCACCTGATTATGACACCCACTGTCTCTTTATACGGTCTGCTGGGGGCTGGGGTACAGACTAACATTGGCCTGCAATTCGGTATCAGCAGTAGTTCCTTTAGTGGGGGCGGCGTGAAACTGGCCCTCACCCCCAGTATAGAATTTACGCCCAAAGTGGCTTCCCTGGGAGGCTATCTTACGTACACGTTCAAGGAATTTACCGGGTCCATCCCCTTCGATCCCATTTGGGAAAGATGGCTTCAGCCATATGGGAAACGGACGAACATCGATTTGGCTTATGAATGGACCGAATGGAATGTTCATCTTCCCGAAATAATTGACTATGACCGACGCATACCGAAAAGTATGTACGCAACGTATGATTTTCTTTTCGAGCATCCTACCCTGTCAGGTTTCGATGTCGCCATCTATGTGTATGAGGCCGCCGGACCCATCAAATGGAGCACCTCCCGTACGAGATATCCCGACGGGACTACCACCTATGATTATTATCCTGATTATCCTGACAAAGGACGTATTTTCTATTTTGATCAATTCGTGGGAGCCGGGTATGCGCACCTGTGGCCTTTTGTGGCCCATAATTTGGTCTGCTACGAGGTCGGGTCGTGGAATCTCGCCGAGAGGATTGTGGTGGGCCGATTCGTCGAGGGCAAGGAAGAACCTCAGGAATTCAAGGGAGATGTTCCATTCCACTTCCAGCCGGGTACTTTGTATCGCCTGACCGGGAAACTCATCGGAGCCCTTGGTGAATTCGGCGATACGGCCGTCCGGTATAATAATACTATCGGACCGATTCCCTATTTCTATTAGTCATTTCCTGAAGATAATCATTTATCTTTGCAGTGATGAAACACGTTGGTGCCATCTGGTTTTTCTTGCTTCCGGTTCTTGCCTGGGGGTGTGGAATGCCCGGTCAAGCCGGGCAAGACGTTGCAGACAGTGCCGGGGACGACGCTGTCTGGCAGGAACTGCTGGTCGAGCGGCTCCCGGACCTTAACGTGCCCCGGAACGGACACTTCCTTGCCTGCGTCGGGGGAGAACTGACTGTCATCGGCGGACATACGACAGGATTCATCCCCACGGCCACGGCCGAATATTTCCAAGGCGGGAGCTGGCATCTGCTGGACACTTATTTCCCGCACGATTTCGGTTTCGGAGTTGTTCTCCCTTCGGAGCAGGTGCTCGCGGGAGGCGGCTGCGCCGAGCCTTTCGGCATCGGGCAGACCTGGGGCGTGGAGATGTACGATCCCGCCACGCACAGCTTCTCTCCGCTCCCCGTCCTGGATGTCAAGCGGGGTGCAGATGCCAGCGCCGCCCGCCTCTCGGACGGCCGTATCATCGTCTCCGGCAACTGGTATGCGGAGGACATGATTTCCGTCTATTCTCCCGAGTCCGGCGGGGAATCCCTGCGTGCGCCTGCGCTTGGGCGCTTAAGGCCTTTCATCCTGCAGACAGCTCCGGACAACGCCTTGATACTGAGTTCATCCGGGACCCGGGGCGAGAATCTTGCCCCCGTGGCGGACCGCCTGAGGGAAGCCCCCCTCGAAGTGCCGCTGCTGCAGGAATGGGAGGCGTGGTTCCGAGCCGACGTATGCCGGATAAGTGATTATTTCATCGGCGACGAGACCGTGGGCGGATATGCCTGGATATTCCCTGCCATCCGGAAGGCCGACGGGCAATTGGGGCTGATCAAGGTGGTCGGCGAGGAATTTTCCGTATTGGAGACGGAAAGGCCCCTGCCTATGGCAAGTGCGGACGGGGAGGCGCTGACTCCCGGCGCCATCCTGATTGCCGACAGGGAGAATAGGTGTGCCTGGATCATCCGGTCTGTCATCGGGACGGGACAGATTGATCTGGCCAGGGTAGATTACGGTGAAGCCCTGCAAGGCGGGAAGGCTCCTGTAAGCCTGTACAGGGCGGAGGCTCCTGGCGGCCGCCCTGTCCATTCGATCGGGGCAGTCCCGATGCCCGGAGGCCGTATTGCCTTTGCCGGCGGGCTGACGGACTCCGACAATTACCATCCGGACGGGATCGCGTTTATCATTCATACAGAGCCGGCCCAGCGGGCCGCCCTGCCGTGGCCATGGATCATTGTGGCTGCCGCATTGCTAGCTGCCGCCATTTTATTTCTGGTACTCCGGCACAGGCGGATCCGGCTCTCCTCAGTTGAGCCTGAAGACCCTTATGCGGAACTGATGGATCGGATCACCCGGCAAATGGAAGAAGACCGCCTGTTCCTGAAGAAGGGCTTGTCCAAAGACGACCTTGCCCGGGCCGTCTACTCGAATTCCCGCTACATATCCGACTGCATCAACCGGAAAGCCGGATGCTCGTTCACCGATTACGTGAACGATTACCGCATCCGCTATGCCCGGCACCTGCTGTACGAGAATCCCGACATGCGCCTGGCGGACATCAGCGAAGAATCAGGTTTTTCCAGCCAAGTCACCTTCTACCGCAATTTCAAGGCCCGCACGGGGCAGACTCCCGGCGAATGGCTGTACACGCAGAAAGACCGGCCCGGAGAATAAAACGCGCATATCCTGCCATGCCGATGGACCTGTATCGGCACTTTCTCATTTCCGGAAAAATGCTTATCTTTGCACCGAATTAATTCAGAAAGATATGAATCTTAGAGACATCAAGAAAGACATCCAGTATGTGATTGGCGCATTCATCGACGACTGCACCCTGTTCCTGAACATGAATCCCGGCAAGAACGCCGACGAAATCACCAATCTCATCGACAAGGCCGTGGATCTGTACAACGACCTCCGCGACAAGGTGGTGAAGAGCTCCGGTGCAGAGAAGCCCAAGCTCTGCTACACCAGCATCCGCAAGGAACTTTTCGAGAAAACCGACGCCCTGTACGACGAACTCAGTGCATCTGTAAAGAAAGGCCTGGGCAAATAAATCATTGCCTACTTGATAAACAGAAGCCGGCCCCGAAAAGGAGCCGGCCTTTTTTTTGAAAGCTCAGATTCAAAAACTGTATACATAGCCGATGCCGACCGAAGCCTTGAAGGTGTCGTTGTAGCCGGCGCTGAACAGGCGGGTTCCGTCGCCGTTCGTGTCTATTTCATAATCGCCGCAGGAATCCAGAAGCACATAGGGCTTGAGGGTGTGATGCTTGGTGAGGCTGATATCCGCCCCCAGATTCACCCGGTAGCGGTTGTTGTATACGTGGGTGTAGCCTGTGTGCGTATAAGCCAGATACGTTTTCCCCGACTTGTTGGTCTGCTCCGAGCCGGACGTGTAGCCCCAGGGATCGTTCAGGGCCGTTCGCACCTCGAAAGAGAGGGACGGTTCCACCTTCTTCCAGCCCTTGTATTTCACGCCCACGCGGCTCTTGAGCGCCCACGCGTTGGGGTTGTTCTGATAAATGTTCATGGAAGCGTCTGAGTTGTAAGTGTATTGCAGCCGCTCCCGCAGGGAGAACTGGAAATCGCCCAGCCGGTAGTATCCGGTAACATCGGCATATCCCCGGTGGCGGGGATTCCAGAAGCCGGTATAGGAAGTCCCGTCGTCCAGCTCCTTTCCCACTTTGTACGGGCTGATATAGGCGTATCCGACGCCCAGCTTCAGCCAGGAAACGGGCTTGTAGGTAACTCCGAGGGTGGTCTGCAGGCGGTTCAGGGAAGAGAAGTTCTCATCGGCGCGGATTTCCTGTTCCAGCGTCACATGGAACCCCTTTGAAATTTTGTAGTCAAGGCCGATGGAAGCGCGGCCTCCCAGTTCAACGCTTTGGGCATAGCCCAGGGCCGGCAGCAGCAGTGCCAGCATCAGGAACGTCCTTTTCATAGCTAACCTACATAATCTTTTGCCCGGGTAAGGGTGTTCACGGAGTTCGCCTCTCCTTTTCCCAGTCGGTAAAACACTTTGATGAAAGCGGAATCTTTGAGGAAGTCCACATGGCCGATCTCAACATTGTCCACCTTCACGCCCAGGCGCTTCTCCAGGTCGGCCACAAGCTCTTCGCGGCGCTCCGGGACAATGAGTTCGATCCGGTCGTAAAGGACCAGTTTGGTGGTGGTATGCTTGACCAGGCTTTCGCTTTCCAGAATCCAGACAAGCAGGACGATGAGTAGGTTCACCAGCGCCATCACGCCAACGTTCCCCCAGCCCAGGACATAGTGCGGCGAGGAAGACAGGTCCACGATGCGGTACAGCGGAGCCAGGCCGTTCACCGCTGCCAGGGCGATGATCACGAACAGGTACGTCATTTCCCGGATAGGCACGGTCTCGGTCCTGTAACGGATGACCCCGAAAATGGCAAACAAGCCCAGGGTGAGCCCTACGCCCACTTCCACGTTCCCCATGATATACAAAAGGGTGAGCATGGCCGATGAGAATACGATGAACGTGAAATAGTAGTCCCTGCGCCGGCTCTTCCTGTAATAGAAGAAATGCACCAAGATCCAGCATACAAGCAGGTTCATGGCGAAGCGGATGCCCAGTTCCCCCACTTTCTGTGCCGTAGTCATCATGGCATCCGTAATGGTCTGGACGTCCAGCAGCATGTCGTCGTTGATGTCCAGGTCGCCGAAAGCGGCCAGATCGTCCTGGACGAAGCGGAATAATTTGTCGATAATCATATGGTAACTATTTTTTTGCCGATGGTTTTTTCAATGGTGCGCACCTTCACTTTGAAGCGTCCCGTCTTGGCGGAAGGGTCCGTAAGGGTGAGTGCGATGCAGTATTTGCTGATGCGGACAGGTTTCACGCGGCGGGCCAGCAGGATGCCTTTCATCTGGCTGGCGGCGCGGCCGTCCTGCTTGAGCTCGATAATGACAGCGTCTTGCAGCGATGTCTCTTTGTCTGTCCGGAAATTCTTGAAACAGAGGCGTGTGTCGATGGTGAGCCGCTCAGTCTTGGCCGGGTTCACCAGCGTAATGCGGTAGAACAGGGTCTCCAGCACCGGGGAAAGCTCTTCCGCGGTGAACCAGGAGTGCCCGGCCAGATAACTGCAGGCTCCTTCATCGGCCATAAATCCTTTCATTTCTCCTTCCGGGATGCGGATGCGGCTCTTCTTGGTGCGCCCCTTGTTGTTCTTGCGCTTGATTTCCAGGAAGGCCAGGGCAGAGTTCACATACGAACGCGTACGCACCTTCTGCCGCACCAGCCGCCGGTTGTGATGGTCGTAGAACATCTTCAGCCCTGCCGTGTCGTAGTAGATGGAGTCATAGGGAGCCAGCCGTTCGCCCTCCGTAGTCAGGACCCGGTAGCCCGCCGCGGCGGCATCGGCCAATACCCCGACAAGCGTGGCTTCGTTGGTCAGGTACTTGGAGTCGATGCGGTTCATCAGTTTGATGGAATCCATCTCTTCCAGGCCGATGGGAGCGAGCGGGGCCAGCGGTTCCGCAAACGATATGTGATCAGTCTCCGGCATCTTGCGCTATATATTCGAAATGTTTGACAGAGAGGAGTTTTCCTTTTGCGTTATAGGTGTATTGGACCTTCTTTTTGGCGAACTCGTTATACTCGAACGTCTTGTAAGTCTGCAGGCGGTTGTGCTCGTCGTAGACATATTCCTTGGCCACTTTCCCGCCCGTCCCGTATTCGAAGCGCTTGCGCCATTTCTGGCCCGACGAACCGTACTCGATTTCCTCGATTTTCTGCCCGTCGGCATTGTAGGTGGTCACATGGTCCAGGACTTTGTTTCCGCCTTTCGGATCGGTGTTCCATTCCTTGACGACCAGGTTCTTCTTGTTGAGTTTCTGGGTCTGCTCCTGTGCCCCTGCCGCCGGCGAGAGCAGCAGGGCAAGAAGCATCAGCATTCCTATTTTTTTCATAACAATTATTTTGCAGGTTGAACACAGTCTATCTTCCTCGTCCGCCCTGGTTTCCACCGCCCGGACCTCCCTGGTTGCCACCCTGGCCGCCGCTGTAGGCCGACAGGCTCACGGAGGAACCGCCGGAGATGCTGCCGTCGGCATTGAGCAGGCCGCCGGACAGGGTGGTGCCGCCGCTGACCGTGACGCCGCTCTTGACAGACGGGTCGGAGGAGCCGGAGACCACCAGGCCGCTTCCGGCGCTGGAAGGAGTCTTGAAGGCGACCGTCTTGGAACCCACGGTGAGGGAATACCAGGTGTTCTTGGTCCAGGCCGATGAACTGTAGCAGGCCTGCGAGAGCACGGAACCGTTTTCCAGACCGCCGATGGCTACGATGGTGCCGCCGTTCAGGTACAGTTTCTTTCCGCCTTCGGTGTTGGCGTCGATGGCCACTTCCGCTCCGCCGCTGCCGATGGCATAGACGAGCCCGCCTTCCAGGTAAAGGTTGCCGTTGGCGTCCAGTCCGTCGTTGCCGGTGGAATAGGCGCAGACGGTGCCGCCCGTGATGGCCATGTCGCCGGCCGCGTTGATGGCGTCGTCCTTGGACTGGGCGTAAACGGTTCCGCCGCTGATTTCCAGGACCCCCTTGCTCTCGATGGCTTCATGGTTGGATGCCGTGGAGACAATCTCGCCGGCCGTGATGTACAGGTTGCCGTCGAACTTGATGCCCTTGGAACTCTTGGAACTGTCGCTGGATGAGGAACTTCCGCCTCCCCATCCGCCGTGGCCCATGCCGGAGGAGGACTGGCCGTAGTTGCTGCCGGTCACTTCCACTTTTACGCTGCCGCCCTGGAAATAGCCCTTGCCGTCGCCGCTGATGCCCTTGCCGCCCTGGCCGGAATTGGATACGGTCAGGCTGCCTTCGTTCATCACAAAGAGCTGGTCGGCCTTTACGCCGGCGGAGGCTTTGTATTCCTGGTCATCGTCGTCGTAGGCCGTGCCGCCGGATACTTTGATGGTAGTGACACCGCCGTTGAAGACCACCAGGGAATCGGAGGTCATGCCCTTTTTCATGGCGGCCGAAACGGTGACGTCCAGCATGCCGCCGGAGACTACCACGGCGTCTTTGCCGCGGATGCCATGGCCTGCGGTGGAGGAAACCGTGACGGAAGGGGAGGCCACGAAGCGGATATAGTCGTCGGAGGTGATGCCGGCCTTGCCCTTGGCGGTGACGGTGAGGGAGCCTTCACCGCTGAAGATAAGCTGGCCCTCGGAGAAGAAGGCGGCCTTTTCGTCCTCATCGACGGGCGTTGAGGTGTATGAACTGCCGTCTGTCACTGAATTCTTGCCGTTTACCACTACAAAGCAGCGTTTCTTTCCCTGGTTGTTGATAGCGGCGCCGGACGGATTGGTGAGGGAAACGCCGTCCAGGACGATGGCCTGCTTGTTCTTGGAGTATACTTTGAAATAACCGTCAGCGGCCGTTCCGCTGAGTTTGTACATAACCTTTTCCTTGGTGGAGGTGTTGTCGGCCGTGACTTTGTTCCCGCTCACGGTCACAATGCCGTTGGCGTCCCCGGAGACGGTGGCACCCGAAGCGGAGAACACGATGGCGATGGTACGGTCAAAGGTGGTGTTGCCGATCAGGTCTTCTTCGTCCTCGGCCGCGGAGATGTCCACCGTGTTGTTTTCGCCCGCCGTATAGGTCAGGGCCTGTTCGTTGCTGCTGCTGTTGCCCCAGGGGTCTGTGACGGAGCCCCAGATGGTTTCTTTCTGGCATCCTGCGCATGCTATCGCCATGGGCAGGAGAATAAACATGAACTTCTTCATAACCGATAGATTTTAATACACATAACTTTTTCTGCGTTCAAAGTAAATCAAAATGCCGGCCGGAACGGAATATATTCAGCGAATCCTTGTTTTTCTTCAGCGAATCCCGCGGCATGTACTGGAAAAATGTGTACTTTTGCAGCAGATGGATAATTTGACTAAACAAGAAAAAAGGTTTTATGCCGCCGCATGGGTCCTGGTTTTCGTCCTGGTCTCAGCGGCAATCCTGATTCCGCGGCTGTCGTCCCACGGCATGCCCTTTTTCTGGAACGATTTGTTCCGTGTCTGGCTTTCCATCCTCCCTTTCCTGCTGCTGTTTGTCGGCCACGACACCCTGGCCATTCCTTTCCTTCAGAAAAAGAAGACACTCCCGTATCTGCTTGTCTCAGTGGGCTTGCTGGCTTTGTTTATCCTGTATCTGGTACTGGCAGACCGGACGTCGCCAGGTCCTCAGGCCGGGCCGCCGATGGGTGCTTTCCCGGAGCGGGATGTGCCGCCGCCTCCCGGCCGCCGGATGCCGTTGAACCCGGAAATCATGAAGGGGGTGATCGCCGTGCTGGTAATGGGTGTGAATGTGGGCGTCAAGTCTTTTTTCAACATGCTCCGCAACGAGCGGAAGATGCAGGAGCTGAAGGCGGAGACCCTGAACCAGCGGCTGGAAACGCTTCGTTTCCAGATCAATCCGCATTTTTTCATGAACACCCTCAACAACATCCATGCGCTGGTGGATATCGACCCGGAAAAGGCAAAGGAAAGCATCGAGGAGTTTTCCAAGCTTATGCGGATTGTCCTGTACGACGGAAGCGCCCCCACGATTCCCCTGCAGCGGGAACTGGATTTTTTGGGACACTATGTCTCGCTCATGCGGCTGCGGTATCCTGAATCGGTGCGGATAACTCTTTCACAGACAGGAGTTTCCGACGGGGCTGAAGTGCCTCCACTGCTGATGGCGTCCTTCGTGGAAAACGCCTTCAAGCATGGAATCAGCTATGAGGCGCCCTCTTTCGTAGATGTTTCCGTGGAAGTCAGGGAGCGTCAGATTGTCTTCAAGTGCGTCAACAGCCGGCATCCGGAAAAGGAGGACGGCCGGCACGGGCTGGGCCTGGACAACATCCGCAACAGGCTCAATCTGCTGTATGCCGATGCCTATACGTTGGACATTGATGAACAGCCGGAACGGTATGCAGTCCTGCTCATCCTGCCGGAAAGGGAGGCTGCCGTATGATCAAAGCCCTTCTGCTGGACGATGAACCCCTGGCCCTCCGCCAGTTGGAACTGTATGCGGCCAAGGTACCGTATATGGAGGTGCTCGCTTCCTGTACATCGGCCCGCCAGGCCATTCAGTGGGTGAGCGCCGCCGATGTCCTTTTTGTCGATATCAACATGCCGGACGTTTCGGGGCTGGAATTCGTGCGTTCGCTGGAGCAGCCTCCGCTCATCGTTTTCACCACCGCCTATGCCGAATATGCCCTGGAAGGCTTCCGGGTGAATGCTCTGGGCTATCTGGTAAAGCCCTTCAGCCTGGTGGAATTCCAGGAACAGGCTGACAAAGTGCAGGAGATTGTGGAAACCCGCCGCAAGGCCGCAGCGCTGCAGAGCGCACCGGCGATGCTCTATTTCAAGACCGACTACAAGACCGTTACCGTGAATCCGGACGAGATCCGCTATGTGGAAGGGATGAGCGAATATATCAAGATTTACCTGGACGGCCGGGAGGCACCGCTGGTGGTGCTCTACAGCCTCAAGCGCCTGACAGAACAATTGCCGGCAGACCGCTTCATGCGGGTCCACCGGTCCTATATCGTTCCCCTGGCACGGATCCGGGAGGCCACCCCCTCCACCATCGTCCTGGAAGAAGGATTCAGCCTTCCGGTGGGCGACAGTTACCGCGCCGCCTTCCGTGCCTGGCTTTCTCTGAAGCCGTAACTGTGCCGTGAAATGGAATCGGATGATTATTAATCAGTTATTGAATTACTTCTATTTCACGGTTATTTCTGCCAGTTCATTTTGCCGCTGGCCCACTGGATGAAATACTTCATGTTCGGGAAGTCGGTGTGGCCACCGTCGTGCTGGCGCCAGGCCAGTTCACCGTCCAGCAGGCCGGTGAGGACCGGCGGCATGGGCTCGCTCCGGTAGTCGTTGGAAATGCCCAGGTCTTTGACTCCCAGCAGCTTGAACACTTCGCCGGCGGCAACGGTGGCCTGCCAGCTGCCGTATTGGTCCAGCCAAAGGTCGTCGCCCTGCTCGGGGATGCCGTAGCTGATGAAAACGAGGCGGGGAGCGCAGAGCGCGATGAGTTCGTGGGAATCCACAGGCAGCATATCGGCATTCCAGGGACCAGTCTTGGACTCAATGGCGCAGTATTTAATATAGTTGCCGGCCATCCAGTGATATTCTCCTGAATTGGCCAGGTTTTCCATTCCCTCGCCGAAAATGCGGCGGTGCAGGGCAGCTCCGCCCTTTCCGGAAGATCCGATGAGGCCCATGTAGAAGCGCTGTTCGAAAGCCAGCGTAACGAGAGCGGCTTTTCCGTAGCGGGAAACGCCCTCGATGCCGACATGTGCCGCATCCACGTCCGGGTCGGTTTCAAGATAGTCAAGACCGCGGGCGGCACCCCAGGCCCAGGCCCGGAGGGAGCCCCAGTCATCCGGCTTTCTCGGCTGTCCTTTGTTCACCAGGCCGATGATGCCCCGGGTGAGGCCTGCTCCGTTGTCGGCCTGGATGCTGGCGGGGTCGATCATCGCATAGCCCCAGCCGGCGGCGAGAAGCTGCTGGTTCGCCGGCGGATCCTGGCCGGGGGCAAGCTGTGACATGCGCATGAACGCAGCAAAGGGATTGGCGGGTTCGAAAGGCTGCCAGGCAGGATACTTCTTCATAAGTTCGGCCGTCTCGGGATCATTCTCCAGCATCCGGCGGATCACTTTGTTGATGGCGTCCATGTCGTCTCCGTAGGGCTTGACGGGGTTCGGCATTTCTGCGCCGCCGAACATCATCAGCAGCGGAACCGGTCCTTTGGCGTCGGCAGGCGTCACCACAACCATCTTGATGTCGACGTTGATGGAGGGGCAGCCGGAGTTATCGACATGGCCCCTGAGCTGTTTCGCCTTCGCCCGGATCATGCCCACGAATTCAATTTCTTCCGCTTCTACAGTCCAGGTTACGCCGGGAACATGCTCCGGAACGCGGCCGTAGACCTCCCGTTCGAAATCTTCCACGATTTCCGGCCTGCGGACATCCCACCACTGCCGGGCGGTGGTTACTATCTTGCCGGCTTTTGTCTTGAGAATCTCCGGAAGCACGGGGTAGGGGTTGGCCTTGCTCTCGTCGTAGTTGGCGGCGTACGGGCTGTTCTTGTCCGAGTCGAAACCGCGCCGGATCGATTTGATGCCCAGTTGGTCCAGCATGTTCTGGTGATCCTGCTGGGCGGTGAAAGTCACGGGTTCCTGCGCATAGGAAAGTGCGCAGATGAGGCTGCAGATAAGCAGAGAGGATATTTTTTTCATGGCAGAAGCGGTTTTATTCCTTGCCGGCAAGATGTTTTTCCCAGGCCCATGCGGCTTTCAGGGTCTCTTCCACGGTGCGGGTGGCTTTCCAGCCCATTTCGGTGTTGGCCAGGGTGGGATCGGCCCAGATGGCGGTGACGTCGCCGGCCCGGCGGGGGGCGAACTTGTAATTGAGTTTCACGCCGTTCACTTTTTCAAAGGCGTTCACCAGCTCCAGCACGCTTACCGGACGGCCGGTGCCGATGTTGAAGATCTCGCAGTCCTGCTTCATCTTCCCCTTCATCATGCGGGTGACGGCGAACACGTGGGCCTTGGCCAGGTCTACAATGTCGATATAGTCCCTCAGGCAGGTGCCGTCCGGGGTGGGATAATCGTTGCCGAAGATGCTCAGGCACGCTCTCTTTCCGATGGCAGTCTGGGTGATGAAGGGCACCAGGTTGTTGGGCACGCCGCGCGGCAGTTCGCCGATAAGGGCGCTGGGATGTGCGCCGATGGGGTTGAAGTACCGCAGCAGGATGCCCTGGATGGCTCCGCCAGAGGCTTTAACCGTGTCCTGAAGAATGTCTTCGCACATCTGCTTGGTATTGCCGTAGGGCGATGTGGCGGGCTTTCTGGGCGTCTGTTCGGTTACAGGCACCTGGTCCGGCTCGCCGTACACGGTGGCGGAAGAGGAGAACAGCACCTTGCACCCGCCTTGCTGCTGAGCGGCTTCCAGCACGTTCAGGAAACTCTGCAGGTTGTTCTTGTAGTACATGACCGGCTTGGCGACCGATTCACCTACGGCCTTGAACGCGGCGAAGTGGATGACGGCATCGATCCGGTATTTCCGGAAGAGGGCCTGCGTCTGGGCTTCGCTGCAGAAGTCCACCTTTTCCAGGGGAAGGTCTTCTTTTCCCGTAATCTTTTTCACCCCTTCGAAGCAGGTGAGGTCGCAGTTGGAGAAATTGTCGGCCACGACTACGTCATAGCCGGCTTCCAGCAATTCCACCGTTACGTGGCTTCCGATAAATCCGGCACCGCCGGATACCAATACTGTCTTTTTCATATTTTAGGTTTCCTGATCTGTCTGTGTACCATCGGCCGGAGGGGACTGCTTTTTCAGTTCCTCCAGCATTTTCAGCCTTTCCTTTTCCTGCCGGGCAGCTTCTTTCTTCCGCTCCTTTTCCAGGTATTTTTCCAGCAGTTTCCGTTCTTTCTGCGCTTTCCTTTCCAGCCGCTGGAGCTGTTTCAGCTTCCGTTTCCGCTCCTTCTCCAGTTTCTTCCTGGCCTTTTCGGCCTGGCGCAGTTCGTATTTGCGGTCTTCTTCGGCCCATTTGGCTTCTCTGGCGGCCTGTTTCTCCGCCTTTATCCGGGCTCTTTCCTCTTCTCTGCGGGCTTTCTCCAGGGCTCTCTGTTCCTTGGGTGAGAGCGGAGTTTCCTGAACGGAGGGTGATGTTACGGTGAGGGAATCGGCCGGGACGGCAGGACTGGCAGTGCCCAGGCTGTCGCGGAGCGCGGTGGCGGCCAGGCTGTCCTTCGGGGAAACGGCCAGGCTGTCCGGGACCGACAGGTTCATCAGCGAATCCACCAGGGCGTCGGTCTCCTTCGTCATCCTTTCCAGGGAATCGGCCGCCGCCTTGCGCTGTTGTTCGCGCACGACGGCCAGGGAGTCCCTTACAGTAATGTCGCGGTACAGTTTGTCCACATAGCCGGGGAAATAGATTTCGGTCTGGTCGAACTTGACATGCGAATGGTTCAGATAATCAATCCTTTCACTCTTCCGGGGCTTCAGGCTGGTGACATCTTCGGGCGACTTGGGCCTCCGTTCCGGCTCCCAGCGGAAGCCTTTCAGGGTCTTTTCTTCCTGCGGCAGCTGCACGGTGGGGTAGCCGTCGTTCTTGGGGTTGTCGTAATAATAAATATGGTCGATTTCCCCTTTGGTGAACGTGGCATATATCATCTTGGATTCCACCTTGTTCACGGTGGCCAGGACATTCTGTTCGGTGAGATAGAACAGGGACGATGCCCCGCCCAGGGCGTCGAACCGGGTCAGATTGCGGTCCTTGTCGAAGTAGGCCACCATTTCCACGCTCCGGATCTGGTCGTAGGCGCCGGGGGCTTCTTCGATGGTGATGAAGGCATTGTTCAGCAGGTGGGCCTTGTCGATATCCCGGTTTTTGATGGCCATGTAGATGCTGTCGGCCGAATACTGTTTGTTGCCTTCGTTGTAAAAGACAGGGTCGAAATAGAGCCTGGCCAGCGAGTCCAGGTCGGAGTAGGCCAGCGAATCACAGGCCATCTGCATGTTGCGGCGGAACATGCGGACGGTCTTGGCTCCCCACAGGAAGTTAATCTTGGTAGTGTCCGGCGGAGGGGTGACGGCCGTATCGGCCGGGGCCGGCAAGATGCCCTCCGGCGGTGCCTGCAAGCTGTCGGCCGGGGCTTTCAGGCTGTCCGGGAGTGCTCTCATCAAGCTGTCCGGGGGCGCCGGCCTGGCCGTAGTGTCCGGCGGGGAGACGGGAGGCGGCCCCTGTTTTTCAGGCTCCGGCGCAGCT
Organism: Bacteroidales bacterium; assembly: GCA_017471085.1. The sequence goes on along the minus strand of JAFUWW010000006.1, from coordinate 9,397 downwards.
GCTGCCTTGGGGGCGGCCTTGGGCTCCGGAGGGCGGTTGGGGTCGTTCTTGGCCGCTTCTTCCGCCTTTTTCGCGGCTTCCTCGGCCGCTTTCCTGCGGTATTCGTTGATCGGGTCTCCGCCGATGTCCTTCAGGCGTTTTTCGGCATCTTTTTTCCAGGCCTCGGGAATATCGCACATCTTGTAGGTACGCATCAGGAACTGGTCGGCCCCGATATAGAGCGTATCCACCTGGCCCTCGTCGTCCAGGATGGACATGATGGCGGGGTCGTCCAGCATGCGGATCTCCGACAGGGAGTCCCGGTAGTGGAATTTTCCGGCCAGGGCGTATACGTTGCGGGTGGTGTCCATCAGCTCCGCGTTGCCCAGCATGTCGATGTCGTTGAGGGCGCGGTAGTAGTACATGGAATCGGCCCAGACTTCCTGGTCCTTGGTGAGCAGGTGGACTTTTCTCCGGAAGAAGAACAGTTCGCGGCTCCTGTCGTACCACCCGTCGTCGGCGGAGAGCATGTTGTCGTCCTGCCACATGTCGGTTCCGTAGCCGAAATAGGCGGTGGAGAGGTCGCTCCTGTACTCCATGCGGGACGTCTTGATGAAGGTGGTGTCCATGTACATGTTCACCTGGTCGTTGAATACGAACAGGTGGGCCTTGGCGTCGTAGATGCCGTAGCGGCTTTCCATGATCTGGCCGTCTTTGTCACGCATGGCGCCGCCGCTCTGGAAAACGGCCACGGAGTCTTTGGTGTTGTAGTCCAGATAGCGGGTCCGGAGGGTGTTTCCGTCCTTGTCCTGCAACTGGACCAGGTCGCCCCTGAACTTGGCGATGTTCTCGTCCGACACATACTGGAGCGAGGAGCTGGACAGGGTGGTCTGGTCCTGGATGATACGGACATGGCCCACCGCGTCGATGATGTTGGTGTTCACGTTCCACAGGGCCGTGTCGCAGATGAGGTAGGTGTTGTTGTGCAGGAAACGGGCGGGCCCCACCACCTTGCGGTAGTCGGTCCCGTCGATCTGCAGCAGCTGGGCCGTCTTGGCGCTCAGCAGCCAGACCCTGTCATCCTGCTGCTCCTGGGCGCTCACGGAAAACGCCGCCGCCAGCGCGAGCAGCAAGGCAAACCCCTTATGAACAGTATTCCAGCGCACTATTTCCGTTTGTTCCACTCCTCGCGGGAGAATTCACACTCGGCGAACAGCGGGTCTATCAGGATGTAGGTATCCTTGATCTTTTCGCTCAGGAAGGCATCGACGGCTTCCTGCTGCTTCTTGTACTGTACGTTCTGCAGAATCTGGGTGTAGTCGTTCTCGAAGGTGGCCGTATGGGCGGGGAGGATCTTGTCTACACGGAGGATCTTGTACACCAGGTTGCCGGAACGGCCCTGCTGGTAGCCCTCATTGTCCAGGGACTCCACCGGTGCGGAAATCTCGCCCACCTGGAGGTCCTTGATGGCATTGTAATCGGCCGGTTTCAGCTGGTCGATTTCGTAGTAGGAAGAACCGGTGGCAGGGTCGGCCATCTGCCCTCCGTTGGTGCGGGAGGCCATGTCTTCCGAATAGAAGCGGGCGGCCAGTTCAAAGGAAATCTCATTGTCCAGGATCTTGGTGCGGAGACTGTCCAGGCGGCCGAACGCTTTTTCCTGGTCCTCAACCGTGTACTGCGGTTTGAGCAGGATGTGGCGGGCGTTGAACATGTCGCCCCGCTTTTCGATGACTTCGATGATGTGGAATCCGTCCGGGGTCTCCACGATCTGGGAGATGGTGCCGGGCCTCAGGGCCATGGCCGCATCCGAGAAGGCGGGCCAGAAGATGGACTTGGAGGCCATGCCCAGTTCACCGCCGCGGCGGGCGCTGCCCGGGTCTTCGGAGTAGATGCGGGCCAGGGTGGCGAACTTTTCCCCGGCGATGATGCGTTCCCGCAGCGAGAGCAGTTTCTCCTTCACCGCCAGGTTGGCGGCTTCGCGGTCGGGATAGATGCAGATCTGGCTCAGCTGGTATTTCACCGGGACGACGGGAAGGTCTTCCGGGTCGGTATGGTCGATGTACTGCTTTACGTCGTACGGGGTGACTTCGGCGATGTTCCCGGCCACCTCGTAGCGTTCCTGCTCCGTAAGGCTTTGTTCCTCAAGCATTTTCCTCCACTCCTGACGGAGTTTGTAAAGAGGTTTGCCAAAGTATTTTTCCAATTCCTCGTCACCGCCCAGCTGGGTGCGGAGATAGTCGATCCGCTGGTTCAGGTTTCCGTCCACCATCTCGTTGTTGACGGTGAGGGAGTCCAGGCGGGCCTGCATCAGGAAAATCTTGGCGTCCAGCATGCTCTCCAGAACCTCGCAGCGCATGTCCCGGTCGCTTCCCTGTCCGCTGGCGCGGAGCTGCTTCACCTCGGCCTCAATGTCTGACAGCAGGATGACCTCCCCGCCCACCGTGGCCACGGTCTTGTCGATGAGGCCGCCGGAATATTTCTGGGCTCCCAGGGAGAGGCAGGCCGTCAGCGCGGCCGCCAGGGTGAAAATACGTTTCATGTTCTAGTAAATTACAAATTTGTTGTTTCTGGTGGCATCTTCCAGCAGGTCCTGCTCCAGGCCGAGGGTGAGATTGTGCTTGCGCGTATTCAGGATGATGTCCCGGATACGCTCCGAACAATACTCCAGCGGAGCGGTTTTTCCTGCCTGGACGATGTCCGCTATATAGGCGATGCGGAGGTTCCCGGATTCGTCCGGAATCTCTGCAAACTGGTTCTTGATGGCGCCCACGAGGGAGCGGTAATCGGTGCCAAGCTCCTGGGCGAGGGTGATGGCGTCCATCCAGGTGTCGGACTGGTCGGCGTACTTGATGGTGGCGGTGAGGGCCAGGTTTTCGGCTTCCATCACTTCAGCCGAATCGTCCGAGGACATCTTGCGGCGCAGGTTGCGGAGGCTGTGCGAATCGGCCGGGATAATCATGTAACGGGCCTTCACGACGGGGCGCTCCAGCACGAACTTGTCCGGATTGGCCTTGTAGTAGGCATCGATTTCCTCATCGGTGACCAGGGTGTCCAGCCGCTGGTTGATGTACAGCTGCTCGTAGCGGTATTTCAGGAGGGCGCGGCGGTACGACTCCAGCTCCTGGGTGACATCCTTCTCTTCCTTGGAAAGCTGCTCGTCGGCCATGTCCAGCAGCAGCAGGTCTTCCGCCCAGGCGCGGATGTACTGGCGGGCCAGGCCGGCGCTGTCTTCGGACGATACGCCCGCGGGGATGTAGCTCTCCAGCTCCGTCCGGTGGAGGCGGTGATCGCCTACGCGCGCAACGACCTCGCCGCGGAAGAGTTCCGTGGCGGTGTCGCCCAGGTGGTCCACCATCTTACAGGACAGGACCGTGAGCGCAGCCAGACCGATGAGAATCCATTTTTTCATATTAACCTACAAAGATAGTAAAAAATCCTATTCCATCAGCAGCGCAATCAGGCGGGACAGCACCGTACGCACCTGCGCCTGGGTGGAAAGGGCGTTGTTGGTGAGGATGGAGAAGGTGACGGAGGGTTTTCCCGCCTCGTCCAGGATATAGCCGGAATAGCACAGGACGCCTTCCATGGAACCGCTCTTCATGCGGATGCGGTCCCGGTTCTGCACGTTGCCCAGCATGCCGGTCAGCGTGCCTTCGCCCGGTGTGGGCAGCGAAGAAAGGAAGTCCTCGAAGGCAGGGCTCTCCTGCAGGGCCTGCAGATAGGAAACCATCCATTCCGGCGACACCTGGTTCTGCCGGGACAATCCGCTGCCGTCTTTGACGAGGACGGCTTCCGGATCCATTCCCAGCCCCCTCAGCACCTCGGCCTCAGCCACATAGCAGCTGTCGTAGACAGCCTGGGCAGAGGCGGCTTCTCCCATCGACCTGAGCATCATCTCCGCATAGAAGTTGTCGCTGCGGACATTGGTTTCACGGGCGATCTGCCGCAGGGAGGGCGATTCGGTGCGGCCGATGATTTCCGGCGTTCCGGCGGGCTCCTGCGCCACGAAACTCTCCCCGTCGCGGATGTAGCCGCTGCGGTCTGTATCGGCATAGCCTCCGGTTACTTCCCAGCCCGTTGCGCGGAGGTTTTTCCAGAAATAATAGGCGCAGGTGAGGGCGCCGAATTTGTTGGCGAAGTGCTCCGTCTTGGCAGGGCGGTCCGCGGCGAAAGACCCCCGAAGTTCGGAGTAGGGGGCCAGGTCCGTGGTGTACAGATACAGGCTGTTGCCCGTGCCCGAGGGACCGGTGAATCCGTAATTGGTGAAGTGCATCCAGGGTGTTTCCGGGTAGGCCTGCATGGCTTTCACGGGATTTCCCTCCCCGGCGGCCTTCACTTGCAGGTCGATGGCATTGCCATAGAAGCAGAGGGCGTTGCCGCCTGTGCCGTAATAGGTTCCGGTATCGTCATACGACCACGACTGCTGCTCCAGATTGCCTTCGTAGGCCCTTCCGTCGCCGATGATGCGGCCGTCGATCCGGGAAATGCCGGCTTCCTTGAGCAAGCTCTTCCACTTCCAGAACAGGGCGTCGGGCTTCAGGGCGATGGAATCTTTCGCTCCCAGGGTGGGGTCTCCGCCGCCGACAATGTAGACATCCCCTTCCAGGGTACCGTCGGCCCGGATGTTGCCGGTGTAGCCGAGTTCCGTCTGATAGCGGTAGTCGCCGCCGAAGGCATGGAGGGCGGTTCCCGTGGTGATGAGTTTCATGTTGGAAGCCGGGACCATCCGCTGGCCGGGATTGTACTCCGCCAGGATGTTTCCCGCCGCATCTTTGGCCTGGAAGCCCCAGACGGCGCCTTTCAGCGGTCCGGAGACGGCCTGTCTTTCTGCGTATTTCTGTGCCGGGGTCTGGGCTGCGGCCGTGATGGCCAGGATAAGCGCCCCTGTCGTCAGTAATTTTCTCATATTCGGTAAAAGTACACCTTTTTCCGCACAAATAGTGCCACACAGGGCGGAAAAATGGGAGAGGTGCCATTTCAGGTGGCGGACCTCTCCCATGAATTCATGTCGTACGTCTCCCAAAACCGTCAGGCTCCGGCGGGAGCCTGGGGCGTTGCCGGCGGTTCGGGCGCGTTCTTCTTGCCGTGCGTGGAGAAGTACCAGATGACCGCCGCCGCAATCACCAGCAGGACGATGGCGACGACGGGCCGATAGGCAATCCAGGCCAGGGCCGCCACCACCAGGGTCCAGGCGAAGGCTACGACACCGCAGACCACGCTGATGCCCCAGCCCACGATACGGGACAGGAACGGAATCACCTTCAGGAGGGTCTCCAGGATGCTGAAGATGTTGCGCAGACCGGCCAGAATCAGGAAGAAGCCCACGATGCGGAGCAGCCAGAGGATCATCTTGTTGGTTGCATGTTCGCTCTCGAAGATCTGCTCCTGCGGCACATTGCCCATCCTGAGGGCCGAGAAGGTTTTTCCGGACTTGGCCTGGTAGGGAGCGAACGTGTCGCCGGAGACGGCGGCCACGATGCTCACCTCGCCGGGCATCACCTTGGTGAAGGTGATCCGGACATCGCCCACGTCGGGCCTGGACGGGTCTTCGCCGATGTAGATCACATTGGTGTGGGTGCTGTCGTCCACCTCTACCGGAACGGAGCCGCTCATGGAGCGGATCTGGTCGGAATTGAGCCGATAGGCACCGAAGCGGACGTTCTGGGCATATTTGGTGTATGCCTCCACCTGCTGCTTCACGGTGTTCTCATTGCGGTAGTCGGGGTCGTGGAACTCCTTGGAAGAGATGGGAGAACTGACCCACTGCAGGTCGTACGTGTAGGTGGTAGTGGTTTCTTCCGCACCGCCGAACTTGTCTTTGCTGGTGGATTCGGAACTCTCCACCCACTGATAGTACTCGACCGCGCGACGGAGGGCGATGGCCCTGGCGCCTACCTTGAACTGGGAATCCGACAGGGAATCCGTGGTGGTCGCAAGGCCTGTCGCGTGGATGAGCTTGCCTTCGAAGGACGGGTCTGCGGTGGAGATGTCGGGCATTTCCACTACCTGGCCCTGCGCTTCTTTCAGGAGTTTGTCCGTCTTGACGGCGCGGCCTTCGTTATACCAGATGAGGACGGTACCCACGACGAAGAGCAGGAGACCGGTTACAATGCCGCCCAGGGAGTTCCCGAGGCGTTTTCCATAGCTGGTCCGGGTTGTTTCTGTGTAAGCCATAATATTATTGGATTGGTAATTCTGAAGCTATTTCCATGGGAACCAGTTCTCCCCTGTCCGGGCCGATGCCGCGGCTGGAGAGGAACTCGTCATCGTCAAAGAATCGGGTCTCCACATAGCTGACGCCGAAATCGTCTCCGAGGTCTCCCAGGTGATGGATTTCGGAATAGTGGACGCCGATGGTCATCCCGCTGGAGAACAGGAAGCCCCTGTTCTGGGCGAACCGGCAGTTGTTGAAGAGGACGAACTCGCAGTTTTCGTGCACTTCCACGATGCCGTATTCCCGGTTCCGCACGAAATCGCAGGTCTCGAAAGTGACGCTGTGGGCATCGTCCATCAGCAGGGCGCCGTAGGAGCAGTCGCGGATGACCGTCCGCTCCACAAAAACGCCGTTGCAGTTGTTCATCTCAATGCCGTACGTGCCGCAGCCATACAGGTCGCAGTCGAGGATATTGATGCCCAGGGTCTGTTCCAGGCCGATGACGCCGCCTTCGCACCGGCCATCTTCCGTGTGTCCCAGGGTCAGGTTCTTGATGGTCGAGAACTCGCAGTCGAGGAATTTGACCACGAAGGCGTAGCGGGGCTCGGCGATGAGTTCGTTGTGTCTCTGACCCCGGATGATGAGGCCGCTGAAGCCGTTGAGCACCAGCTGCGGGCCGTCATAGACTTCTTCTGCAACCAGGCCTTTGGCGGCATAGGCTTCGCCTTCCGGGACGCAGGTGATTCCGTGCTGCGTGCAGAAGCTCCTGTCCCTCAGATAAGGGGTAAGGTTCAGGGAGAAGCCTTCGGCCAGTTCTACGATGCGGTCGTTGCCCAGCGCGTCGAAAAACTCCCCCGCCGTGCTCACAAGATACACGGGGCGGTCGTCTTCCTCCGTGTCCATGAAGCGCAGCCAGGAATTCACGAGGGAGGTGTTGAAGGAGGCGATGATGTCCGGTTTTTCAATGGATTCCAGCCTTTCTTTCATGTACAGGAGGTCTTCCCGCTCGAAAAAGCGCAGATAGGAGACGTTGAACAGAAAGGCGTCCAGCATTTCGTTTACCGGCTGGTCGTAGGCGAAATCCTGCTGGCCCAGACAGTCTTCCAAGGTGTCCGGAGTCATGGTCATGGTCTGCATCAAGTAGCCGGAATCGTCGTAGAAGGCCAGGAACTTCATGCCGTCGCTGCGGATGTAGTTGACGGGGAGGCCATAGTCCAGGTTGTATTCTTCCAGGAAATCGGCAGGGGTGTCGTCGTGCAGGGTGTATTCTCCGTCAAGATAGGTTTTTTCCAGGACAAAGGTCCAGGGTTCACCGGCGCCGGAAATGCCGTCCATGATTACCAGGTTCCCTTTTACGGAAGCCGTATACAGCACGTGGCCGTCGAACCATTTGCTGCCGGAAGTGATGTTCTGAGCCGTCAGGAGGGTCAGTCCTGCCAGCAGAAGAACCAGCGATGATAGCATTTTTTTCATAAGCAGACTGTTTGCCTGTACACAAAAGTACGAATTAATTTTTTATTTCGTAACTTTGGGGAAATCAAATCGACCTGCTTTATGAAAAAGACCCTTCTTCTGGCAGCCTCGCTGCTTGTGTCCATGTCTGTTTTTGCCCAGAAACCCGCCGGAGACCCCAAGGGCGGCATCTCGGCCGACCTGCTCCGGGAACTGAACACTGCCTATGAAGGCACGGCGGCCGACAAGGCGCTCCGGAACGCCCTCAACAGCACCCAGATCAACGTGCTGGCGGCATCGGCCGACAACCTGGCCATGATTGACACACACTTCAGCGACGAGGTGGTCACCAAGGGCCGCACGGACCAGAAATCCTCCGGCCGCTGCTGGCTGTTCACCGGCCTCAACGTGCTGCGTGCAAAAATGATAGAGAAGCACGACCTGGGCGCTTTCACCTTCTCCCAGAACTACCTCTTTTTCTACGACCAGCTGGAGAAGGCCAATCTGTTCCTGCAGGGAATCATCGACACAAAAGATCTTCCCATTGAAGACCGCAAGGTAGACTGGCTGCTCTCCAACCCGCTCAGCGACGGAGGCCAGTTCACCGGCGTCTCCAACCTGGTGATGAAATACGGCGTGGTGCCCTCCGACGCCATGCCGGAAACCCTTGCCGCCAACAGCACTTCCCAGATGGCCACCCAGATCAAGACCAAACTCCGCGAAGACGCCCTCCGCCTGCGTGAGGCCAAGGCCAGGGATTGTCAGGCCATGAAGGTGTCCATGCTCAAGGAAGTGTACCGGATGCTGGCCCTTTGCCTGGGCGTGCCTCCCACCGAGTTCACCTGGGCCCGCTACAACTCCAAGGGCGAGTTCGTGAGTGAAAAGACCTACACCCCCAAGGGCTTCTACCAGGAATTCATCGGCCAGGATCTGGAGAACAACTACATCATGGTGATGAACAACCCGGCCGTCGAGTACGGAAAGGTCTATGAAATCGAGTACGACCGCCACGTGTACGACGGCCAGAACTGGGTGTACCTGAATCTCCCCATCGAGAAGATCAAGGAGATGGCCGTCGCCTCCATCAAGGACAACACCGCCCTGTACTTCTCCTGCGACGTGAACAAGTTCCTGGACCGCCAGAAGGGCGTGGCCGACCTCAACAACTTCGACTACGGCTCCCTGATGGGCGTCACCTTCGGGATGGACAAGAAGGAGCGCATCCTCACTCATGCCAGCGGCTCCACCCACGCCATGACCCTCATCGCCGTCGACCTGAAGGGCGGCAAACCCGTGAAATGGATGGTGGAAAACAGCTGGGGCGCCGCCAGCGGCTACAAAGGCAACATCATCATGACGGATGAGTGGTTCAACGAATACATGTTCCGCCTGGTGGTGGAGAAAAAGTATGTCCCGGCCGATGTCATGGCCCAGATGAACCAGAAACCCATCCTGCTCCCCGCCTGGGACCCGATGTTCGCCCCGGAAGAGTAACTTCTGATAGAGGTTATATAGCTGATAATCAGCTTACTAACAGTAGTCCCTGTGTGCCCGCAGACACACAGGGACTACCTTTTAAATGCTTAGTTTCAGCTAGTTAGCCTCCACTTACTGCTCCTTGATAATGTCCATGCCCAGGCGGATGGCTTCCTCGTTCATGGGAATGAGGTGATGGTGACGCTCCGGGAGGGTTTTGCGGAGAGCCTTGAGCACGCTTTCGATGCTCACGATGGGATGTACCTTGAGCAGGCCGCCCAGCACAATCATGTTGAACACCTTGATCATGTTCATCTCGGCCGCCTTGTCCATGGC
>JAFUWW010000081.1 GCA_017471085.1 Bacteroidales bacterium | reverse complement strand
TTAGCCCGAATGAATACTCCTGTATTCCTCTGAGAAGGGTCTGTTTTCTTCTTTCGGTTGTTGCGTAACTCGCGCAAAAAGTGTTTGTACAAGTTCCTCTGTCTTTTGAGGTCTGAGTTCTTAGTGATCGTTTTTATAATTGTATTGAACAGAACAGCGCCGGGCAGGGGAGCCGGTCATTCATAAGTCGTCAAGTCGTCGGGATTGACGGGGATGAATTCGCTCCAGACGAATCTCCTCGCCTGTGGAGAGTTTGAAAACGGCCTTCTGGAAGTTGGCTTTGCCGAAGTTGACGGCGGCCTCCAGCGAGTCTTCCGGGAAAATGCGGACGCTGTCGAAGTAATAGAGGCTGTCCGAGGAGTCCAGCCATCCTCCCACAAAGCCGTCGTGTGCAGTGGCATGGCTTATCACCGCATCCAGCGCCTGCCTGCCATGACTGTCCTGCGTGGCGGCGTATGCGACGCTGATTCCCTCTGCGGGTGCGGCCATGCTGCGGATATCGAGCGTGAATCCATCGGGATGGCTCTGGCTGAAAGTCCACACGGAATCGGCAAGACTGGCCTTGGAAAGATGTCGGGGTGTCCCGCAGGAGAGCAGGGCCAGAAACAGCAGGAGGGAAAAAAGCCTGCCTCCGGTATGCAGGATGCGGGTCATAGTCCGAGTTGTGCCAGGAAGTGGTGGATGATATCGGGGCGGCAGACAAGCGGGAACAGGAGGCCGTAGACCGCGCCCCAGAAGTGGGCGGTGTGGCCGATGTTGTCCATGTTGCGCCTGGCCATGTACCAGCAGTACAGCAGATATAGCGGCGCGAAGATGTAACCGGGAACCGGAATGGGAATCAGGTAAATGTAGATGCCCATCTTGGGCTCAAAGAGAATCGATGCGAAAAGGATGGCCGATACGGCTCCGGAGGCTCCCACGGCATTGTAGTTCCAGTTATCTCTGTATTTCACGAGGTCCCAGACGCTGGAGACGGCGATGGCGCTGACATACAGCACCACATACAGCACGATACCCAGGGTGCCGCCGAAAGCCAGGGCGAAATACTGCTCCACGACCCTTCCGAAAAAGTAGAGCGTGAGCATATTGAACAGCAGGTGCCCCCAGCCGCCATGGACAAGGCCATAGCTCAGCATCCGGTACCATTCTTTCCGGTGCCACACGGAATAGGCGTTGAAAAGCAGTCTATTGCCGTTCAAAGTGCCTGTAAAACACAGGATGCTTATCAGGCACGTAACGGCTATGAGGATAAGGGTAACCATAATGCGGTGACGGAAATCGGACGGAGTCAGAATTTCTTGAAAAGCATATAGCCGATGGCACCTGTGGCAAGGGCTTCGGCGGTAACGATGATTTCCAGGGCGGCCATGCCGACAGATTTCTGCAGCAGAACAGCCCCTGCATCAACAAAAGCGTGAAGCAGGATGGCGGCGAGGATGAGCCAGAGCCATTTTCCTCCCTTTTTCACTGCCGTCCAGACAATCAGGGACAGGCCAAGATGAAGAATCAAGGCAGAAAAGCGTTCCCAAAGGCCGATAAGCCAAGTGCCGGCAGGTGTAGTCTGCAGCTGTTCCAGTTGGGCCTGCACCTGCGCTCCTGCATCGCCGGGCGCCATGGAAAAGACATCGGCATGGCCTGCATTGATCATCAGGGAAATGACCAGGTTGGAGACCATGGTGAGCCCGAAGATGAGGAGCATCTCCACTCCGCCATGTCCTGCGCCGTAGGCAACGGCCGGGATGGCCGATTCCGGCTCCTTCTTCATGAGGAACTTCATGGACAGGAACCGGCCGGTTTCTTCGAAAATGCCGGCGGCAAGGCCGCCATACAAGGCGTACCAGAGGGTGTTTCCCAGGATATCGGCCCCATGCGGCCCTTTCAGGACAACCTGATGCACCAGGCTTTCAAGGATGAGGGCAAAGACAATGAACGTGCCTGCACCGATGAGAATGGTGGAAAGCTTGGCATGATACTTCCGTACCAGCCACCAGGCAAGGCCGACGGGAACCGCAATGCCCAGGACGGCATTAACAGCCATGAGAATAAGAGAAGTTACAGGGACCATAGGATTGCTGTGATTTCGTGATTCATAAAAAGTCAATGCTTGAACTCGACGATGCTTCTCCCTTCGCCTTTCTTCTTCACGTGAATCTGGACCGGGATGCGCTCGTCCAGTTCCTCACGGTGAGAGATGATGCCCACCCGGCGTCTGCTCTCTCCGGCTATCTCCTGGAGTTTTTCGAGGGTGTACATGACAGACTCCAGGCTGTTCTTGTCCAGGGTGCCGAAGCCTTCGTCGATAAAAAGGATATTCACGTTCAGGTCGGGACGGTTCAGGGAGGAGAGTGCCAGGGACAGCGCCAGGGATATCATGAACCGCTCGCCGCCGGAAAGGACCGTGGCCGTGCGGATCTGGTTCCGGTTGTCCTTGTCCCTGACAAAGATGGAGAGCTGTTCGTTCTCCTCACTGCAGGTCAGCTCGTAACGGTCCGTAATACGGCTCAGGTAGATGTTCGCGTTGTTCAGCAGGGGACGGAGGATATAGGTCTGGACCAGGGTACGGAAACGCGTCCCTCCGAAATAGTCGTTGAGGAGCTTCCATTTGGCATAGACCTTCTCCGCCTCGTTCTTCCGGGCTTCGATTTTCTTGAGGAGTTCCGCGTTGGAGCGCTCCTGCTCCAGTTTCCCGTTGATTTCGCCGATCTTCCGGACCAGTTCTTCCCCGGTCTGTTTCAGCGCCTCTTTCGTTTTCCCGAGGTCTTCCTTCCGTGGCGCGTCCTGCTCTTGGGCCACGCCGAGCGCTTTGAGCGCTTCCTCTTTCAGCCAGACGGCTTCCGTGATGGCGTCCGCCGCCGATCGCAAGGCCGCTTCGGTCTCCGTCACAAACGTTTTCCTGCTTTCCAGGCTGTTCTCGGACGCAGTAATCTCGTCCAGCGCCTTCTCATCCCTTCCGGTCTTTCTGTACCATCCGTCCAGGAATTCCTGACATTCTTTGATGCTCTTCTCGTGGATGTCCATGGAGGTTGCAAGGGCGTTCACGTCGTTCCCAAGTCTCCTCCAGTCACCGGTAAGGTTTCCGGTGTGACAGGCCTTGGGAGCGGGCGCTCCGGTCCAGCCGGGGAAGGTTTTCAGGATCCCTTCCCGGAAGCCGCTGACGGTCACAAGCATCCCTTCTTCCGTGCCGATGAGGCCTTCCTCTGCAGCGATGGCTTTCACGCGTTCGAGATACGTCCGGCTGTCTTTCCTGAGCTGGGAGATGGCAGTGTCGGCATCGACCTGCCATTCGGGGTAATCCTTCCCGATGGCCTTAGAGACGGATTCGATGATGCCGGCCTTCTCGCCATTCAGTTCTTCGGATTCCTTCTTCAGCCGCTCGATCTCTCCGGCATTCCTTTCAAGCGCATTCCTGACCTCATCCATCTGGCTTTTTGCTGAGGCGGCCATCCTGTCAAGGTCGTTTTTCTGGAGCAGCAGCGAATCAATGACTTGCTGGAGGGTGATGGCCGCCTGCTGTTTCTCTTTCAGGGAAGCTTCTTCCCCGGAGAGCGAAAGCAGGGCGGTTTTTATCTGAGCGGTCAGTTCTGCGTCCGCGTCCAGTCCCAGTTCTGCGGCCTGCCGCTTCACCTGGGCGCGGCTTTCCGTGAGAATGCCGTCCTGGGCGATAAGCGCTTCTTTTTTCCCGTTGAGTCTGCCGGAAAAAGCACTCCATTCCATGTTGCTGGCTTCGAACGTCGCTTTTGCCTCGTCGCGAAGTTTCTTTGTTTCTTTTTGCTTCTTTTCCAGGGCGGTCAACTGGTCCGAGAAATCATCCCGGATGCTTTCAATGCGCTGGCCGCACAGCGGGCAGAATTCTTCCTTCTCTTCCACCAGACGATGACGCAGGTTGACCAGTACTTCATTGACACTGCTGCTCATGGTAGAGAAACAGGCTTGAGCCAGTTCGAAAGCGTTCCCGGCTACGTCGTAGGCTTTTTTGTCCGATTCTTTCCTGATGGACAGGCCCTCCAGCGTCTTCCCGTCCTTTTCGATTTCGGCGACAAGTGATTCCCTGGCCTTCTCCTTCATCTCCACTTCTCCAAGTGATGCCTTCAACAGTGTAAGGGCATTGACCCGTTCTGTGAGAGCGTCCAGTTCCCTGTTTGTCTTCTCGGGTTCGAGCGTCTTCTTTTCTGCAGCCTTTGTGTCGATTTCTGCCTGTTTGGCTTTGCAGGCATCGTCGGCTCGGCTGAACGCTTCCATCTTCAGGGAAAAATCCTTCCTTATACCATCGGTCTTTCCCATCTCGGCTTTCAGGCGGGTGAGTGCGTCGGACAGTTTTCTGGAAACCGTCTTGAACTGTTCAAGGTCTTTGACCGTCGCCTCGGCGTTCCGGAACAGCGTGTCCCGGGAGGCATTTTCTGTCTGCCATTCCTTTTCCTTCCCGAGAGCCGCCTTCCGTCCCTCCAGTGTGTGCTGGCGGAAGAGAAGATCGGCCGAGAGTGCCGTGAACCGCTCTTGCAGGGCAGGGAGCAGCTCCGTTTTACTCCGTTCCTGCTCGCGGCGGTGTTCACGGAGCGCCCGGAGCTGGAACCTTTGTCGGGACGTGGCTTCCCAGTCGGCGAGGAGCTCTTTCGCTTTCCGGAAGTCATCTCCTTCCATGATTTCTTTCAGCATCTTCTCCTTCCCGGATGCATTCGCCAGGTTCGCCCTGGCCGTGTCCAGCTTCTCGACAGCTTTGATTTGACTGTCGTTCCTGTCTGCCAGGGCGTCGTTCTCCTTCTTTTTTCCCTCGGCTTCTTCCAGCGAACGGTTCAGGGAGTCGAGTTCCTCTTCGGGGAGGGCGTGCTGCTTCTCCGTATCGTAAGCCGTCCGGGCGTTCGCCAGGCTTTCCTTGGCCGCCTTGAAGAGGTTGCCGATGGCATTCCCATAGGTGCTGAAGTGCCTGGTGTCCGTGAGCTGCTCCAGAATGGTTTCGCGCTCCTCCTTGCTGCCCGTCAGGAACGCCGCGAACTGCCCCTGGGCGAGCATGGCCATCCGGCTGAACTGCGCGAAACTCAGGCCGATGGCCTTCTCAATGACCTGTTTCGCCTCATTCCCGCTATACTCCTCGCTTCCCACAGTGACCTTCATCCTGGCCGCGCGGTGTTTCAGATAGCGCCGCTGCGTCGCCTTGTCGGTATTGCCGAGATAGGCGCCCAGTGTGAGGCGGGAGCGGTACTCCCTCCCGTCGTTGCCGGTGAAGACCACCTCGCTGTAGCAGTCGTCCTTTTCGGAAATGCCGATCCGAGTGTACTGCTCGATGTCGTAGGTGTTGGAGAGTTCTCCGCTCCCATCCCTGAACTTGTTGTTCTTCTGGTTCGGGACCGATTCCGTCCTCGGGGTGGTGCCGTAGAGCGCCATGGAGATGCCGTCCAGGATGACGGACTTGCCCGCACCGGTATCTCCCGAGATGAGGAAAACAGGGACAGGATCGCCGGTGACGGGGTCTGCGAGGTCCTTTCCGAAGTCTATGTCCGCCTGTTCGATGGAGGCGATATTCCTAAGATGCAGTTCCTTGATTTCCATACGTCCGGCCTCCTATTCGTTCTTGCCTTTTTTCGCTGCCTTCTTCGCTGCGGCGTCCTTCTCCTCGTTTTCCATGCGTACGATTTCCGCGTGCACTTCCTCGAAAGCTTCGCGCAGCATGTCCATGTCAAGGCCCGGGTACTGGTCCAAGGTCTTCCCGATGAATGTCAGCGGGTCTCTCATCTGCTGGAGCTCCGCCACTTCGAAGACGGGTTTCTCTGTTTCGGCGGCATCTTCGGACTTTCCCTCCCAGAGGGGCTTCGGGTTGTAGCGCACCTCGTCATGGCAGGGCTCGATCAACTCGTAGATCCGCTGGTTGAAATTGGAATCCAGCATCACCCCTGCGTCCAGGCGGAAACGGAAATAGCCCCGGCCCTCCGTCCTGCAGAATGATCGGACCGCTTCCAGGGCTTCGTCCTGACTCTTGAAGGCCCCTTTTTCGGGAAGGATGAAAAAATGCCGGAGTTCGTCGATCCGGAGCTGGCGGACAGTCACCCGGGCCCCGTGCGAGGGTATTTCCACCACGCTGACCGTGTGGGGATAGGTCTCGTCGCAACTGACATGGAGGGCGCTGCCGCTGTAGCGCGCCACTCCGGAAGGGTAGGAGACCATCTCCTGGAGCGCATCTTCCTGATGCCCCAGCGTCTGAGGCTTGTGGATATGTCCGAGAGCCAGGTAATCCCAGCCGCTTCCCATGGTGCTGAGTTCATACGTGCGCAGGGTGCCGATCTCTCCATGTCCTGTCACGTCCGAGCCTGTGAGGGCGAGATGGGCCATGAGGACGACGGGCTTTCTCCCGGTATTCTCTGCGGCAACCTTGTCGAGGATGGACTGGATAAGTGCGCTCCTTTCTCCGGCGAAATGCGGAAGGGCGATCACGTAGCCGCTTTCGAGGCGGATGATGAAATCGTCTTCCCAGCCCGTTTTCGTCAGGCTGGTATCGGCAGAGGGAGGCAGGCCGATCAGGTGCGCGTCGGCGATGGACCAGAGGGGACTGTCGGCCTGGATGCGCGAAGCGGAATCGTGGTTGCCCGCGGTGATGATGATGACCATCCCGGGATTCTGGCGGGCGAGGGAAACGAAATGATCGTTGAAAAAATGTTTGACGGCAGCGCCCGGCTGCTGGATGTCGAAGATGTCGCCGCTGACAAGGAGGGCGTCGGGGCGCTCCTCCCGGCACCACCTCTCCAACTGGGCGAAAAAGTGCGCATGCTCGTCCACCCGGTCGTAATTCTGATATAGGATCTGCCCAAGATGCAGGTCGGCTGTGTGAAGGATTTTCATGCTTTATTGATATAACTTGCTGAAGCCGCTGCTCAGTTCATCTACAAGGTCGTGGCTGTTATAGGCCTCCATGGTGTTGCGGGCCGTGAGCCTGTCTCCGGCATACCCGTGGATCCATACTCCGAGCGCTGCCGCATCCATGGCGCTGTAGCCTCTTGCCAGCAGTCCTCCGACGAGGCCGGTGAGCACGTCGCCGCTTCCTCCTTTGGCCATGCCGGGGTTTCCTGTCGTATTGACCAGGCATGTCCCGTCCGGCGTGAAGACCCTGGTGTGATATCCCTTCATCACGATGCAGCATCCTGTTTCGGCACAGAGTTCCCATGCCTGGGATTCCCTTTCCTCGTCGCTCTTGCAGGGGAGGAGCCGCCGCAGTTCTCCTTTATGGGGGGTGAGGACGGAGCCTTTGGGGATCAGTTCCGTCCATTCGGCCATCACCGAGAGGATATTGAGGGCATCGGCATCGAGGACGGCGGGAATCTTCCGGGAGCAAGCGTCCGTGAGGATATCGATCAGTGCGTTCATCGTCCCGGGCGACCATCCCAGTCCCGGGCCGATGGCAAGGGCTTTGTAGCGTTCCATGTGCTCGGGGACGCTATTGAAGTAGGGTCCCGGATTCTCCGAGAACATGGCCGACGGATAGCGGGTGGCGGCAGCCAAAAGCGTGTTGGCCGATGAATGGAGCATAACCAGACCGCAGCCTGACTTGAGGGCTGCACCGGTGGCCATGATGGCGGCACCCGGCATCGTCGCGCAGCCGGCAACGATGAGCAGGCGTCCGTAATCGTGTTTGTTCGAGTCGTTCTCCCGGGAAAGAAGCCGCGGACGGAGATATTCAGGATTAATCTGTATCATTGTCCAAAGATAACAAACTTTTGTGCAATTTCGGCAAAAAGTGTCTATCTTTGTAACAAGCGGGACTGCGGTCCCGGATAACAGGAATACTAATCATTGATCTGCTTGTAATGAATACGAAAGAACCCTTTGTAATCACTGTCAGCCGGGAGCTGGGCTCCGGAGGACGCACCATCGGACAGAAACTGGCCGCTCAGCTGGGTGTTCGCTACAGTGACAAGAATCTCATCGAAGACTTGATGAAAAAGTTCAATCTCACCACCTACGAGATCGAGCGCATCAAGGCGAAGAAACGCAACTGGCTCACGGACTTCGTGGAGGCAGTGGCCCCGCTTCCCAACAAAGGCTCCTTTGTGGGTTTTGACCCGGCGAAGGCCAATGACTGGAATATCAGCGTGAAGCAGGATGAGATTTTTGAGGCGGAGACGGAAATCCTGAAGAGCATCGCGGCCGAAGGGTCCTGCGTCATCGCGGGCCGTCTCGGGTTCTCCGTTTTCAAGGAGCATCCCAACCACCTGAACATTTTCATCCAGGCCCCTCTCGGGCAGCGCATCGGCCGGGTGATGAAGAAGCAGAATCTCACCAGCGAAGAGGCTGCCACGGTGATCAAGGCCGTGGATGAAAGCCGCGAAATCTATATCAAGCGCTATGCCGGGGTAAGCCGCTACGATGCGCGCAATTACGACCTGGTGATGAATGTCGCCGGCATGACGGACGACGAGGCCGTCCTCTGCATCCTCAAATTCATAAAATACGCCGACTAAGACAGTGACCTCCCTGTTTCTCATACTCATCGCGGTTGTCATCCTCCTGTGCGTCGGGCTCAACAATGTATCGGCCCGGATCGGAGTCCCTACCTTGCTGGCCTTCATCGTACTGGGCATGGTATTCGGCAACAACGGCGTGTTCCCGCTGGAGTTCGAGGATTACGATTTCGCCAAGGAGACCTGTACCGTCGCCCTGATTTTCATCATGTTCTATGGCGGGTTCGGCACCCGCTGGGAGGCGGTGAAACCCGTCATGAGGGAGGCCACCCTGCTGGCCACCGTGGGTGTGCTGCTGACGGCCGGCCTCACGGGTCTTTTCTGCCATTTCGCACTGGGATGGAACTGGATTGAGAGTTTCCTCATGGGCTCCGTCGTGAGTTCCACCGACGCCGCCTCCGTCTTTTCCATCCTTCGCGGCAAGAAACTGGGCCTGAAAAACAATACGGCCCCCATGCTGGAGGTGGAGAGCGGCAGCAACGACCCCTGCTCGTACATGCTTACGGCCCTCATGCTCAGCATCATGAAAGGAACGGCCACAGGCGGCGGCATTGCCTGGATGCTGATCGCGCAGGTCGGATTCGGCCTCGGCTTCGGTTTCCTGATTGCCTGGGTGGCACGCTGGGCGATCGAGCATGTCCAGATCAAAGGAGAGGGATTCGACTCCCTTTTTATCCTGGCGGTGGCCATCGCATCGTATGCCTTGCCGGATGTGATGGGAGGAAACGGGTATCTCAGTACCTATATCGTCGGCATCGTCCTTGGCAACAGCGATATCCCCAATAAAAAGGGCCTGGTCAATTTCTTCGACGGCCTCACCGGACTCATGCAGGTGCTGATCTTCTTCCTGCTGGGCCTGCTCGTGTGGCCTGCCAGACTGTACAAAGCCATCCTGCCGGCCCTGGCTATCTTCTTTTTCATGTGGCTGGTGGCCCGGCCCCTGGCTGTGGGGTCCATCCTCGGGCCGTTCCGGAAGTATCCCTTCAAGCAGCGGACACTCATCTCGTTTGTTGGACTCAGGGGAGCGGCCTCCATCGTTTTCGCCATCATGGCTACGGTGGGCAACACGATGCTGGAGAACGATCTTTTCAATATCGTGTTCTGCCTGGTGCTGATTTCCATCGCGCTCCAGGGCAGCCTTATTCCTACTGTCTCCAAAAAACTGGACATGATCGATGCCGACTCCAATGTCATGAAAACTTTCAACGATTATTCGGAAGGCACCGACATGCAGTTCGGTTATATCGAAGTGGTTGCCGGCGGTGCCTGGGACAATAAACTGGTAAAGGATCTGAGCCTGCCCAGGAATCTTCTCGTCGCGCTGGTCCTGAGAGGGAAGGAGCGCATTATCGCCAAGGGAGATACGATGATGCAGGCAGGAGACCAGGTAGTGGTGGTGACCAAGGCTTTCGAGGACACGACAACATCCCTGGTAGAAAAAACTGTCAAAGAGAAAGGGCGTCATGCAGGAAAAGCCATCAAGGATGTCACCAGCGACGGCCTGGTGCTGCTTGTGAAGCGGAATGAAGAGAGTTTCATCCCCAACGGCGATACGGTCCTGTACCCCGGAGATCAGCTGGTGCTGCTCCGTTACCGTCCGAAGGCTTAATACAGTGAAATGATATGCAAGAGGAACTGAACAGACTGGCCAACAGTTACCGTGAGGCAGGAAATGCCATTCACGATGCGATCCGGGAACAGATCTCCCAGGCGGGCGGCTTTTTGAACACCACCAACAACCGGCAGGAGAAGAAGGACATGAAAGCCCTGGTGTTCAACAGCGCCAAAGGCTACTCGGAGACTTTTCCCATCCGGGCCATGCGGATAGCGGAGAACGGCTCCGTGGAAGTGTATGTGGGGACTTACGGAACCATCTATACGGACAAGTTCCTGCGCAGCAAGCGCTCCGATGAGCGCTGGATGTCCCTGAAAGATTCCAACATCCTTTTCTTCCAGACCATCCTCTCCATCGCCAACACGATCGACCTGTACCTTCCCAAGGAAGGGGAAGTGCTTGATTAGTACAATTTTTGCAGTAAATCCGTTACCCCATCACCACGTCCAGGATCATCATGAGGGTGAACCCGAGGGCAAAGCCGATGGTTCCGATGTTGGAGTGTTCTCCCTGGGAGGCCTCCGGGATCAATTCCTCGATGACGACGTAGAGCATGGCGCCTGCCGCGAAGGAGAGCATGTAGGGCATGATGCCCGTCACGGAAGAGGCGAGCAGCAGCACCAGTGCGCCGCCCACGGGTTCCACGATTCCGCTCAGGCTGCCGATGGTGAAAGCCTTGAACCGGCTGTTGCCGGCCGCGCGGAGGGGCATGGAGATGATGGCTCCTTCCGGGATGTTCTGGATGGCGATGCCGAGGGACAGAGCCAGTGCGCCGGCCATGCTGAAATCGGAAGAAAGGGCACCGGCGATGGCGACGCCCACCGCCATTCCTTCCGGAAAATTATGGATGGTGACGGCAAGGGCCAGCATGGTGGTGCGGGAAAGTTTGCTCTTGGGGCCTTCCGGCCCTCCTGCGGGATGGATGTGGGGCGTGATATAGTCGATCAGGAGCAGGAAGGCGAAACCGCCCAGCAGGCCGATGGTGGCGGGGACGATGGCGCTGCTCCCTTCGCCCATCTCCATGGCGGGAATGAGGAGGGACCAGACGGAGGCGGCTACCATGACGCCGGAGGCGAAGCCCAGAAGCATCTTCTGAAGGAGGTCCGGCATTTCCTTCTTCATGAAGAAAACAAAGGCCGACCCCAGCATGGTTCCCAGAAGCGGAATCAACAAGGCTATGACGACAGGATTCATATCCAACGTGTTTTTATCGTTGCAAAGATAGTTTACATTCAGAAGAAATGAAAAAAATATTACTCTCCATCGGCCTGCTGCTGTGTGCGGCGACCCTTTTTGCCCAGACAGATACGCTGCGGCTGGTACATTCGGTAAGAGGGAAGGTTGTGGATGCGTATACCGGGCGTTCTCTGGAGGCCGTCCACGTGGCGGTCCCGGACCGTCATCATGCCACGGTCACCAACGCCGACGGCGACTTCGTGATAAAATCCGATGCGGCCATCGGCACGCTTGTTTTCACATATCTGGGCTACAAAACTGTCTACCAGCGTCCTAGGGAGGGGAAGATAGAGGTCCGCATGGTCCCGGAATCCCTCCAGCTGGACGAGGCCCTGATTATTTCGGCCGATCCGGAAGAGGTGGTCCGTTCCGCCGTCAGCAAGATTCCGGACAATTATTCCAACAAGGACGAACTGCTGGAATGCTTCTACCGGGAAACCGTCCAGAAAGGCTCCCGCTATACCTACATCGCGGAAGCGGTATCCCGGATGTTCAAGTCTTCCTATAACAAAAGCACGTTCCAGGACCGTGCCGCCTTGGAGAAAAGCCGGGTGCTGCTGAGCCAGCGCAAGTCCGATACCCTGAGCGTGAAACTGCAGGGCGGTCCTACCATGGCAACGACCCTGGATGTGGTGAAAGACAATTACATTCTCTTCAACCGGGAGGACCTGCAGCTGTATTCCTATGCAATGGACACCCCCTCTTTCATCGAAGACCGGCTCCAGTTCGTGGTCAAGATGGAACCTTACTCTGTCGATGCCGTAGATTATCCCTTGTATCATGCCAGGCTTTTTGTCGATGTGGAAACGCTTACCTTTACCCGGATCGAACTTTCCCTGGACATGACCGACAAGAACAAGGCCACCCGCGTGATGCTCCGCAGCAAGCCTTTCACGCTCCGGTTCACCCCGCGCGAGATGTCTTTCATCGTCAACTACCGCCGTGACGGTGAGCGTTCCAGGCTGGGGTACCTGCGCTGCACCATGCGCTTCGCCTGTGATTGGCGCAGACGGCTCTTCAAGACCAATTACACGGTTGTCAACGAATTGGTGGTCACGGATTTGAGGGAGCCGGTCGTTCAGATTTCCCGTCAGGAGATGTTCCGGACCGGGGACGTGATGACCGACAAGGCCAAGGAATTCCTGGATCCCGATTTCTGGCAGGATTACAACATCATCGAGCCTTCGGAGAGTCTGGAGCATGCCATCAGCCGGCTGCGCAGGCAGCACCGCTAGCCTTCCAGGAAGCGCTTCCGGAGCAGGGCCCGGTCATCGTCCGTAAGGCCCAGTTGCTGCGTGAGGTAACGGTCCATCGACCCCCATTCCCGGTCTATCAGGTCCAGGGTCCGGCAAAAGTTTTTCGTGTTCACGCCCATGAAGGCGCGGATGGTGTCCAGTTCCGCTTCTTGTCCGCCCGCCTGCGTCACTTTCTGCAGCAGTTCGTCCACCAGGGGTTTGTAGGTGAGGTTGGAGCGGTCGAAATCGGCCACGATGGTATCCCTGTCGGCTCCCAGGGCCGACAGGATGAAGGCGGCACCAATCCCGGTACGGTCTTTTCCCTGGGAACAGTGCCACAGGACGGCCCCTTCCGGCGCTTCCATGATAAGGTTGAGAAAGGCGGCGTACTGCAGTTGGGAAAATTCGCTCTGGACCAGGGAGGGGTACAGGTCACGGCCTTTCTGCTGGAAAAACTTGTTGAAGGACAGCTGGACGATGTAGCGGGGGAGGTCCAGGAAGATGCCTTCCGGCACGGCTTCGCCGCTTTCCCGTTCCTTTTCCGTGTCCAGCGTGGGAAGGGAGATATGTTGTGCCCCGGGAACCGGCCTGTCGGCCTGGGCCTGTATTTCCTGCTCCGTGCGGAAATCGAAGATGCGGCAGAGATGGTATTTCTCCACCAGCAGGCGCACGTCGGCATCAGTGGCATCGTGCAAGTGCCCGGTTCGGAGCAGCATGCCTTTCCGGACAGTCCTTCCGTCCGCGGCAGGCAATCCGCCCAGATCCCGTGCATTTACGATCGCTTCGAAATTCATGGCGCAAAGATAACAAAAAAGGGCGGGAATAACGGAATGCAAGAAAAAAACTGTATTTTTGTGAGGAAGACTACTGAAATATGATCATGTCATCGGGGGAGGGTGGTGGAAAGGACGGCAGGCCAATCCTATGAATACCTCCAGTATTATTACGATTATTACAATTACGCTATATTACGATTACAAGTAGTACGTGAACCCAAAATTCATCCTTGTCTCCCGGGCGCAGGAGCCGCTGAAGGGCATTTTTGTATATGGGAGGGTGTTCCAGCACAAGGAACTCCTGGCGCAGTTCGTGCGGGAGCAGGGATATGCGAAAGTGCATGGGGGAGGATGGTATGAGAAGGACGATGAGCGCAAGGTAATGGCGCTCTACGGACGGTCCGGGGACTATGGCGACCCGGATTTCCGGTTTCTGGACTGTATTCCGAAAGAGTTGGAGGGATACGCGTTTACCTACAGCCGCGACGGCTGGGAGGCCGGTGAGCCGCTGGATGTGTCCGGTGTGGAGTGGATGTGAGGCCGGTTACTGATACAGGTGCCGCTTGATGGTGCCTTTGGCCGTACGGACAAACGGAATGTCCACCAGTTCTACCTTGCCCAGCTGGCTGAAGGCCGGGAGCCGGGTGTTCACCTGGGCGCGGATAATCTCCTGCACTTCCTGATGATCCCGTTCTTCGAGGCCGGCAAGCCCTTCTGCATCCAGATAGACTAGGGCGACCAGTTTTCCGTTTCTTGAAAGGACCACAGACTCCTTGACCAGCGGGTGGGCGTCCAGCAGCTGCTCCACTTCTTCCGGATAGATGTTCTGCCCTGTGGCGCTCAGAATCAGCGCTTTCAGGCGACCGCGGATAAAGAGGTTCCCGCCCGGGTCCAGCGTGCCCAGGTCGCCGGTCCGGAACCAGCCGTCTTCTGTCCAGGCGGCGGCATCGGCCTCGGGATTCTTGTAATAACCGATGGTGAGGTTCGGCCCTTGCGCCTGGATTTCTCCCGGTACGTTTTCGGGGTCGGATGAATCGATGCGGATGGTGTGGATGGGCTTTCCGCAGGAACCGGGTACGTATTTGCCGACCGTTTCATAGGCCAGCAGCGGGCAGGCTTCCGTCATGCCGTAACCGACCACATAGGGCAGCCCGATCTGGCGGAGGCTGCTCTCGATTTCCCAGTTGAGGGGCGCACCGCCGATAATCAGGCTCTGCACCCTTCCTCCCAGCGCTTTCATCATTTTCTTGCCGATGGCTTTGTACTGCAGTTTGCTGATGCCGGGGACAAGGAAATTGTGTGACGCAAGGTCCGGTACCACCAGGGCATGGTGCAGTTTCTCCACTACCAGCGGAACTGTAATGATCAGCTTGGGCTTTATCTCCTGCAAAGCCTTGAGCAGGAGCGACGGAGAGGGGGCTTTCCCCAGGAAATGGATGGTGAAGCCCGTGCAGCAGGGATAAATGAACTCGATGGCCAGGCCGTACATGTGGGCCATGGGGAGCATGCAGACAATCTGGTCCGGCTCGTTAAGGATATGCTGCTGGCAGTACTCCACGATATCCGACATGGCGGCGAAGGGGAGCATCACGCCTTTCGGATCTCCCGATGTGCCGGACGTGTAATTGATGATGCCCAGGTCGTTCTCTTCGTGCTTGGGCAGGGAATAATGCTCCGCCTTGAAGCCTCCGGGGTGCAGTCCGGAGAACTGTTTCTTCCGGTAACTCCAGGCCGATTCGTACTTCTTCCCCGCGGTCCACAGGAGCTTGTCGGCCTTGCAGTTTACAGCCGCCCTGAGCCGGGGCATGGAGGTGACGTCCATCCGCTTCCAGGCATCCGGGTCCGTGAACAGCAGCACGCTCTCCGAGTGGTCTACCAGGCGGGCGGCGCCTTCCGGCGTGAAATCGGCCAGGATGGGGACGATGACCGCCCCGTAGGTGTTTACAGCAAGGAAAGTGACAGCCCACCGGGCCGAATTCCGGGCCCAGAGGGCTATCTTGTCTCCTTTCTTGATGCCCGCCGCCCTGAAAAACAGGTGCAGGATTTCCATCTGTTCGGCCAGGTCCTTGTACGTAAAAATGGTGGAACCGTAGTCGCACAGGGCGGCTTTGTCACCGTTCAGGCGGATCTGTTCTTCCAGTTTTTTCAGGTATGGCGTCATGGGCATTCCAGTTAATTATTTGTATTTCTGCACGCGGTTGTCGTTGATGATGCCGGACCAGTTGAGGCCATAGGCGAAGTCCCAGGCGTTGCCGTCGGCATCCACCAGCGGGCGCATGTCGCGCTGGACATCTTCCAGCTGTTCTTCCACGGTGCGCATGTCGGCAGGAAGCTGCATGGGCAGCAGGCCGGAGGGCTCCACGGTGCCTTTGATCACATCCAGCACAGCCTGGTTCTGGACGCCGAAGGTTATCAGCACGGCATCGGCATACGGCTCCAGTTCCGACAGAACCGCGGGACGGGTGAGGTTGACCACCACGACCACGGGCTTGCTGCCCATGGCAGCTTTGGTCCGGATCACGAGATCCAGGTCTTCCTCGTTCGAGGTGGTGACGGTCTTGCCTTTATAGGTTCGGTTGGTGAAACTCTCCTTGGGGTCTCCGCCGGCCACCGACACGGCACGGGCGTATTCGGCCTTATAGGGACGATACTGCAGGCTGATGGGAATGTAGCCGTTGCCGCCTTTGGCGCGGTCTTCCACGCTGTATCCGCCGTTGGAGGAAGGTCCCTGGATCATGACCAGGGCGAAGTCGGCCTCGGCCGGGTCTTCCGTCCACTGGTAATAGCGGCCTGCCAGTTCCTTGTCCAGGGGATAGTCCCAGCGGGCCTGCCTGTTGGCACCGAAACCGAACATGCCGCCTCCGGCGGGATAGAAGCGCTTGGGAGCGTAGATCCTGGCCGATTTGACGGGAAGCGCTCCGCCATGGTTCTTGACCATGACGATGGACTTCTGCTGGGCCTCATAGCCTGCCTGCATGAATTCGGGCTTGCCTACGACGGATGTTGTCGCTGCGGGGTCCAGATAGGGATTCTCGAACAGGCCGGTGCGGAAGGAATTCATGAGAAGGCGCCGGGCGGAATCCTGGAAACGCGCCTTGGCCGATTCCTCGCCGAAGTCGCGCACCCACATCTTGTAGGCCGCCAGCACGGGACCCTTTTCGTTGTTGCCGCCGAACTGGTCTACTCCGGCCTTGATGACCTCGTAGTGGCGTTCAGCCTCGGTCAGGCCTTCCACGCCCCAGCACTTGCCGTCGAAATTCTCGATGGCGCCGTTGTCCTTGGTGATGTTCCAGTCGGTGCAGACCACCCCGTCAAATCCGTATTTGTTGCGGAGCAGGTCAGTGATGATGTACTTGTTGTAGCTGTTTCCTACATTTTCGCCGTCCGGGGAGATGTTGTAGGAAATGGTGTAGTAAGGCATGACGGCAGAGGCTTTCTCCGTACCGCCGGCAAGTTTGAAAGCGCCGTCCACGAATGCGCGGAGGTGGGTTTCGAAGTTGTTGCCGGGGTAGATGGCGTATTTGCCGTAGTTGTAGTGGGCGTCGCGTCCGCCTTCTTCGGGACCGCCGGAGGGCCAGTGCTTGATCATGGCGTTGACGCTCTTGTCACCCCAGCCGTCTTTGGAACCGGGGGTTGTCTGGAAGCCGTCCACATAGGCGCGGGCCATGTCCGTATCCAGGGCGGGATCTTCGCCGAAAGTGCCGCTGAAGCGTGTCCAGCGAGGCTCCGTAGCCAGGTCAATCTGCGGGCTCAGGGCCGTTGCGATGCCCAGGGCGCGGTATTCTTCCGAGGCAATTTCGCCGAACTTCTCCACGATGGCAGGGTCGAAGGTGGCGGCCAGACCCAGGGTGCTGGGCCAGAGGGAAATCTGTCCGCCGGCGCCCATGTTGAATTCGGCCGTCGCGGCAGTCTCATGGCGCGGGTCGGAGGAATTGTTGGCGGGAATGCCATGGCCGAGCCCTTCCACGAAGGACTGTACGTTGTTGTTCCAGCGGGCTGCCACTTCCGGGCTTTCCACGCTGGTCACCAGCACGGCCCGGAGGTTGTCCTCCTCCAGAAATTTCTTCTGCTGGTCCGTGAGGTCGTAGGGCTTGGCGCCGCTTTCGGCGTAGTTCTTGCCGCCATAGGTGGCGCCGCCGAAACCGTATGCCTGGCCGGGAACGGCCTGGTGGCCGCTGTAAAGCATCAGACCGGCGATCTCCTCGATGGAGAGCTGGGAGGCCAGGTCTTTTGCACGCTCCTGTGCAGGCTTGCGCCAGTCTTCATAGACATCCAGTTCACCGTTGCGGTTCAGGTCCTTGAAGGCGTATCCGTCCACTTCCAGGATAGAAGCCGTCGTGTAGCCGAGGGTAGCTCCGCCTTTCTGGGTAATCAGTTTGTAGCCGTCGGCCTGGGATTCCTGCCATTTGGGACCGCAGGCGCTGACAGCGAGAAGGGTGGCGAACGAGGCCGCCAAAATTGTGACTCTCTTCATGGTTCTGGTGGTATTTATTTTACAAATATAGGCTTTTTCCCGAAAAAAAGCAGTTTTTTTGCGCCCTGATATGTGGTGGATTCTGTCCTTTTTGTCTGCCGCCCTGCTGGGCTGCTACGATTCTTTCAAGAAAATCTCTTTGAAGGACAACGCCGTCATCCCCGTCCTTTTCCTGTTCGGCGAACGGTTGAACCTGTATCAGAGCATCGGTGTGTTTCTGTCCATCCTGGCCATTCTGATACTCAGTCTGTTCTTCTTATATCTGGGTTCTCGGTAATATCCGGAATTATTATTATATTTGTAATTCGGAATGACTCTGAGTGCCATCATATTGGGGAGTATTGTAGCCATGCTGTATATCAGCGTGGTGGTTTTCATTATCCTGGACGACGGCGATTCCGGCTGGAAGGTTTCCTGGCTTCTGATGATATCCCTGTTTCCGGTAATCGGCCTCCTCTTTTATCTGATTGCAGGCGTAAACTTCCGCCGGCTGGGCATTCTGCCGCGCATCCACGAAGGAGTGATCAAGCGCTTCGACAAGGAGATTTCTCCTGCCCTGGCCCGGGAGCTTTTTCCGGACGATGCCATCGCCGAGGTGGAGGAGCGCTACCGCCCGCTGGTCAGGCTCCTGCTGGGAGGAAATGCCGGCAACAAACTTTCCAAGGACAATTCCATCGAAATCATCACCACCGGACAGCGCAAGTGGGAAGCCCTCCTGGCCGATATCCGCGCCGCAGAGAAGTTTATCCACATCGAGTATTTCCGCCTGGGCAACGACAAGGCCGGCCGGGAAATCCGGGACGCCCTCATGGCCCGTGCGCGGGAGGGTATCGAAGTCCGCTACATCCATGAAGGCTTTGCCAACAGGATGATTCCCTGGTCTTATTACAGGGAGATGCAGAAGGCCGGGATCGATGTGAAACGCTTCTCCAATCCCCGGTACGGCCTGCTCAAATTCTGGGTCAGGACCGACAGCCGCAACCATCGCAAGATTGTGGTGATAGACGGGAAGGTGGCCTATACGGGCGGCATGAACATCAACGACAATTACCGTTATCTCTGGAGAGATACCCATCTGCGCATCGTCGGCCCGGCCATCCATGCCCTCCAGGCCTCTTTCATCGACACGTGGCTCACCTCCGGCGGAAAGCTCCCGGAGTCGCTTCCGGCCTATTTCCGTCCGGGCATCAAGGGAGGGGAGGCTCCTCTGCAGGACAATCTGGTGCAGATCGTTACGGACGAGCCGGATTTCCCCTATCCCAACGTGCAGCTCAGTTATGAGTGGATCCTGCAGAACGCCAAGGACTACATCTATCTGCAGACCCCTTATTTCGGCCCTCCGGAATCTGTCCTGAACGGCCTCAAGGGGGCGGCCCTCCGGGGCGTGGACGTCCGCCTGATCCTGCCCGCCAAGGTCGATGCCCCCCTGATGGGACCGGTGAACCGCTCCTTCTATGCCGAATGCCTGGAAGCAGGCATCCACCTGTATATCTGGAAAGGCGTGTTCATCCACTCCAAGACCCTGGTCTGCGACGACTATCTCACCCTTACAGGGGCTTCCAACCTGGATTTCCGCAGTTTCCAGATTAACCACGAAGTGAATGCCTACATCTTCGGGAAGGAGGCCGCCCTTGCTTCCAAGGAGGTCTTCCTGAGGGACATGGAGCAGTGCAACGAACTGCACCTGGAGCAGTGGAAAGCCTCCCGGAAATGGTATCAGGTTTTCGTCGGCCGTCTTTTCAGGCTGGTGGATGCCCTTCTGTAGGCGCTATTTCAGCACATAGTCACTGACGCCTTTGAGACCGGTGGTCCCGTAATATTTATCCACCAGGTTCCCTTTCACATAGACCCTGCACCCGATCAAATCTGGGTGGTCGGTCAGGTTGAGTGCCTGCCGGACCTCTCCGGAAGGCAGTTCAACCGCGATGCAGGATGCCTTGGAAGTGACGGAAGAACGCGCCGCGATGGCCAGGTGGGTGCTTTTCGAGAGGTTTTTCGTTTTCACGGCATCCCCACTGCTGCTCAGGTCTCCTCCGACGATATAGCCGTACACCCACACATCTTCTTCGCCGATATGGGCGGCGGCTTCCGGTACGGAGTAGGCCTTGATGTCGTCCCCGCCGCCGTTTCCGCTTCCTCCGTTGTTCCCTCCAATGGTGAAGTGCTCGTTTTTCCAGTTCTTGGTGGTGTCTACGGCCACCCGGATGGAACTGCTTCCCTGCGTCGTCCCCGGGGCGGAGATGCTTACCGTCAGGATGTCCCTGGCTTCCAGCGTGCGGGTGAAAAGGGTTTCGTCCTTCCCCTCATTGTACAGGATGACGGACACTTCTCCCGGCTTGAAGTAGGCGATCCGCTCCTCCTTGTAGCTGTACATCAGGCGGGTGTTGCCGGATTTCACATAGAGTACGCCGGCGGGGAAAGAGGTGAGGAAATCCGGGGCGATCTTCAGCCGGATCCCGGCGTTGAGCAGCGTGCAGATGAGTTTTACCTGAGCAGTCTGGCCGCTTTTTACCACCACGACCTGCTCGTCGCCATACTGGGGACGGGAGAATGCCGGGGTGGTGAAGGTCACGGAGCAGATGGAAACCGTATAACTGCCGGGCTCTGCGGTGAGCGCCTCCGGAGAATCTCCATAACTGCCTTCGTACAAGGTCTTTCCCTTTGAATCGGTAACGGTAAGGATAAAATCGTTGGTGTCTGGGATTTCGGCCGATGCTTTGGTGAGGGCGGTCTCGTCCAGCGTCCATCTCAATTCTCCCGGTCCGGCCTCCGATACGAGGCCGAAGTCTTCACAGGCGCCTGCCACTGCCAAAAGCGGGAGCAAGGCCGCCATCCATCTTCTGCATTTCATACGATCAAAATTTTATAGTCCGGACACCGTGTCCGGACATCGGCAAAGTTAGCGGTCTGTCCCTGCCGTCTTGTCCGGAAACAGAAATAAATGCACCGTTTTTTCAACCGAATCTTAAAAAACAGAAACTTTTTCGGCATTTTTTCAACCGATGTCCCTTTGGGGCCGGATTCCGCCAAAAAATCCTTATCTTTGCAGACTTGATAAAAAGAGAATTATGTTTGAGAATCTGAGCGAAAGGCTGGAGAGGTCTTTCAAGATACTGAAAGGTGAAGGAAAAATCACCGAGATCAACGTGGCGGAAACCGTCAAGGATATCCGCAAGGCCCTGCTGGACGCCGACGTCAGCTACAAGGTGGCCAAGGATTTCTGCAACCGGGTCAAGGACAAAGCTATCGGCGCCAATGTGCTCACCGCGGTGAAACCGCAGCAGATGATGATCAAGATCATGCACGACGAGCTGGCCGAATTCATGGGCAGCAGCGCGCAGGACATCGACATCAAGGGCAACCCCGCCGTCGTCCTGGTGGCCGGCCTCAACGGCTCCGGTAAAACCACCTTCTCCGGAAAACTCGCCCTCCATATCAAGTCCAAGAGAGGCATGCGGGTGCTGCTGGCCGCCTGCGACACGTTCCGTCCCGCGGCCATCGAGCAGCTGAAAGTACTGGGTGAGAGCATCGCCGTTCCCGTTTACACGGAAGAAGGGGAGAAAGACCCCATCCGGATCGCCAAAGCCGCCATCGCCAAAGCCAAGGCCGAGGGCTTCAATGTCGTCATCGTGGATACCGCCGGCCGTCTGGCGGTAGATCAGCAGCTGATGGACGAAATATCGGCCCTGCACCAGGCGGTCCAGCCCACCGAGACCCTTTTCGTGGTGGATGCCATGACCGGCCAGGATGCGGTGGAAACCGCCAAGGCGTTCAATGACAGGTTGGATTTCGACGGCGTGGTGCTTACCAAGATGGACGGCGATACCCGGGGCGGTGCCGCCCTTTCCATCAAGGCCGTTGTGGGCAAGCCCATCAAGTTCGTTTCTTCCGGCGAGAAGCTGGAAGCTTTGGATGTATTCCATCCGGCCCGTATCGCAGACCGTATCCTGGGCATGGGCGACGTGGTCTCCCTGGTGGAAAAGGCCCAGGAGCAGTTCGATGAAAAAGAAGCCCGCGCCCTCAAGAAAAAACTGGCCAAGGACCAGTTCACCCTGTGGGATTTCTATACCCAGATCCAGCAGGTGAAGAAGATGGGCAACATCAAGGACCTAGCCTCCATGATTCCCGGAGTCGGGAAAGCCATCAAGGATGTGGACATTCCGGACGATGCGTTCAAGAGCGTGGAAGCCATCATCCTGGCCATGACTCCGTACGAACGGGAGCATCCGGACGTGATCAACGGCTCCCGCCGCAAACGTATTGCCGATGGTTCCGGCACATCCGTTCCGGAAGTGAACCGGCTGCTGAAACAGTTCGAGGGAACGCGCAAAGTGATGAAAGGTGCCATGACGGGCAGCCTCATGCAGCAGATGAAAGGATTCAGGCCCCGGTAAACCGAGGCCTGTAAAAGGGTTTATCTTTTGAAAAGCAGCGCCATATCGGCGTTCACGGCAGGGCCGGCCAGGGCTTCGGGAACGAAGGACCACCGGCCTATTACTTTTGCGTCTCCCACCACTTCCGGGTCGATGGAGCCGTATTCCATGAGATAGTCGTAAAGGATGTTGCGGATTTCCGGATAGCGCTCCACGACACGCTCGTCGATGTTGTCGGAGTCAACGCCGCCTTCCTTGAGCAGGTTGCCGCCGCCGCTGGCACGGTAGGAGGTCATGGCGACATGATATTCTTTCTGCAGGTCGAACGGGGTGCCGTCGGCCAGGGTGGTAATGCTGATGCGGCTGCCAAGGGGCTTGGTGACATCGACCGTGTAGTTCACACCGCCGGCGGAGTCGAAATTGTAGGGACGGTTGATGAAGGACCATCCTTTCTGCTGGTTGCGGGGCTCATCCATCGGGACGATCTTGAGCACGTGGTCTCCGGGCTTGGAGATGGTCTGGATCCAGTGGTCGTAGGACGCTTCCAGCACGCGGCGGAATTCATCTCCCGTCATCCGTACCACATACAGCTGGTTCTCGAACGGATAGATGGTGAACAGGTCGTTGAAGATGATGGGGCCGCTGCTGACGTGGCCGTTGTAGGTGAGTGGGGCGGCCAGGGACAGGTCGGCCTTGGTGGCGTTGAGGCTGAGGGTATGCAGGAGATTGACATACAGGCTCATGCCTTTATAGGAATCCCTTGTATAGAGATCTTCGTTCAGGATGCCCACTTCCTGCAGGGTGAAGGCCCGTACGGCTTCGAAATCCTTGCGGAAATGATCGCGCATGACAGGATCGGCCTTTTCTGCTTTTACGGGGATCAGGTCGGTTTCGAAGGTTTTTTTGACCACCTTGCCTTTCTCTACGGTAAGATGCATTTTCCCGTGGGCCACGAAGCGGCTGTGGCTGCCGGAGTTGAGGAGGGCGCTGGTTTCCCGGGTTTCCACGTAGGGCCTGTGGTCGTGGCCGCAGATGACCCAGTCCACGCCTTGCACACTGTTGAAGACATCCAGGGCTTCGGCCTCCAGGATGCTGCCGTCACCCTGCCCGCAGGCCGAGTGCATGGCGGTGATCATCACGTCCGGATGCTCTTTTTCACGGACATAGTCCACGTCCCGCTGAACCTGTTTTGCGATGGACTCGAAGTGCATGCCGCTCCAGATATCCTCTGAGAGCCAGGCCTTGATGTTGGCGTTGTTGTAGCCGATGATGGCAATTTTGAGTCCGGCTCTCTTCACCACTTTGTACAGGGGGAAATATGGCTCGCCGTTGTCGTTGCGGATGGCGTTGCCCGCCATGAAAGGGGCGCCGGCCTTTACCAGGTCTTTCTGTACGCGGTCGTACACCGGGTGTCCTGTCTCGATATCGTGGTTGCCCATGGCCACGGCATCATACTTCATGTATTCGATGAGCCGGGGGAACATATGCGGGGTCACCGTGTCGATATAATTGTAATAATAGGCGGCGTTGTCGCCCTGGAGGCAGTCTCCTGCGTCTATCAGCAGCACATGGGAGGCTCCGTCGGCGGTACGGACGCTGTCTATATAGTAATTCATGGCGAAGATGGAGTTCCGGACGCCTCCGCCTACATAGGTGGAATCGAACCAGGTGCTGTGTACGTCGTTGGTAGACAACACCGTAAGGGTATAGTCTCCGTCTTTGAGTGTGCGGCTGCAAGCGAGGGGGAGGAGGAAGGCGGCCGCCAGGGCAAGGGATTTGAAATTCATATACGGAATTGTATTATCACGCGAATTTACTAATAAAAAAATGGAAAACAAATGCTATATTTGTGTGTTGCAACCCTTTTTTGTGATGAAAAGATTCTTTCTGGCGGTTTTCCTCACTGCCGTTTGCGCTTTTTCGGCCTGCCCGTGCGGACAAGCCCAGGATTTTTCCGGGTTCTGGAAGTTGCGGTGTGAGTGGATGGAGGGGCCCGGCGCCGCTTTCCTGGCCTCCTTCGCGCACCCCAACGACACGTATGAGGGCTATGAAATTGTCTCCTGCGATTCTTCAAGGCTGGTTGTGGAAATCGCCTTCCGCTCCTTCATCCACGCTTATACCAGCAGGTACGAAATCGCCCGGGGCGACCATGACGGAATGCCTTATTTCCGGCATGTGACGCAGCTCTCCAACGGGACGCCCACCCGTTCTTTCACCCGTTGGAGCAAGCAGAGCCGTTACTCGGCCAAATACCGGGAGGACAACCTGTCAAGAATGTACGGAGCGCTTTATTTCTCGGACCTGTCGTACGGAAAGATGGCTGCGGCTGCTTTGGAGATCGAGTTCCTGCAGACCAGGATACCTGACTGATTCAGCGGAAGAAGATGATGATCGCCCTGTTATTATCCCTGTTGTTTGTATCCCGGCCGGCGGCCGACTGGGTCCATGCCCGTTATGAGGTGGCGGAGTATAAGGATGTCACGTATGGATGGGCGCGCGGTTTCTGGACTTCCTATCCTTGTGTACACGGGGAGGATTTCGGGGTTGTCTATGCCCGGAAGCTTCCTGCTCTGGTCGGTATGGACATGCAGGAACTGTGCATGGATATCTATGTGCCTGAAGGGGACGTTCCGGTTTCCCGGCCGCTTCTGCTGATGATTCATGGCGGCGCTTTTTTCAACGGGGACAAGGCGGAACAGGAGTATGCGGGGTGGTGCCGCCATTTCGCCAGTCTGGGTTATGTGGCGGTCTCTGTCAATTACCGGCTGGGTTTCCGTCCAACCCATGACGAAATCCAGCGGGCGGGATACCGGGCGGTGCAGGATGCGGATGCGGCCATCCGTTTTTTGCTGGAACAGGATTCCCTGCGGATCGATCCGGACTGCATCTTTGTCGCCGGTACCAGTGCGGGAGCCATCACGGCCCTGAACCTGGCGTTCATGCCGGAGGAGGACCGGTCTTTCAGCGTGCGGGCTGTAGGAAATCTATGGGGTGCGATCCAGGACCTGGACATGCTCGGCCGTTCCCGGGCGGCTGTCATTTCCTTCCACAGCATCGAAGATCCGATCGTCCCTTATGTCGAAGGCTACCCTTTCCAGGAAATGCTTGCATCCGTCAAAAAAGTGAAAACTGCGCTGTTCGACAGGATGTTCGGTTCTTATGAGATAGACCGGAGGCTGAAGGAGATGGGACGCGTTTCAGAATTACACCCTTATGAGGGAGGAGTACACAGTATTCATCTGAATAAAGACGGCTCTCTCAATCCATATTTTACGGAAATACGGGACAGGCTTGCCTCCTTCTTTGCCGCCGTGATGGACCCGGACATTCCTTTTTTCACGGAAGATAAATCCCGGCTGGAATTTTTATTCATCAACCCAAGATAAATGTTTGATAAATAAGAAGAAAAATGATATATTTGCATAGAATAAGTCAGAAATCATCCGCCATAGACCTCTTCCCTTTTGGAAGAAGTTTATAAGCGTGTGATTTTCAGGCGGAAACAGTTTTAACCGAATTTAATCTTAATACAGTATAGCTATGGCACTAAAACCTTTGTATTCGCGCTCCGGCGCCTCTTCCAAGTCTTTCGAAGGGACCCATATCCCCGATATGGAAAATGCTATTTCTTCCGCTCCTGAAAAGGCTCCCCGTGAGGAAAAGAAGGACCATACCCTCATGTCCGGTGAACCTATCGTCGGTTTCCTGTATTCCGTATCCAGGACTTCCGCCGGCGAATACTGGCCTCTGCATCTGGGTGAGAATACCATCGGCCGGGATGATGACAACGACATCGTCCTTTCGGAAATGACCGTTTCCGGCCACCATGCCACCCTGAACATCCGCCGGATGAAGACCACCAAGGAGTATCTGGCCGATATCTATGTGCGTGGCGTCAACGGCGGTTTCGTGAATGAAGACGAAGTCCGCAAGGAAGCCGAGTGCAAGAATGGAGACTTCCTCACCATCGGCGACAATTACGTGCTCTATCTGATTCTGGTGAATCCGTTCGAACTGGGCATGAAGGTGGCGGAGAATTTCGTCGCCGCGGAACAGACCTCCGCCAAGAAGGAGGAATCCATCCGCGACGAGTTCGACCTCGATTCGGACCGTACCTCCACCAGCGGGCGCATGTACGATTCCCGCCGTCGTCCCCAGGGCGGCACCGAAGGCCTGGACGGCGATTCGGACACCAACGAAGGTTTTACCTCTCACTTGCTGTAAGCCATGGCGTCTATCCTGAAGATTCAAGGTGCTGAGGAAAAACGGCTCGGCATCCACTACGAGGTGGATACGGAGCTGGACCCGATCGGAGCAGGCGGAATGGGCCAGGTCTTCAAGGGCGTCCGGGTGGACGAACGCACCGGTGTACGTCAGGCTGCGGCCATAAAGTTCCTGTTCGATGACCTCCCTCCCAACGCCATCGAGCGTTCGAGGCGCGAGGCGTCGGTTCAGATCGACAATGAGAACCTCCTCAAAATGTTCGGCTTCATCCAGGTGGATGAGCAGGTGGACGGCGGAGTGGTCAGCCATTACCATGTGGCCAGCGAACTGCTCTATGGCGTGATCCTTTCGGATCTGCTGGAAGGCGTGACCACCGGGCCGGACGGAAGGCCGGTGAAACTGGCGGAGGACCTGTATCTCCAGTCCCGCCAGCAGCCGGAAGAGTTCGCCCGTTTCATCATCAAGAATGTGCTCTCCGGTATCATGGCCTTGCACGACAGGGGCTATATCCACCGGGACATCGACCCGAGCAACATCATGGTCACGGCCGACGGGAAAGTGAAGATCATCGACTACGGCATCGCCAAGAAGATATCGGAGGCCCAAGGGCAGAATGCCCACCTCACCACGGCCGGCCAGTTCATGGGCAAGGCAGCCTATGCTTCTCCGGAACTGGTGCTCGGCGACATCGCGCATGAAGATCCCACCACGGACCTGTACGCCGTGGGCGTGGTGCTTTTCCAGCTCCTTACAGGCCATCTTCCTTTCGACGGTCCCCGCCAGGAGATCCTGGAGGCGCAGCTCAAGAGCGCACCCCCCGTCGCGCAGATCAAGGACAGGAAGATGCGTGCCATCGTGTCCAAGGCCATGGCCAAGAAGCAGGCGGACCGGTACCAGTCGGCCGCCGAGTTCCGGGCCGATCTGGAGCATACGGTCACCAGGGAGAAAACGGCTTCCGACAGTACTCCCGTCGCTGTAGCCCTGAAAGGAGCTGCGCCCAACTGGAAGCTCATCGGCGGCATTGCCGCTACGGTGGTGGTGATCGCCGGCATCGTCATAGCGCTGGCATCCCGTCCCAAACAGCCCCGGCCGGATCCCGCCGCCGTGGTGGAAGAGCCTGAGGTGGTCGTTCCGCGCGATACCCTTCCCAGCGCGGCCTGGTACACGGAGGAAGCGATTGCCAAACTGCAGGCCGGACAGTCTGCGGAGGGAGTGGAGCTCCTGAACAAGGCCATTGAGAAGGATTCCACTTCATCGGCCCTGGCAAATGCCATTATGGCCGCCTTGTACAGCCACGAGGGCGCCTGCACGGACCTGGGCCTGGAGTCTCCCTTCGACATCGACTACCAGAAGGCCTACGATTTTAGCCGCAAGGCTTATCTGCAGGACAGCACCTGTTACTACGCCCATTACGAACTGGCCTATTCCTACACCAAGCGGGTCGATGACATCATCGCCGGAGAACGTGATCCCGGAAAGGCCCGGAGGCATCTGGAGGCCTGTGCGCGTTGGGCGGCCAATAAGGGGAATACCCGTTTTGCCGAGGAAGTCAACAGCAAGTTGCAGTAATGTCAGGGCATCAGAATATAAAAGTAGACGGGAACAAGGTCTATCTCCGTGCCAACACGGGGGAGTGGTTCTATTATGACAAGACCGAAAAACCCCTTGGCAGCGGTGCCATGGGGACCGTCTATTTCGGCCGTGCCTACAATGACCGCTACGACATGGTGGCCATCAAGCGGGTGGCTCCCCAGATTGCCGAGATCCCGGCCGTGCGTCAGCGCGCCAAGACGGAGGCTTCCCTGGCTTTCCGCCACAGGAACCTGATCGAGATGGTGGGCTACTGCGAAGAGTATGAGGACGAAGGGCCGATCTTCATCATCAGCCGGCTGGTGCAGGGTGTTCCCCTGAACAAATATGTGGAGCAGCTCCGCAATTCGCCGGACTGGGTGGCGAGGATCTGCCGGACCACCTATCCTGTGATGGACGCCCTTACCTACCTGCATGAGAAAGGCATCGTCCATCTGGACATCAAGCCCTCCAACATTATGGTGGAGAACGGAAGCAACATCCGGCTGATGGACCTGGGCATCGCCTATACCTCCAAACTGATATCGTCCGGCAACGGCGGCCTGCTGGGAACACCGGGCTATGCGGCCCCCGAGCAGTATATCCAGAAAGGACAGACGGAGATTTCGTTCAAGAATACCACGGACATCTACGAACTGGGTGCCACTTTGTACGACCTGCTCAGCGGGGTCAAACCCTATTCGGATGATTCCGATTCCCTGAAGCCGATCCCCGGCGTCTCCCGTCCGGTGATGAAGGTGCTCAGCAAGGCCCTTCAGCGCTTTCCGGCCGACCGTTACCAGAGTGCGGCGGAATTCAAGCGGGCGCTGACGGAGGCGGTGGCCGGCAAGTCTGCTCCCTCCCGGAATGCTTCCGGCAAATCCGGAGGAACGCCTTCCTGGCTGCTTCCGGTACTGATTGGAGCAGGTGCGGCGGTACTCGTCGGTTTATTGCTTATATTGTTTGTATGAAACAACTGAAAACATCCTACCCTGTTACCGTCTTCGCGGACAGCCGGCAAGGCGGCCGGCGGGAGAATCAGGACTCCTGCGCCTGGGGCGACACCCCGGCGGGATTCCTGGTCACCGTCTGTGACGGAATGGGTGGCGGACCGTCCGGAAAGGAAGCTTCGATGCTTGCCGCCCATTCGCTGCTCCAGTACCTTCAGGAGCACGGAGATGAGGAGGCGGACCGCTGCCTCCTGATGAAGAAGGCGATTGAATCGGCCAACCAGGCCATCCTTGACGCCGTCAAGGAGGATCCGGAAAAGAAAGGGATGGGCACTACGCTCACCGCTCTTCTGATCGATGACTTTTCGGCCGTGGTCGCCCATGTGGGCGACAGCCGGGTCTATCAGTTCCGTCACGGACGCAAGCATTTCCGGACTTTCGACCATTCGCTGGTCTTCGCCAAACTTCTGGAACACGAAATCCGCTCGGAAGAAGAGGCACGGGTACATCCGGATTCCAACATCATTCTCCGGGCGCTGGGTATCTCCGAAACGGTTAAGCCGGACATCGTGGAACTGGCCTATGAGAAGGGCGACCGCTTCATGCTCTGTACGGACGGAATCTGGGGGGCTTTCCCGGAAAAAGCCATCATTGCCATCGCAGCCGGGACGCCCGTCCTGTCCGGAGCGGTGGAGAGCATGGTGATAAAAGTGGACGAAGAAGGATTTGCCATGGGAGGAGGACACGACAACCTCACGCTGGCCCTTCTGGAAACAAAGACAAGTTCAAAAATGCACGAAACAATGAGTACCAGGCAAAAAACATTTTTCATGATACTGGCGGCTGCCGCCCTTGTCAGCATCCTGCTCAACGTGTTCCTGCTTGTAAGGAACAAGCCTGCAGGCAAATCCGCCGAGGGACAGGGTTATACCAAGGTAGATTCTTTGGTGTTCGTCGTCAACGGCCTGAATGAAGAACTGAAGGATACCCAGGCCCGCCTCCAGAAGGCGGAAGAAAACCATGCCCAGTTCGTGAACGAGATGGATGGAGCAGGGGGCAATCAGGGCAAGGTCGCCGAGCGGGTGAAGAAAGAGCAGGAGAGCATCAATGAGCAGAAAGCGGAGCGGGAAAGCCTGCGGGCGGAACTGAGGGGCATTATCAGCCGTACGGAGAAGCTCAAGACCATGTCCGCAAAGGCCGGGCAGGATGCGACGGACAAGGAAAATGAAGTCAAGGCCGTCCGCGCCGACTTCGAAGCTTTTGCCAAAAAGGCCGGAAAGGCCGGAACTCAGGATGCAAAGAATGTCTTGCAATGGCTGAAAGAGGATATCGCCAAGCAGGACGATGTAAATTATACCCATAAAGGAAAGTCTTCCACGGAGGGCCAGTATAATTACATCCTTTCGGCAATGAATAGAATATTAAACAGCATATAATTATGAAAATCTACACCATTGGACGTGGAGAAACCAATACCATCCACGTAGACAATGAATTTGTCAGCCGTCAGCACGCGCTCCTGAAGGTCTATCCTTCCGGCAAGATGGAAATCGTTGACAAGAGCAGCAACGGTACTTCCATCAACGGGCGCAAGCTGAAACAGAACATGTCCTACCGGGTGCGGAGAAAGGATGTGGTCACCTTCGCCGGTCAGGCGCAGCTGGACTGGAAAGAGATTCCGGACCCGCTCAAGGGCTATAAGATCGCCGGGCTCTGCCTGCTGATCCTGGCCGTGCTTGTCGGTGGTTTCTTCCTTGCGAGACCTTACCTGTTCAAGACCTCCGGCGGCGGTTCTTATGGCGGTGGAGGCGGCGGTGGCGCCGTTCCTCCTGCAACCACTCAGCCTGTCGACACCGTGAAGAGCGGAATCGAGGGAACCAATGTGGACGAAGTCCTCAAAAAGATGACGGAAGAGGAAAAACGCAAGAAGCGGGAGGCCGAAAGAAAGAAAAAGCAGAAGGAGCAAGAAGCCAAAAAGAAGGCCGAGGAAGCCAAGAAGGAGCCGGCCGATACCGCCTCCGCAGGAATGAAGCTGGGACTGTAACAAACGGACAATAATTATTAAAAATAACACTGTATGAAACTTTTGAAAATCGGCAGCTCCGCCAGCTGCAACATCGTGTTCAACAGCGAGTATGTCAGCGGTCTCCATGCAGAACTGCTCCTGACCGACGACGGAAAAATGATTCTGGAGGACAAGAACAGCCTCAACGGAACCTTCGTGGGCAACAAGAAACTGACCCCCAATGAGGAAGTCCGCGTCCAGAGGGGCGACCTGGTCCGTTTCGGCGACGTCGAACTGAACTGGAACAAGGTTCCGGTGAACTACGGCCCCAAGAACGGCGAGACCTGGTACAACATCGGCTCCAGCCAGAAGGTGGAGATTCCTGTTTCGAGTCCTTTCGTGGGCCGTTATCATGCCATCCTGATGCAGAAGGACAAGAAGTTCTTCATCATGGACAATGAGAGCAAGAACGGAACCCTGGTGGACGGCAAGAAGATCCCGGTCAACAAGTTCGTTCCCATCAAGCGCGGACAGAGCGTCATTTGCGGTGATGCCGATGTCACCGAGCAGCTGGCCGCTTATATGCCCAATAATACTGCCTGGCTCAAGCCTACCCTCATCGCCCTTGCCTCTGCGGCTGTGGTCGTCGGCCTCTTCTTCGGCATCAAGGCACTGCTCGGCGGCGGGTTCGGCGGCGGCTGGAGCAAGAAATATGTCCCTGCTGTGGTTTATGTCCAGGCTTCCTACCATTATATCGCCGTCTTCGAGGATACGCCCATCCCCAAGACCGAATGGGACGGTGAACTGGAATTCCAGAATTCTCAGTCCTATTCTGCCACGGCTTTCTTTGTGGACAGGAAGGGTGTCCTCGCCACCAACCGCCATGTCGCCGTCCCCTGGGAGTATGAAGACGAGGCAGTCCGTACTTCCTTGCTCAATGATGTGAACGCTCTTCGCAAGAGGCTCATTCCTGTTACGGAGTGCAACTCCATGGACGACGTAAACCTGCTCAGAGGTACTTCTCTCGGTTCTATGATTATCAACCAATGGATCGCTTCCGGTGACAATTCCCGCGCCAACCTGAATGCGATGATCGACAAGATGCTCCAGGCGAAAATCAGCCTCAAGGGCGTGATGGACTACATTTCCGTGGGCTATCCGGACCGTTATTACACCCATACGGACGAACTGGACCGCTGTTTTGTGCTGGGTGAGTCCAAGACGGACGAGAAGGATGTCGCCCTGCTTCAGCTGAATGTCAAGAAGACCCCGGATGACATTCCGTATGTGATTGACATGGAAACCAAAATATATGAAGGAAGCATCGAACCTCTCGCCGACAAACTGGTCATGATCGGTTATCCTCGTGGCACCATGCATGCGTTGGTAGAGAGCACGCATTCTCTGCAGCCGGTTATCCGTGAGACGATGGTCAGCATGAAGCCGGACCGCTATTCCTTCGAGTATCAGGGTGAATCCATCAGCGGAGCCAGCGGTTCTCCAATCTTCAATCCCAAGAATGGAATGCTGTATGGTGTGAACTGGGGCCGCTGGACGGCCGGTGCCACCTTCGGCAAGGCCTGCAAGGCCCAATTCTTGAAAGAACTCTACAACGAGTATAAAGATATCCTCTAAGAATGATTAAAAAGACACTTGTTTTTGTGAGTCTGATGCTCTGCGCCCTGGGTGTCCGGGCGCAGAGTGTCAAATGGTCTGTTCCGCCGGAGTATGAATCCATCGACCAGGTTTCTGAGAAACTGTACAAAGTCACGACCGTCAAGGGTGTAGGCGTTGTAACCGCCGATGGAAAAATGGTCGTGGATCCGGAAGAGGCCGACAAAATTACCGATTTTTCCGAAGGCCTTGCCGTAGCGCTTAAAGTCGACAAGTCCAAAAATTACCGTCTGGCCGGCATCATTTCGGAAGACGGTGAGATGCTGGTCCCTCCGGGCGAGTTCTATGTAGGGGACTATCCTTTCTTCTCCGAGGGCATGCTCCCGGTGTTCAACAAGAAGGGAGCCTATGGCTTTCTGGACAAGGAAGGGGGGCTGGCCGTAGATTTCAAGTATTCAACGGTCCATCCGTTCTGCCAGGGATATGCCCTGGTCGGCCTCGGGAAACCCAGCAAGAACGGTTCTTCCACCGGAGATCCGCTCAGTTCCAAGGATCCGGTCACTTATGTAGACCGCAACGGCGTGGAGATTTCCCTGGACAAGAGTCTGGGAAAAATCACGTTCGGAACCTCTTTCTACAGGGATGAGGCCGTGGTCAGGACCAAGAGCGGCTCTTTTGCCACCATCGGCACTAACGGCCAGATTGTCCAGCTGGATGTGAAGCCCAATCTCAAGTTCGACTGGAAATACCGTCTTTCCGATGAGAAGCAACCGGAAGGCTATACGGAGCCCATTGTCATCAACGGTCCCACCACGTATCAGGAAAACGGCAAGTTCGGTTACGTCAAGGGAAGCCGCCGCATCCTGAATGCCCAGTTCGAGGAGGCCAAGCCTTTCATGGAAGGTTACGCGGTCGCGAAAGTCCGTTCCGGCGAGGTGGGTGTTTTGAAAC
Organism: Bacteroidales bacterium; assembly: GCA_017471085.1. Next base: position 23,723 of record JAFUWW010000081.1, on the reverse strand, counting down.
TCATCGACGGGGAAGTATCCTGCTCTCTGGAGCGCGGTTCCGTAGCAGTGAACGAGAAGGGAAAGGAAGGCGTTGCCGCCGTGGTTACCCTGCCGGAAGAATTCAAGGACGATGACATCTCGGTCCGTTGTTTCGGTGACGACCATAATTCGGAGTTTACGCTCCGGGGGGACGGGACCATCAAGCGTACCGCCCAGTATGTCCTGCCGTCATCGACCCATAATGTCGAGGTCACTTGCAACGGCCTTGTCATCTTCTCCGGGGAGTTCGACGCCCTGGGTCCGGATGCCAGCATTGCTGTTGCCGCTTCCACCACGCAGAACCGTGCCAATGAGAAGGATGAACAGCCGTTTGTTGTCTCCTTTACCAATTCCGGCAAGCAGGATGTGAAACTGACAGTCTCCATCTCCGGCAGCAATGTTTCTTCCAAGAAGACGACGATCACGGTGAAGGCCGGACAGAAGGCCCGTGTAAACGGCACCTTCCTCAAGGTTACCAAGGCGGAGAGCCGCCGGATTACCATCGCCTATGGCGACGAGACCATCACCAAGTCCCTTCAGGTTAAACCTATTTTCGATTAGAGTATGACAAAGAGATTCGCGTTGGCCCTTGCGGCGGCCCTTACCGTCGCGGGTCTTGCCCAGGCTCAGGAGGTGAAGCTCAAAACCGGCGCCGTTTACAGCGGCTATGTTTCCGAGCAGAATCCTTCCGGAAGAGCTTGTATCACGTATACGAACGCTACATTTACAATCCCCGGAGATTCCCTGTCCGTCTATTCCTCCGGCGACAGGACCGAAGTCCGCTGGGGAAAGAATGTGTTTGAGTCCGTCGACATCCTGGAAGAAGGGGACATGGTCACTTTCACGACGAACCGCCCCGGCTCCATCTATGTGAAAGTGTCGGATATCGAGCGCATCAGCTATCCTTATTCCGAGGTCATCCACGATGTGGTCGTGGCCGACAAATCCTACGAAGGGACTATCGTGGAAACCATTGTGGGCAAATACCTGAAGATGGAAGTGGACGGCCGCATCATCACGATCGCCGATAACAAGATCCGCAGTCAGTCCAAGGTTTCGGTCGACCGTAATAAGAACCTGAACGTCAAGATGTTCCCTTATCTGGATATCTATGAGGTAAAGGATATGTCCACGTTGACCGGCGCCCTGATTTCCCAGAATTTCCAGGACGGTTCGGCGATTTTCCTCACCCGGGAAGGCTCCCTGATGCCCCTGACCGTGAGCAAGATAACCAGTATCCGCAAGGTCCCCAATGATGCCTATGAGGCCGCTCCCGTTCCCGTGGAGGAGGACGATGCGGTGGATGTCCGCATCAACGGCAATCCGGCCATCTGGCTTGAAGCGAAGATCGACAAGAAGAAGGAAGTCGTCTCCTTCTCCGTGGAGGATCTGGGCAAGAGCATCCTTGCCGTTACGGATGATTTCGTCGCCGTGAATGTGAAGGAGGGTGGCAAGGATCTCATACTGGTGCCCTTCGAACCCTTCTCCGCGAAATCCCACACCATCACCCTTGGAAAGGTCGGCGACCTGCAGGAGGATGTGGCCCTGAAGCCTTCCACCTCCTATGCTTCCTTAGGACGCAAGGTCACTGAATACGACAAGGTGGAACCGGGATTCTATGTGTTCGTGGATGTAGAAGGCAAGCGTGTCGCTCCCATCTGGGTGACGGGCCGCTAAACCCTGGCTACCATATAAAATACCCGGTGCAAAACCATTTGCACCGGGTATTTTGTATGGATGGGGAAGCCCCTATTGTCTCACGAATTCAACGCGGCGGTTTTTGGCGCGGCCTTCTTCCGTTTTGTTGTCGGCGATGGGTTCGCGGGAGCCTTTGCCTACAGGAGTGAGGCGGTCGTAGCTGATGCCCAGCTCCACAAGCCGGGCCACGATGGCTTCTGCACGCTGCTGGCTGAGCTTGTCGTTGGTAGCATTGGACCCCGTATTGTCGCAATGGCCCTGGACCTCGTACTTGAGTTCGGGATACTTTTTCATCAGATCCCTGATGCGGAGGATTTCCTGGTCGGCCTCCGGCTTCAGCGTGGCTTTTCCGGTGTCGAAGGTAATGGCGTAGGTGACAATTTTCTCCGTTTCCGTTTCTGTGGCGGCCTTGGGTGTTCCGCAGGAAACTGCAAGGAGGGAAGCAAAGCCCAGCAGGGCGATAACTGAACGTTTCATGTGGCTATTGATTTGTTAATGACACAAATATATGCAATAATGCCGTTATATGCAAAACAGATTATTCTGCCATCAATACCTCCATGTCTTTCTTTTCACCCACCAGCCAGAGGAAGTCGCCTTCCTCGAAGGGGATGACGGGATTGGGGATGTGGAGGTTTCCGTCTTCTTTTTCCACGCCCACTACCAGGCAGCGGTAGCGGTTGCGGATGCTGCTCTCCTTCAGGTTCTTGCCCAGGAAAGGCGAACCTTCCGCAATGGGAAGGCGGCGGAGAATGACTTCCTGGTCCGAAAAGTCCTCCGGCAGGGAACCGGAATTCTTGCCCAGTTCGGCGCCGAAGGCTTCCAGGCCGGCGTCAGAGCCTACTACCTGGATGCGGTCGTTCGGAAACACGCGGGTATCGGCGACGGGAATGTTCAGGCGCTTCCCCCCCCGGACGATGGCCACTACCTGGACGCCGTACTGCTGGCTGATCTTCAGGTCCCGGAGGGTCTTTCCGGCCCAGTCGGCTTCGGCGGGGATGTCGAAATCGGCCAGGTGCATATCCTTGTCCAGGAGGCGGGAGGCATATTCTGGCTTTTTCTCGCCCAGGTATTCGGCCCTCTTTTCCCGGGAGTTGAGGTTGGTCATGAAGGTCTCCTCAATCTTGTGGGCCGAGTTCTTGGCCCATCGGCCGAACATAAGGTATGCGACGACGGCCAGGGCGAGCACCAGAATCAGGAGGACGGAAATGTGGAAAAGCCGCGCCAGGACGTAGAAGATGAAACCGATGACAATGACCAGGCGCAGGGCGATGCCGGCTACCAGCGGAGCCCGGTTGGCCGGATTCTGCGCCCACAGGGCCTTGAATTCATCGGACCGGTTCTTTTTCACCAGGATGGCCCTGAGGAAGGGAGCCATGCTCAGGAGGATCACCACAGCCAGCGCCACATGCGCCCAGATGCCGGGAATCCATTTTTCGGCAAGCGGCTGCAGGAGGCCGAATCCAATCATGCAGACGGCAACGCACAGGATGCCGTAGATAAGGAGCGTCTTGCCCAGGGAACCCAGGTAGGTTTTCCAGGGGCTGTCCTTGGCCGCGGCCGGCTCCAGTGCCGATGCGGCATATCCATCCAGGAACGTGCGTACCCGCGAGGGGAGATGCTTGTCCAGAAAGTTGTACGCAGGCTCTGCCAGGCGGATCATGTAAGGGGTCAGGAAGATGGTGATGACCGAGACGGCCACCACGATGGGGTAGAGGAAGTCGCTTGTCACTCCCAGCGCCACGCCCAGGGAAGCGATGATGAAGGAAAATTCACCGATCTGCGTAAGCGAGAAACCGCTTTGGACGGCGGTTCTGAGGGGCTGTCCGGAAAGCAGCACGCCGATCGTGGCAAAGAAGGACTGGCCCACGATGACGGTGATGGTAATCAGAAGGATGGGCAGCCAGTACTGCACGATCATGGCCGGATCTACCATCATGCCGACGGAAACGAAGAAGATGGCGCCGAACAGGTCTTTGACGGGTTTGACCAGCCGTTCGATATGTTCCGCTTCCAGCGTCTCGGCCAAAATGGAACCCATGATAAAGGCTCCGAAGGCCGCGGAAAAACCGGTTTTGGCGGCGATGACCACCATCATGAAACAGAGCCCCAGGGAAACCACCAGCAAGGTCTCGTCATTCATCAGCGAACGGGTCTTGCGGAGGATGAGAGGAATCAGGTAAATGCCCACCAGCAGCCACAGGATAAGGAAAAATACCAGTTTCAGGATGCTGAACACCAGTTCGCCGCCCTCGAAATTGGACGAGACGGCTACGGTGGAGAGGACCACCATGAGCACCACAGCCAGGATGTCCTCCAGGATAAGGATGGACATGACCAGGCCGGCGAACTTCTTCTTGGCCAGCCCCAGGTCTTCCAGGGCTTTGTAGATGATGGTGGTGGAACTCATGCAGATCATTCCGCCCAGGAACAGGGCGTCCATCTTGCTCCACCCGAAGGCCGATCCCACCATGAAGCCCAGCACGATCATGCCGAAGATGATGGTGAGCGCGGCGGTGATGGCTGGCCCGCCCACTTTCACAATTTTCTTGAAACTGAATTCCAGTCCCAGGGCGAACAGCAGGAAGATGACGCCGATGTCGGACCAGACGTGGATGCTCGCCGTGTCGATGACCGAGGGTGTCAGGGAAAAGTGGGGGCTGGCGATGAAACCGGCTACGATATAGCCGAGGACCAGCGGCTGCTTCAATTTCTTGAAGACGAGCGTCATGATACCGGCGCAGATAAGGATGAGTGCCAGGTCGGCGATCAGCGGGGCAAGTTCACTCATAGTGCGGAATCCAGAAATTCGATGTATCCCGGGATGGAAAGGTTATAGGCGCGCGGGCCGGCAAGGATGTTGCCGTCGGCGTCCAGGATGATATAATTGGGCTGCGCATTCACGTTGAAACGGGTGCGGGCCGTGTATGCATTGACGCTGCCCACTTCTTTGAGCACCTTGCCGGCGGGCGTGGTGAACCAGCGGCTTTCCGGCAGCCGGGAGTGGTCGTCCGTATTCAGGGTCACCATCACGAAGTTGTCCCTCAGGCGGCGAAGTACCTCGGGATCGCTCCAGACGCGGGCTTCCATCTCGCGGCAATTCACGCAGCCGAGGCCGGTGATGTCTACGAAAACGGGTTTTCCCTGTTCCCTGGAGGCCTGCAGGCCTTCTTCCAGGGTCTCGTAACTCTGGAGGCCGTGCGCTACGGTGACGGTCCCGTTCCCGGCAGGGGAGGAGGCCGCTGTCAGGGGAGCGTCACCCTGGCTGTAAACGATGAAATCCTGGGTGGACATGGGCGGGAGGTAGCCGGAGAGCCCCTTGAGGGGAGCGCCCCACATGCCGGGCACCAGGTAAACCACGAAGGAGAAGACACCGATGGCGAGCAGCAGCCGCAGCACGCTGACATGCTCCGTAGGACTGTCGTACTTGAAGCGGATCTTGCCCAGCAGGTAAAGGCCGAGCAGGGTGAAAACCACGATCCAGATGGCCAGGTAAACCTCACGGTCCAGGATTCCCCAGTGATAGGTCTGGTCGGCCGTGGAGAGGAACTTGAGGCCGAGGGCCAGCTCCACGAAACCCAGCACCACTTTCACGGAATTGAGCCAGCTGCCGCTCTTGAGTTTTTTGAGCAGCTGCGGGAACAGCGCGAAAACGGTGAAGGGGAGGGCGAAGGCCACCGAGAAGGCGAGCATGGTCACCATCGGGGTCCAGAATTCTCCCTGGGACGATTTCAGCAGCACGGAACCCACGATGGGGCCGGTGCAGGAGAAGGAGACCAGGACCAGGGTAAGGGCCATGAAGAAGACGCCGGCAAGGCCGCCCTTTCCGGACTTGGCGTCGGTCTTGGTGCTCCAGGAAGAAGGCAGGGTGATCTCGAAAGCCCCGAAAAAGGAGAGGGCGAAGACGAAGAACACCAGGAAGAACAGGATGTTGGGCAGCCAGTGTGTGGCCAGCCAGTTGAAAATATCGGCCGTGACAGCCTCTCCGCCGATCAGGCGGGTAAGGCCGAAGATAATCACTACCGGAATGGTGTACAGGAGGACGATGAAAAGACCGTACATGAAGGCCTTGAAACGCCCCTGATGCACGTTGTCCGATGCCTTGAGGAAGAACGAAACGGTCATGGGAACCATGGGGAACACGCAGGGGGTGAGGAGCATGGCCAGGCCCCAGAGGATGGCTTCCAGGAGAAGGGCCCAGATGCTTCCGCCGTTTCCGGAGGAGGCTTTCTCGGGGTCTTCAATGGCGGTTTCATGCCCTTGGGCCGCGGCGGCCGGCGCTCCGGCAGTAACGGAGAATTCCTGTTCTTCCGGGAAGCCGCAGGCATCGTCCTGGCAGGCCTGCCAGTGGATGACACCGCTGATGTGAGACCCTTCCGTGCGGACATCCTGCGTAAAGGAGGCGCGGTCGAAATAGACCGGCTCGCCTTTGAATACAGTGGCCTCCAGGGCCGATGTCAGGTCTCCTTCAAGGACGGCCCCGTCCAGGGATGTGTATTCCACGGAGAAGGGGTTGTCGGGATTGTCGGTGCCGTAGATGTGCATGCCCTGGGCGATCCGGGATGTGAAGGTAAGGCGGTACAGCCCGTCCGAAACAGGCAGGGCCGACACTTTCCACACGGCGGATGCGTCTTGGGCAAAAGCGGCAACACCCACCAGGAGTGCTGCCACAAAAGTCATGAAAAGTCTGGGGAGTTTACTTTGCATAGGCTACAGAACGGGTTTCTCTGATAACGGTGATCTTAACCTGGCCGGGATAGGTCATCTCGTCCTGGATCTTCTTGGCGATGTCACCGGAGAGAACCTCTGCATCGTGGTCGCTCACTTCGGCGGCACCCACGATCACGCGGAGTTCGCGGCCCGCCTGGATGGCGTAGGCCTTAGTGACACCGGGATAATTGGCGGCCAGGTTCTCCATGCCGCGGAGCCGTTTGATATAACTTTCGATTACTTCGCGGCGGGCGCCGGGACGGGCACCGGAAATGGCATCGCCCACAAGCACCAGGGGAGCGTACAGGGAGGTCATTTCCGTCTCCTCGTGGTGGGCGCCGATGGCGTTGCAGATTTCGGGTTTCTCCTTGTACTGTTCGGCCAGTTTCATACCCAACAGGGCGTGCGGGAGTTCGGGGTCCTCTTCCGAGACCTTGCCGATATCGTGCAGGAGGCCGGCACGCTTGGCGATCTTGGGATTCAGACCCAGTTCGGATGCCAGGATGGCGCAGATGTTGGCCACTTCCCGGGAGTGCTGCAGCAGGTTCTGACCGTAGGAAGAACGGTATTTCATGCGGCCGATCAGGCGGACAAGTTCCATGGAAAGGCCGTGGATGCCCAGGTCGATGCAAGTGCGCTTGCCGGTTTCCAGGATTTCCTCTTCCAGCTGCTTGGAGACTTTGGTGACCACTTCCTCGATGCGGGCTGGGTGGATGCGGCCGTCCACTACCAACTGGTGCAGGGCCAGGCGGGCCACCTCGCGGCGGACCGGGTCGAAGGCGCTGAGCAGGATGGCGTCCGGGGTGTCGTCGACCACGATTTCAACGCCGGTGGCGGCCTCCAGGGCGCGGATATTGCGTCCCTCACGGCCGATGATGCGGCCCTTGATATCGTCGTTCTCGATGGGGAAGGTGGTGACGGCGTTCTCGATGGCCGTTTCCGTGGCGGTGCGCTGGATGGTGTTGATGACGATGCGCTTGGCTTCCTTGGCGGCGTTCAGGCGGGCTTCGTCGATGCAGTCGTTGATATAGGCCTGGGCTTCGGTGCGGGCCTCCGCTTTCATGCTTTCCATCAGCTGGGCCTTGGCCTCCTGGGCGCTCAGGCCGGCGATGGATTCGATCTGGCGGATGACTTGTCCGCGCAGCAGCTCATACTCTTCTTCCTTGGCTTTGAGGGCTTCCTGCTGGTTGTGGAGCTGGTTCTTCTGGTTCTCCAGTTCCTTGTTCTTGCGGTCGGCCTCGTTCATTTTCTGGTTCAGGGTGTTCTCCTTCTGCTTCACGCGATTCTCCGCTTCGCGGATCTGGGCGTTCTTCTCGTTCACGGTTTTTTCGTGCTCGCTCTTGAGGGAGAGATACTTCTCCTTGGCCTGGAGGATGCGTTCGTTCTTGATCTTCTCACCCTCGATCTCCGCCTTTTCCAGGATTTCTTCCCGTTTTCCCTTGAGCAGGGAACGGCGTACCAGTATGTAGATGGCAAGGGCGATGACCGCCCCGGCCACAAATCCGATAATTAAAGCTATAATGTCCATATATATTATTAATTAAGTTTCAAACAAAACAGGCAGCCCCCTTGCAGGAGCTGCCATGTAATTGGAAAAAAGCCGTCAGCATCTAGTCAGAAAATCTTATGGGATAAGATTTGGGTCCCGACCGGTTACTGATATCCCCCGTCCTGCATCGCTGCAGAATCCCCTTTACGGGTAAAATGGGCCCGTCATCCCCGGTCTGAGTCAACCCGGCGCGTTGAAACGTGTTGATTTCAGCTTTCGATGGTTGACGGCTTATTTTGTGCTGGTGTCTTGAAGATAGCGGTCCAGGTCCCTCTCCAGTTCGCCTTTTTCCTTTTCGTTACGCTCGAGTTCTTTCTGGAGACCTATCCTGTAGACCGTCTCGTTCAAAGCCACCAGGGACATCAGGTCCATGATAGTCTTGTCCGGATTCTTCCGGGTGTAGGCGGCGAGGCGCTTGTTGATGGCTTCAGCGGCCAGCCGGTAGACTTCTTCCTGTTCCGGGGAAGAGGCCATGAGGTTGTAGGTCCGGCCTGCAATCTTGATGCTGATCTTCTGGTCCATCGTCAATCCTCCAAATAGGAGATGCATTTACCGATCTCCCTGATGAGTGTATCGACCTTTTCCTTGGCGGCGGCTCTGTCTCCGCCGGCGGTGAAGGCTTCCGTGAGTTTGCGGGTCTCTATCTCAGACTCCAAATCCATGATCTGCTCCTTAAGGTTTGCACCGGTTTCCTTGCACGATTGTAGCTCTTCGCGAAGCCGTTGGTTCTCCGCTTTCTCAGCCTCATAAAGTGCAATCAGCCTTTCGATTTTTTTTCTCAGATCTTCCAGCATCGCCGGTTTTTACCTTATTTGTGCAAATTTAATAAAATTCCTTCAATAAAAAGAAGGCATACTTTGTATTTTTGCGAAGAAAACGATTATTTTTGTATGTTTTTAACCCTTCGAGCCCAAAAACTGTGAAAAGAATCCTTCTCTCCGCTTTCTGTGCGCTGGCCGTGTGGACTCTGTCCGCCCAGGAGCACGTGCGTTTCGACCCGGAAGTTCCCGTCCATCCGGGCAGCGAGCCGTCGCAGGTGGTCCGTCCCCGTTTCAATCCTGAGTATTCCATCCAGGACTTGCGGGCCGAATATGGCTTCTATACGCCCATCAAGGGCAGCGGTCCGTCGCAATGGATGCTGTCGGCCCTGTACACCCGCCAGTTCTACGGCCGGCTGGCCTTCAGGACCGGGGTCCAGCTGGTGGGCGAGGGGGGAGCGGGCATTCCGCTGGCCCTGGTATGGCGTCCCGGGACCGTCAGTATGGGCACGAGCCTGGTGAATGCGGCCGAGATGGCCGTGTACGATGTGGTCCGCGGCGGCTACTACGGTGATATGAGCGGCGTGGGCCGCAACATCCTGTACGACTTCCTGCTGGCGCTGTTCCGCCGCTCGGAGTATTTCTTGGGGCTTACGCCTGCCTGGTACGGCGGCAAGCCGGCCGTCACCGGCGATGTCGGCCTGGTCCTGTCCATCCCCATCTGGCGGATCGGCCTCAATATCACGCCGGTATATCACTATTCGTTCACCTCTGTGGACGAAGAAACCTCCCGCCATTTTTTCTCGATGACAGGAGGTATCTCTTTCTTGTTCTAGCAGCCGCCTACAGCGTTGCGATCAGTTTCCTGAACAGCAGGGACATCCGGTCTGCCGCGGCGTCGGCCGCCTTCACGATGGCCTCGCCGTCGGTGACATAGTCTTCATCGTCCGTGGCGTGGGCCACGTCCGTGATCACGGACATCCCGAACACCGGGATGCCGCTGTGGCGGGCCACAATCACTTCCGGCGTGGTGCTCATGCCCACGGCGTCCGCCCCGATGGCGCGGAAGTAGCGGTATTCCGCCGGGGTTTCATAGCTGGGGCCGGTGCAGGCCACGTAAACGCCTTTGCGAAGGGCGATTCCCAGATTGTCGGCAATCTCTTCCGCCTGGCGGATGAGGCCGGGGTCGTACGGGCGGGTCATATCCGGGAAACGCGGGCCGAACTCGTCGATGTTGGGGCCGATCAGGGGGTTGGGCAGCAGGTTGATGTGGTCCTTGATGATCATAAGGTCTCCCACGTGGAAGGACAGGTTGGTACCGCCCGCCGCGTTGGACACGAAGAGGTAGCGGATGCCCAGGACCTTCATCACCTGGATGGGCAGGGTGACTTCGAACATATCGTAGCCCTCGTAGTAATGGATGCGTCCCTGCATGGCGATTACGGGCTTTCCGCCCAGTTCTCCGACGATGTAGTTGCCTTTATGGCCGATGGCGGTGGAGGACGGGAAGCCGGGGATATCCCGGTAGGGGATGACCCGGGGGCTGGTGATCTCGTCGGCCAGTTTTCCCAGGCCGCTGCCCAGGACGATGCCCACCAGGGGCTGCGAATCTCCGATGATGCCGCGGACATAGTCTGCCGCCGCGTGAATGGTTTCCAGTTTAGTCATACGTCTAAATGTGCTCGATAATCTTCTTGAACAGGCTGGTCATCTTGTCTGCGGCGGCGTTGGCAGCCCTTACAACGTCTTCGCCGTCGTTCTCATAGTCTTCCGAGTAGTCGTCGTGGGCCTCGTTGGTGATCACGGACATACCGAACACCGGGATGCCGGCGTGACGGGCCACGATGACCTCCGGGACGGTGGACATACCTACGGCATCCGCCCCGATGGCGCGGTAGAATTTGTATTCGGCCGGGGTTTCATAACTGGGGCCGGTGTCGCCGATATACACGCCCTTCTTGACCTCGATGCCCATCCGGGCGGCCAGTTCCTCCGCCAGTTTGATGAGGGACGGGTCGTACGGGCGGGTCATGTCGGGGAACCGGGGACCTTCCTTGTCCATGTTGGGGCCGATCAGCGGATTGGGGAGGAGGTTGATATGGTCCCGGATGATCATGAGGTCTCCCAGGTGCAGGCTGAAACTAACGCCGCCGGCCGCGTTGGAGACCAGCAGGCAGCGGATGCCCATCCCGATCATGACGCGGATGGGAAGCACTACGCTTTCCATGCCGTATCCTTCATAATAGTGTATGCGGCCCTGCATGGCGATGACGCATTTGCCGCCCAAGGTGCCTACGATGAAATTGCCCTTGTGTCCCACTGCGGTGGATACGGGGAAGCCGGGGATGTCCCGGTAGGGGATGACGACAGGGTCCTGGATGGCGTCTGCCAGGCGGCCCAGGCCGCTGCCCAGCACGATGCCGATCTGCGGCTTGAGGCCGGAAAGCCGCGCTCCTACGGACTGCACGGCAGCTTCAATTCTTTCAATTCTGGAATCCATAGTTTTTGTGTTAGTGTGGTTGGCATATTCAAAAAAACCGGCAATGGATGCCGGTCTTTTGATGGATTAGAATTCCTCGTTCTCCTGGTCTTCCCGCGGAGTGTATTGCCGGATGGGTTGGTCGTGCAGCAGATCGTGGAGGATGTAATGGACTGCATCCTGCAGGCCTTCGGCAAATTTTTCGAAATCTTCTTTATAGAGGAAAATCTTGTGCTTGTCAAATCCAAATGAGCCGTCACGCTCCTGGCGGCGCTTGCTTTCGGTGATGGTCAGGTAGAAATCGTTGTTCCCCTTGGTGGCCTTCACGTCGAAGAAATAGGTGCGCTTCCCGGCGCGGACCGGCTTTGAATACACATCTTCCGAGTTACGCTCCTGGGCGTGTCCCCGCTCATAATCTTCACTGTACATTGTGTAAGTTCATTTGGTTTTCTGAATACAAATGTAGGGAAATTATTGAAAAAAACACTAACTTTGTGCAAATTTATTTGTTTTGACATCATGCTTAACCGACGTATCCTCAGAATCAAGGCGTTCAAGGTCCTCTACTCCTATGCGGAGAATCCGGATCTGACGTTGAAAGAGGCGATTGCGAATCTGGATACTTCATCCGAAGCCACGCGGGAACTGTACCTGCTGATGCTCTCGCTCATACCCGCCCTCACGGCGGAGGCCGCCCGGCGCACGGAAGCCGCCAAGGCCAAGTTCAATCCCACCGAAGAAGACCTTCACCCCAATCTGCGTTTCGTAGAGAATAAAGTATCGGCCCTCCTGGAGGAAGATCCCGACTTCAGGAAGCTGCTGGAGAAGAAGAAACTCTCCTGGTCGCAGGACGATGTCTTCCTGCACGATCTGTACGAAACCCTGAAAACCCGCTCCTGGTATCAGGACTACATGGGTGCGACCGGTGAGTCCCTCTCGCGGGACGTGGCCCTCTGGAAGCATGTTTTCCAGGAGGAACTGGAAGACAGCGAAGCCCTCGCGGCCATCCTGGAAGACCAGTCCGTCTACTGGAGCGACGACCTTCCGTACGCCCTCATCACCTGCCTCCATTCGCTGGACGACATCGCCGTGACCGGCCGCTGGACCTATCCTCCGCTGTACCAGAGCGATATCCTGCAGGCCCAGGGCAGGAAGGCGGACAGCGACCGCCAGTTCGTCCATTCGCTGCTCACCGCCGCCTTCGGCCGTTTCAAGGAATACGCCGACCTGGTCGCCAGCTCTGTCTCCAAATGGGACAGGGAGCGCATCTATATTACCGACACCGTGCTCATCGCCATGGGCCTTGCGGAAGCGGAGACCTTCCCCGAAATTCCGCTCAAGGTCACCATCAACGAGTATGTGGAAATCTCCAAGTATTATTCCACGCCCAAGAGCCGGGGCTTCGTAAACGGCCTGCTGGATACTCTCCTGAAGGAGAGGGAAGCCGCGGGTTTCATCCATAAAACCGGAAAAGGATTAATTTAATTATCGACTATGCAATCTCTCGTTATCTTTACGCTTCAGGCAGCTGCCCAGCAGCAGACGAGCGCCCTCCCCACCATCCTCATGTTCGCGGCCATCATCCTGGTGATGTGGTTGTTCATGATCCGTCCGCAGCGCAAGCAGCAGAAGGAACTCCAGGAATTCCGCAACGCTCTCAAGAAAGGTGACAAGGTGGTCACCGTCGGGGGCATCTACGGCGAAATCGTGGAAGTGAATGAGAAGACCGCCCTCATCAAGGTGGACGGCGACGTGAAACTGCGCGTGGACAAGCAGGGACTCGTGAAAGACTACTCCGAGGCCGAGGGTGCCAAGTAGGGTCCCATGTCCATAAAAGGCGGCGCAGGCAGCCCCGGCATCAGGCTGGGAGGCAAGTGGGTGGTGCTGACCATCTCGCTGGTGCTTGCCTGTCTTATCTGGCTGGTCAGCAACCTGTCCCAGGTCTACTCCGGTACGGTCAGCGTGCCGGTCGTGGCCAAGTGCAACCTGGACGGGTACCAGAACCAGTCGTCCAATACCGTCATGGTCAGCGCCCGCTGCCGTACCCAGGGGTTCCGCCTCGTCCGCGAGCTCAGCCGCAGGGAGAAGAAGACCATCCTGGTGGAATTCGACCCGGCCGACATGCGCCGGACGGGCTCCGAGGCTTTTTCCATTATCGGCGGCACCAAGAATTCCTATGTCAACCAGTTCTTCGGTGACGGCACTACGGTGGAGGCGTTCATCACCGATACGCTCCGTTTCATCTTTCCCCGGGAAAACCACAAGAAAGTACCGGTAGAGGTCCCGATGACCGTGCACACCCGCTCCCAGTACATGCAGAGCGGCCCGTTCCGCACCTCGCCGGATTCGGTGACGGTCTACGGAGAGGATTCCCGTCTGGAAGGCATCGAGAAAGTGACCACCCCCCGTCTGTCCCTCAACGATGTGCATGAATCCAGGCACGGTGTCCTCCGCCTCAACGGCATTCCCGGCGTCCGTTTCTCCGTGGAGGAGGTGAGTTATGAACTGCCGGTCACCCGGTATGTGGAACTCCGGAGCACGGTCCCCGTAGAGGTCTGGAATGCGCCTGCCGGGCATCAGCTGCAAGTGTTCCCGGCAACGGCGGAAGTGGTGCTCCTCTGCTCCTTCCCGCTGGCCAAGGATCCGCTGCCGGAATTCAAGATCTACCTGGACTACAAGGACTTCGCGGCGTCCATCACGGGACGGTGTGCTCCCCGGGTCCACCGCCTTCCCGCCGGCGTGCTGGAGTATCGGGTCCAGCCGGAAGTTTTCGACTGTGTAGAGGCTTCCCTATGAAAACCGTCATCGTCACCGGAGGGATAGGAAGCGGCAAATCGGCCGTCTGCAACCTGCTCCGGGAGCGGGGGATTCCGGTCTATGACTGCGATTCCCGCGCCAAGGCGTTGTACGATACCGACCCGTCGCTCCTTCCTCTGCTGGAAGAGCGGCTGGGACGCCCCCTCCGCCTGGACGACGGAAAACTGGACCGCGCCGCGCTTGCAGGCCTGATTTTCCGGGATGCCTCCGCCCGCGATACCGTAGAATCCCTCCTGTATCCCGCGCTGCTGGCCGATTTCCGGTCGTGGCGCGAGGCAGTTCCTTCTTCCGCCCCTTTCGTGGTGCTGGAATCGGCCGTCATCCTCTCCAAGCCTCTGTTTGACGGCATCGCCGATGCGGTGGTGCTGGTGGACGCGGCGCCGGAGGTCCGTCTGGCGCGGGCCATGCAGCGGGACGGCACATCCCGGGAAAAGGTCCTTCAGCGGATGGCCGTCCAGGATATCGATTCTTCCCGTGCCGATGTCATTATCAGGAACGAAGGCACCCTTGAAGAGCTTTACAAGGAGGCAGAACAAGTTTTTTTCGGCAAAAATAACTATCTTTGCAAGATATTGAACAACGATTTAAAAGCAATGAAAACCGATCTCGCAAAAACCCTTTCGATCCGTGGTCAGCACGGACTGTTCACTTATATCGCCCAATCCCGCAGCGGCGCCATCGTGGAAGCCCTGGAAGACAAGAAGCGTTCCAATTTCAGCGCTAGCGCCGGTATCACCACCCTGGCCGACATCTCCATCTATACCGATGAAGGCGAGGTGAAACTCCAGGAAGTGTTCGGCAAACTGCACGAAGTGCTCGGGGACCAGGACGCCCCCACGGCCAAGGCCGCTCCCGAAGAGCTGAAGGCCCTGTTTGCCAAGGCCCTGCCCAATTATGATGAAAACCGCTTCTACGTGTCCCACATGAAGAAGGTGGTGGAGTGGTACAATGCCCTCAAGAACTTCGCCTCGCTGGAATTCGTGACGGACGAGGAACGTGAGGCGGAAGCCGCAGCCTCTCAGGAGGAGGCCTAGCCCATGCAGTCGCTGCAGGTCATTACGCTCGGGTGTTCCAAAAATACGGTGGACACCGAGCATCTTCTCTACCAGGTCCGCGGCTCCTATGAGCTGGTCCCGGAAGGGGAGGACCGGCCTGTGGACATCCTTCTCATCAATACCTGCGGGTTCATCGGCGACGCCAAGGAACAGTCCATCCAGGCGATCCTTGCCGCCGCGGAGAGGAAAAAAGAGGGCCGGGTGGGCCGCCTGATGGTTTTCGGCTGCCTGTCGCAGCGCTATCCCGCCGATTTGCCGGAGCTTATTCCGGAGGTGGACGGGTGGTTCGGCGCCCGTACGCTGGATCCGCTGGTGAAGGCGCTGGGCTGCGAACCGGACCCGGCATCGGCCCATAAGCGGGTGCTTACGGACGGACGCCATCCCTATGCCTTCCTCAAAATCTCCGAAGGCTGCGACCGCCGCTGTTCCTACTGCGCCATTCCGCTGATTCGCGGCAATCACCGTTCCGTGCCCATGGAAGAACTGGTGAAGGAAGCGCGGGAACTGGCCGCCCAAGGCATCCGGGAACTGGTGATCATAGCCCAGGACACTACCTATTACGGGCTGGACCTGTACAAGAAGCGCATGCTGGCGCCCCTGCTCCGTCAGTTGTCGGAAGTGGAGGGCATCGAATGGCTCCGCATCCACTATTCCTATCCGGCCGATTTCCCCGAGGACGTCCTGGACGAGATGGCCCGCAATCCCAAGGTCTGCCGGTACATGGATATCCCGCTCCAGCACATTTCGGACCGGGTCCTGGACAATATGCACCGGCATGTGGACGGTGCATGGACCCGCGAACTGATCCGCCGGATGCGGGAAAAGGTCCCGGGCGTGGTGCTCCGGACCACGATGATCGTGGGGCATCCCGGTGAGCGGCACAACGATTTCGAGCAGTTGCTGGACTTTGTCCGCGAAGCCCGTTTCCAGCGCCTGGGCGCCTTCACCTATTCGGAAGAGGAGGGGACTTTCGGTGCGGAGCATTTCCCGGATACCATTTCCGAGCGGACCAAAAAGAACCGGCTTGACGCCCTGATGGAGGTGCAGCGTGGCATATCCCTTGCATATAACCAATCCCGGATCGGCACCGAAGTCCGTGTCCTGGTCGATGATTTCTCGGACGGCATGCTTATCTGCCGGAGCGAATTCGAAAGCCCGGAGGTGGACGGTGAGATCCTGGTGAAACATACGGAGGCGGCCCTGGGAGGAGTGGAACCTTATTCCCTTGTGGGAGAGTTCCTTACCGTCCGGATTACCGCAGCCGACGAGTATGACCTTACAGCAGAGATAATATGAAACGTTCCGTAATGCTGGCGGCCGTCCTTACATTGGCGGTCTCTTGTTCTCCGGCCATCTACACGCACTATCTGGATGTCCGGAAACCGTCGGATATGGGCCTGGATTTCTCCGGGAAATCCATGGCCATGGTATACATGGAAAACGCCTCCGGGGCAGATTCCCTGTTCAACCGTTCGGTGGCTTCTTCCTTTGCCCGTACCCTGGAAGAGGATTATTTCGGCGAGGAAGAGGTGATCGGCCTGTATAAGATCCCTTATGCCGACAGTCTCTCTTTGGAGACCATGCGCAGCCTGGTGATGGATACCGGCGAAGATGTCGTGTTCCTGGTGACTTCCACCCTGGGCGAAGTGGCCCTGGAGGAGAACACGGTCATCCAAAATGCCCGGTCGGTGGATTCGGCGTATGTGCGTCCGGCGCAGGTTCCGCTCTTTACCTCGCTGTTCATTTATGACAGTCTGGGAGAAGACAAGGTGTACCGCTATACGGGTTCAACGGTACTCAGGCCGATGCTCTACAACAACGGCCTCACGCCGGATGAGAACCTGAAAGCTCTCGCCAGGAAGGTGGTGAGCGACAGGGAAGGGGAGATGATCGGTGAGCGGATCTCACGCCGCTTCCTGTCCAACTGGCAGACGGAGGGGTTCAGTTTCTACTATTTCGACGGATTCAACTCAGATGTCTGGGAATCCCCCCTGGAACACTGCCTGAACGGGGAATTCGCCAAGGCCATAGACGGCTGGATTCCCCTGGTTCAGGGCGGCAATCCTCTCCGGCAGGCCTGCGCCAGTTACAATATCGCCCTCACTTTCTTCCTGCTGGACGACATGTCCCTTGCCACCCGCTGGCTGGATCAGGCCGATGCGCTGTATGGCGACCTTGTCCTTTCCGATGGGCTCAGGAAAAGAATCGAAAGCAAAATGAAGCGGCAGTAGTTTTTACTGTTGCTTTTTTTTATAAAAATTCTTAAATTTGTAAAATTTAAAAATAAACAAAATAATCTCTAACAAATCCATAAATATGGCAAATATCGATCTCAAGAAGTACGGCATCAAGGGCGTGAAGGAAATCCTCTACAACCCCACGTACGAAGTTCTCTACAATGAAGAGACCAAACCCGGTCTCGAAGGCTTTGACAAGGGCCAGGTCACTGAACTGGGCGCTATCAACGTGATGACCGGTGTGTATACCGGACGTTCCCCCAAGGACAAGTACATCGTGTACGATAACACCACCAAGGAAGGCAAGCCCGGCGAAATCTGGTGGACCACCGAGGGATATCCCAACGACAACCACAAGATGTCCGTGAGCACCTGGAAGGCTGTCAAGAAGCTCGCCCAGCAGCAGCTCAGCGGCAAGCGCCTCTTTGTAGTGGACGGTTTCTGCGGCACCCACGCCGACACCCGCATGAAAGTGCGCTTCATCATGGAGGTTGCATGGCAGGCCCACTTCGTGACCAACATGTTCATCCGTCCCAAGAACCAGAAGGAATTCGACCAGGAGCCGGACTTCGTGGTGTACTGCGCCGCCAAGGCCAAGGTCGAGAACTATCAGGAACTGGGTCTCCGCAGCGAAACCTGCGTGGCTTTCAACGTCACTTCCCGCGAGCAGGTAATCCTCAACACCTGGTACGGCGGTGAGATGAAGAAGGGTATGTTCTCCATGATGAACTACTATCTGCCCCTGAAGGGCATTGCTGCCATGCACTGCTCTGCCAATACGGACATGAACGGTGAGAACACCGCCATCTTCTTCGGCCTCTCCGGCACCGGCAAGACCACCCTCTCCACCGACCCGAAGCGCCTTCTCATCGGCGACGACGAGCACGGCTGGGACAACAAGGGCGTGTTCAACTTCGAAGGCGGCTGCTATGCCAAGGTTATCAAACTGGACAAGGAGTCCGAACCGGACATCTACAATGCCATCCGCAGGGATGCTCTCCTGGAGAACGTAACCGTGGACGCTGCCGGCAAGATTGACTTCAACGACAAGTCCGTCACCGAGAACACCCGCGTGAGCTATCCTATCTACCACATTGAGAAGATTGTGCGCCCCGAAAGCCACGGACCCGCTGCCAAGCAGGTAATCTTCCTCAGTGCCGATGCCTTCGGCGTGCTGCCTCCGGTTTCCATCCTCACCCCTGAGCAGACCAAGTACTACTTCCTCTCCGGTTTCACCGCCAAGCTGGCCGGTACCGAGCGTGGCATCACCGAGCCCACTCCTACCTTCAGCGCCTGCTTCGGCCAGGCTTTCCTGGAGCTGCATCCTACCAAGTATGCAGAGGAACTGGTGAAGAAGATGAACAGGAGCGGTGCCAAGGCATACCTCGTGAACACCGGCTGGAACGGTACCGGCAAGCGTATCTCCATCCGTGACACCCGCGGCATCATTGACGCCATCCTGAGCGGCGCCATCGACAAGGCTCCCACCAAGGTCATCCCTTACTTCAACTTCACCGTCCCTACCCAGCTGGAAGGTGTGGACACCGGCATCCTGGATCCTCGCGATACCTACAAGAATGCCGCCGAGTGGGAAGAGAAAGCCAAAGACCTGGCTGCCCGCTTTATCAAGAACTTCCACAAGTACGAGAGCAACCGTGCCGGCAAGGCCCTTGTAAAGGCCGGCCCCAAGCTGTAGTTGTTTTTACTGTTAAAGGAGTTGGTTTTTCCAACTCCTTTTTTTTACCTTTGTTTACCTAATACCTTATAGATATGAGTCAAGTGCATGTAATAGACCATCCCATGATTCAGCACAAGCTGACCATCATGCGCAATAAGGAAACCGGTTCCAAGGATTTCCGTCAGCTGCTTACCGAAATTGCCATGCTCATGGGTTACGAGGTTACCCGTGACCTGCCGCTGGTTGATGTGGAGATTGAAACGCCCATCTGCCCCATGACCGCGAAAAAGGTCTCCGGCCGCAAACTGGCCATTGTCCCCATCCTGCGTGCGGGTATCGGCATGGTAGACGGCCTCCTGAGCCTGGTCCCTGTGGCCAAGGTGGGGCACATCGGCCTTTACCGCAACGAGGAAACGCACAAACCGGTGGTTTATTTCTGCAAGCTTCCGGAAGACATCCAGGAGCGTCTGGTCATTTTGACCGACCCCATGCTGGCTACCGGCGGCAGTGCCTGCGACGCCCTTGCCATGCTCAAGGAACGCGGTTGCAACAACATCCGCCTCATGTGCCTGGTGGCAGCTCCGGAGGGCATTGCCAAGGTGCAGGCCCAGCATCCGGACGTGGATATCTTTGTGGCTGCGGTAGATGAGCACCTGAACCCGAATGCCTATATCGTCCCGGGTCTGGGTGATGCCGGCGACCGCATCTTCGGCACCAAGTAAGCATCAGTCTGTTATGCAGAGCCCGTCATAGGCGGGCTCTACATCAGAGTGAATCCCTCTTTCCCGGCAAAGCTCCTTGAGTTGCCGGCAGAATTCCGTGTGTCTTGGGAAGGCGTGGCTCAGGTGGGTAAGCCAGGTGTGGCGGGCGCCTATCCTGTCGGAGAGGGCCAGGGCTTCATCCAGGGAGAAGTGGGAGTGGTGGGGGTGATAGCTCACCGTATTCAGTGTCACGTGTTCCAAGCCTTCCAGTTTGGAGAATTCGCTCTCGGGGAGCTTGCTCATATCGGTGATATAGGCGATGTTCCCGAAGCGGAAGCCCAGCACGGGCATCTGCCCGTGGATGCCGCGGATGGGGATGATGTCGGCCCCGTCGCGGGAGGCCTCGGTGACGGCATTATCGGAGTGGACCAGGCTGCCATCGGCCTGCCTGTAGAAATAGCCGATGTCGTGCACCCATTCAAGGTCTCCGGTGTTTTCGAGGGACTCCACGCGGAAGGGGTGCTCGTCAATGAGGTGGACGTGCCACTCCGGCGCGCCGGGGTACTTATGTTCGGCAAAGGCGTAGGCATAGTCGTTCCGGAGGGTTTGGAGCACCTTTTCCTCGCAGTAAATTTCGGCCGCTTTGCGGTCTATATAATTAAAGGAACGGACGTCGTCCAGGCCGCCCGTATGGTCTTTGTGGTTGTGGGTGAGGAGGATAGCGTCCAGGTGCCGCACGTCGTGCGCGAGCATCTGGGAGCGGAAATCGGGCCCCGCATCCACCAGGATCGTTTTCCCGTTATATTCCACCAGGGCCGATGAGCGGAAGCGTTTGTCCTTCGCATCAGCCGATTTGCACACGGCGCACTGGCAGGCGATGATGGGAACCCCCTGCGAAGTGCCGGTGCCGAGAAACGTAAGTTTGGTCATAGCACACAAATTTACAACTCTTTTAGGCAAAACCCAAAAGAACCGGTCCCGTGGATGGACCTTTGGCGTCGGGGGAAAACAAAATAACACTACCATCCTGCATCTTCCAGAAGTGAGATAGAAACCGGCAGTGGTCTTACCATAAGCCCCGCTACGCTCAAACGCATCCTTGCCGCCTTGGTAGAGGAAGGCTCCGCCACTGTTACCGGTCAGGGCCGTGCCACCCGTTACAGTGTGTCGCCGCAGGCTTACGTCACAATGCCGCTTGACATTGACACTGTCCTTTTCGGCTGTGTTTTTTTACGGGAGGTTGTTTTGGGCTGTTTGTAAACTTCACTACCAAGAACCGTCGGCTGGAGAGTTGGAAACTCGCCCGCTAGAGTTGTTTGGCCCTTAACCGGCTTTTTCTATGCGGCAGGTGTGCTGCTTGGTGTCGCGGTCGTAATTGATGCCCACGAGAAGGAGCTTGGCGGCATATTCGGCCACTTTGGCGGGGTACTGCTTGCGGCGGATCTGGTCAATGGCGGCATCGGCATCCTTGTTTACCTTCAGCTCGATTACAATGGCGGGGGTGTCCACGTTTTTGCGGGGGATGAGCACAATGTCGGCAAAGCCTTTGCCGGAGGCCAGCTCCCGGTGCATGACGTAGTTGTTGCGGGCATAATAATAGGCAAGGCTCAGTACGCAGGAGATGGAGTTCTCATCGTTGTAGCTGAGGATGCTGGTGCTGTCGTCATGCACCACTTCCACGCCGCGGGCAACAGCCTCCTCATCCCCTGCTAGGGTTGCAGCCAGCAATTTCTCTGATTTTGCAAGGGCATCCACCACCGGCTTCCAGTTGTTGGCCTCAATAGCGTTTGCCATTTCCCCTGCAACCTCCCTGTTGGGAATATAGCATTCATCTTCGCGCCAGTTGTAAGAGAGATACCCAAGGTGAATCAGCACCGTAAGCACATCATCCTTGCTGTGGATATCCCGCATGTCATTTCCAAACTTGGTAGGATTCACCTTGCAGCGCGCTCCGGCAAGCATGCCGATAATATCGTCTTTCAGCCCCTCGTAGTTCATCCGGATATAGGCCGATACGGCGTCGAATGCGCCGGTAGCAGCCCAGAAACTGCGGCAGCGCCGGGCATACAGCGCCATCATCACGCTGTTGGGATTGAACATGGAAGGCTCGTCCCCAATCTGGTAGCCGTCGTACCATTTTTCCAGGTCGTCAAAGTCCATTCCAAACTTTTCGGCCAGGACACGGACCTCCTCCTTGGTGAATCCGAAATAGCGTCCCATAGCCCCTGGCTCTACCATGGAATACTCCACAAAGTTATTCAGGGCCGACTGGGTATTGTACTTCTTGATGGGAAGAATGCCAGTTAAGTACACCCCTGCAAAGACCTGCGATGACTGGCCGCCCTTGAACAAACGCCGCAGCCAGTTCACATAGTTGTCCATGGCCTTGGTGTCCGGCTCAAATTCCCGGCAAATGGAATCCCATTCATCGATGAAGAAGATGAACGGCTGCCCGGTGGAAGCAACAATGCGGCCAAGATACTTCATGAGGTCATCGCCTTCCACAAGTGGAATGTCCGGATAAGATGCGGACACATCTTCCCTAAGTTCCGCATCCATCTTCTCCACAATGACATCCCCGTCAAAGCGGGTGACAAAGTCGGAAAGATCCAGGAAAAGAACCGGATACTTGTTCAGATGCTCCTCAAATCCAGGGTCCGACGCAATCTCCAAGTCAGCAAAAAGCGACCTGGAATCGCAGGATTTGTCATAATAGGCACAGAGCATTTCTGCCGCCATGGATTTACCGAAGCGGCGGCTACGGGTGACACAGCTGAAACGGCGCTTTGTGAAAAGCGTTGCATTGACAATTCGGATAAGCCCGGATTTATCCACATATTCTCCGTTTCTGGCAGACCGGAACCCGGCGTTTCCAACATTGATATATACTCCCATACAGCGTGCAATTAAAATATCGCTGCAAGTTACGAAAAAAATTTGGGAATGTCCTTGGCGCAAGGTGGAAAAAAAGGCCGGAAGGGGAGTCCTGGCCTGCTTGTCCTATTCCGGATAGGACTGTGGGATTTTCAGATTGCATATTTAGGCAAATCTTTTTTAAAAACAAGTTTTTTGGCCCGGCTGGCGACAAAAAAGAGAAAGAAAAATGGATGAGTTTATTGCCCGATTTGATGCGGGAGCCTGCCGGGAACTTTTGCTTCTGTCGCTTTGGGGCCGGGGAAGCGGGGAGCGCTTAGGGGCGTCACAGTACAACGTCTTCCAATTGGTTCACTGAGGCGGCGTCATAAGGTTTCTCTACGCGGATGTAGTTGCCGGTGTAGCCGCCCATGAGGCCGCCTTTGACCGAGCTTTCCCACAGGACGGTTTCCTTCATGCCTTTGTGGGCCGATACAAACGCGGTATGGAGCTCTTTGCAGAGGGCTTCCAGGCGGGCTACACGCTGGGCCTTCACCGATTCCGCTACCTGGTCCGGCCACTCGGCCGCACGGGTACCGGGCCGGCGGGAGTAGGGGAATACGTGGATATACGCAGGGCGGATGCGTTCCTTGAGGAAGTTGTAGGTTTCCATGAACAGCTCCTCCGTTTCTCCCGGAAGGCCCACTATCACATCAATTCCAAAGAACACCCGTGGCTGTCCGGGATGCTCCAAGGCCTGGCGGATATAGTCAATGCGGGAAGCGAAGAGGGCTGTGTCGTAGCGGCGGCCCACCCGTTTTAACAGGGTGTCACTGCCGCTTTGGAGCGGGATGTGGAAATGCCGCTGGAATTTGGTTCCGGAGGCAATCCAGTCAATGATTTCCGGTGTAATCAGGTTAGGCTCTATGGAAGAAATCCTGTAACGCTCAATGCCTTCCACCTGGTTCAGCGCCTTCAGCAGGTCCAGGAAACTTTCCCCGTTGGTGCGGCCGAAGTCTCCGGTATTCACTCCGGTAAGGACAATCTCTTTACAGCCCTGCGCGGCAATCTCCTTTGCGGCCCTCACCGCCTCGCAGATGGGAATATTCCGGCTTCGGCCCCGGGCATAGGGCACGGTGCAGTAAGCGCAGAAGTTGTTACACCCGTC
>JAFUWW010000080.1 GCA_017471085.1 Bacteroidales bacterium | reverse complement strand
GCCAGCGGCACCCCGGTGAACAACGAAAAACACGGCATCCGCGAGATTGCCATCTTTAAACAAGGAGTAACTTTATAAATCATTGATATGGAAAGACTAAACCGTAAGTCTGCACCGCAGGCCAAGCAGTACACCGAAAAGGTGATTCAGTTCGGCGAAGGAAACTTCCTCCGCGCATTCATCGAGTGGATTATCTGGAAGACCAACCAGAAGACCGATTTCAACGGCTCCGTCGTCGTTGTCCAGCCCATCGAGAAGGGCATGGTAGGCTGGCTCAACGAGCAGGACGGCCTGTATCACCTGAATCTCCAGGGCCTGCAGGACGGACAGCCCGTAGACAGCGTGGACCTGATCGACGTCATCTCCCGCGGCCTGAATCCCTACGAGGATTTCGGCGCTTACCTGAAACTGGCCGAGCAGCCGGAGATCCGCTTCGTTATTTCCAATACGACGGAAGCCGGCATCGCTTTCGACCCGGCCTGCAAGCTGGACGACAAGCCCGCCAGCAGCTATCCCGGCAAGCTGACCCAGCTGCTGTATCACCGCTGGCAGTTCTTCAAGGGTGCCGCCGACAAGGGACTCATCATTTTCCCCTGCGAACTCATCTTCGAAAACGGCAAGCACCTGAAAGAGTGCATCCGGCAGTATATAGACCTGTGGAACCTTGGCCCTGACTTCGCCGCCTGGTTCGAGGATGCCTGCGGTGTGTACAGCACCCTGGTAGACCGCATCGTGCCCGGTTATCCGCGTGATAACGCCGCCCAGCTCTGCGAGCGCGTGGGCTACGACGACCATCTGCTGGACAAGGCCGAGATCTTCCACCTCTGGGTCATCGAGGCCCCGAAGGAAGTCGCCGCCGAATTCCCGGCCGACAAAGCCGGCCTGCATGTGCTCTTCGTGCCGTCCGAGGCTCCCTATCACGAGCGCAAGGTCACGCTCCTGAACGGTCCCCACACCGTCCTGAGCCCCGTAGGCTACCTGAGCGGCCTGAACACCGTGAAAGAGTGCTGCGAAGACCCTGAAATCGGCCGATTTGTCCATAAGGTGATGTTCGAGGAACTCCTTCCCACCTGCAACCTGCCCAAGGACGAACTGGAGAGATTTGCCGCCGACGTGATGGAGCGTTTCCGCAACCCGTTCGTGAAGCATTTCGTAACCTCCATCATGCTCAATTCCTTCCCCAAGTTCAAGACCCGCGACCTGCCCGGCCTCAAGACCTATCTGGAGCGCAGGGGCGAACTTCCGCAGGGACTCGTGATGGGTCTCGCCGCCATCTGCACCTACTATAAGGGCGGCAAACGCGGAGAGGACGAGATTGTTCCCAACGACGACCCCAAGATCATGCAGCTGCTTAAGGACCTCTGGGCCACCGGTGATGTCGCCGCCGTGGCCAAGGGCGTCCTTGCCGACGAATTTATCTGGGGCGAAGACCTCAATGCCATTCCCGGCCTCACCGACCTGCTGTGCAAAGACCTGGCTATGATCCAGGAAAAAGGTATGCGGGAAGCCGTCAAATCAATCATTTAATTATGTGGGAAGGCCTCTGCCTCCACGTCGCTTCGCGACCCTGTACGGGCTAATGCTCCGGCAAAGGCCTTCCTTCATAAAAAAGAAGTTCATATGTCTACGCAGAAGAAACTGATGAGCAACTGGCGCTGGTGGCTGTGTTCGCTGCTTTTCGTGGCGACTACGGTAAACTACCTGGACCGCCAGGTTCTGTCCCTCACGTACGAGGAATTCATCAAGCCTGAATTCCACTGGACGGATGCCCACTACGGCACCATTACCTCCTTCTTCTCCATCTTCTACGCCATCTGCTGCCTGTTCGCGGGCAAGTTCGTGGACTGGATGGGGACCAAGAAGGGTTACCTGATCTCCATCGGCGTATGGTCGGCCGGTGCGTGCCTGCACGCCGCCTGCGGCTGGGCTACGGCCCATATCGCCGGTCTGGACAGCGTGGCAGCCATGCGCGCCGTCCAGGCGGGAAGCGAAGCGGCCCTGGCCATTGCCACCACTTCCGTCTATCTGTTCCTGCTGTGCCGCGGCATCCTTGCGCTGGGTGAATCCGGGAACTTCCCGGCGGCCATCAAGGTGACGGCCGAGTATTTCCCGAAGAAAGACCGCGCCTTCGCCACCTCCATTTTCAACGCCGGCGCCTCCGTGGGCGCGCTGGCCGCTCCGCTGCTGATCCCCCCGCTGGCCGTGAAACTGGGCTGGGAGTGGGCTTTCATCATCATCGGTGGCCTGGGCTTCATCTGGATGTTCTTCTGGACCTTCATGTATGACAAGCCGGAGACCAGCAAGCACGTCAACGAGGCCGAGCTTGAATACATCCATCAGGACGACGCCGCCGAGGCGGCCGAAAAGGCTGCCGCGGCCGACCAGAAGTCCATCCCCATGATCCAGTGCTTCAAGTATAGGCAGACCTGGGCCTTCATCACCGGCAAGTTCTTCACCGACGGCGTATGGTGGTTCTTCCTGTTCTGGGCGCCCTCCTATTTCAGCAACCAGTTCAACGCCCCCGCCACTTCCGGTCTGGGCCAGGGACTGATTTTCGCGCTCTACGCCATCGTGACCGTGATCTCCATCTTCGGCGGATACCTGCCCAAGGTCTTCGTGGAAAAGAAAGGCATGAATCCGTATGCGGGCCGCATGCTCGCCATGCTCATCTTCGCTTTCTTCCCCATTGCCGCGCTCTTTGCGCAGCCGCTGGGCATCAACTTCAATACGCCCTGGTGGCCGGCCATCCTGATCGGCCTTGCCGGTGCGGGTCACCAGGCCTGGAGCGCCAACCTCTTCTCCACCATCGGTGACATGTTCCCGAAGAGCACCATCGCCACCATCACCGGCATCGGCGCCATGGCGGGCGGCATCGGCTCCATGATTATCCAGTATGTGGCCGGTAAGCTGTTTACCCATGCAGAGGAAATGGGGGCGGCCTTCCGTTTCTTCGGCTTCGAAGGCAAGCCTGCAGGCTACTTTATCATGTTCTGTTTCTGCGGCGTGGCCTATCTGATTGCCTGGAGTATCATGAAAGCCCTTGTTCCCAAGTACAAACCCGTAGAAGTCTAATATGAGGAAACTTCTGATAATTGCAGCGGCCCTGTTTTCCCTTCTCTCCTGTTCGGGGGAGAAGGAGAAAAGGGTCATGGCCCGTTACGTTCCCGAGCGTGCCGACGATTTCGTGTTCGAGAACAACCTGGTGGCCGGACGTTTTTACGGAAAGGCCCTGGAGGGGAATCCCACTTCGCCGGGCATAGACATCTGGGTCAAGCTCCCGGGCTCCCTGGTGGCCGATCAGTGGTACAAAGGAGCAATGGAAGATCCGGATTACTATCACCACGACCACGGCGGCAAAGACTGCTACAAGGTGGCCGTCTCGCTGGGCGGCGGCGCTTCGGCCCCGCTCGTAGACGGGAAACTCTGTTATCCGGCCACCAATTACCGCTCCTTCGACATTTTGGAAGAGGGCGCGGAAAAAGTGGTCTTCGTGCTTCATTATCCGGCCTGGCAGGCCTCCGACAGCATTTCCGTTTCCCTGGACAAGAAGGTTACGGTGCTGCCGGACACGCATTTCTGCGAGGTGGAGGATACCTACACCTTCACCGGGGCAGAGTCCCTGACCATCGCTGCGGGCGTGAACCGTCACCCCGCGCAGGAAACCCTCTCCGAGGAGTGCCTCGCTCCCGGAATCTATGCGCTTTGGGAGCACGCCTCCGACCAGAGCATAGAGCCGGAAGACGGCATGCTGGGGGTAGCCGTGGTGGTTCCCGGGGCCGATGAGGCGGTTGTTACGCCCGACGGCATCCATGGAATCTGCACCCGTGAAATCCGCAGCGGAGAGCCTTTCCTTTACAAGTTCGGCTCCTGCTGGTCCAAAGGCGGCCCGGAGTCGGCCGAAGCATGGTTTAACATGGTAAAAGAGCAGCTATGAGCAGCAGTTTATTTTCCCTGGAAGGCAGGAATGCCTGGATTACCGGAGCCGCTTATGGCATCGGCTTTGCCATTGCGCAGGCCTTTGTACGCGCCGGCATAGACAATATTGTTTTCAACACCAGCAACGAGGCATCCATGCAAAAGGGCATGGAGGCGTATCGCGCGGCTGGTATCACCCATGTGCACGGGTATGTGTGCGACGTCACGGACGAGGTCCAGGTCAAGGACCTTGTCGCGCGCATCCACCGGGAAGTGGGACCCATCCATATCCTGGTGAACAATGCCGGCATCATCAAACGCATCCCCATGCACGAGATGAAGCGGGAAGAATTCCAGCGGGTGATAGACGTGGACCTGGTGGGCCCGTATATCTGCTCGGCTGCGGTGGTGCCCGAGATGATGGAACGCCGCGAAGGCAAGATTATTAATGTCTGCTCCATGATGTCGGAGCTGGGCCGGGAAACCGTGTCGGCCTATGCCGCAGCCAAGGGCGGGCTCAAAATGCTCACCCGCAACATCTGCTCGGAGTACGGCGCCTATAACATCCAGTGCAACGGCCTGGGACCGGGATACATCGCCACCCCGCAGACGGCTCCGCTCCGGGAGAGGCAGGCCGACGGCAGCCCCCATCCCTTCGACAGCTTCATCTGTGCCAAGACGCCGGCCGGACGCTGGCTGGACCCCGATGAGCTGGGCGGTCCCGCCGTTTTCCTGGCTTCTCACGCTTCAGACGCCGTAAACGGGCACATCCTCTATGTCGATGGCGGCATTCTCGCCTATATCGGAAAACAACCTTAAAAACCAATCTTGTGCAATGAAGATCAACTGTGAGGTAAGACAAGCGTCCGGCAACCTGGACGCGAAACACTACGACACTGCGCGCCTGCGCAAGGAGTACCTCGTAGAGAATATCATGGTCCCCGACCAGATCAATATGGTCTATTCCATGTTCGACCGGATCATCGCGGGCGGCGCCGTCCCGGTGAAGGAAGAGCTCCTGCTTTCCGCTCCGGAGATTCTCCGGGCCGACTACTTCACCCAGCGCCGCGAGCTGGGGATCATCAATGTCGGCGGTACCGGCATTGTCCGGGTAGGGGAGGAGGAATATACGATTCCCTTCAAGGAGGCCATCTATGTGGGGCGTGGAAACCGCCACGTTACCTTCAAGAGCGTGGATCCGGAGCACCCCGCCCATTTCTACTTCTGCTCCGCCACCGCCCATAAGGAGACGGGGGTGAAGCAGGTGTCCAAGAAAGACGCCGTGGTTATGCACCTGGGCAGCCTGGAAGAGTCCAACGAGCGCACCATCAACCGTTTGCTGGTCAAGGAGGTAGTGCCCTGCTGCCAGCTGCAGATGGGCATGACCGAACTCGCTCCGGGCAGCACCTGGAATACGATGCCGGCCCACACGCACAACCGCCGGATGGAGGTGTACTTCTATTTTGAAGTGCCGGACGACGCCGCCGTGTGCCATTTCATGGGAGAACCCCAGGAGACCCGGCATATCTGGATGCACAACGAGCAGGCCGTGATCTCCCCGCAGTGGAGCATCCACAGCGCCTGCGCAACCCGCAACTATACCTTCATCTGGGGCATGTGCGGCGAGAACGACGATTACAACGACATGGACTGGTGCGAAACCAAGGATTTGAGATAATTAACAGTATTGAATATGGCAAAAGTAGTTACTTTCGGCGAGGTCATGCTCCGGCTCGCCACCCCGGGTTACCAGCGTTTTTCGCAGGCCCGTTCCTTTGATGCAACCTTCGGCGGGGGAGAGGCCAATGTGGCCGTGTCCCTGGCCAACTACGGCGTAGACGCCCACTTTGTGACCCGTCTTCCCAAGAATGACATCGCCGCCATGTGCGTCGGTGAACTCCGCGGATTCGGGGTCGATGTGAACGACATCGTCTATGGAGGCGACCGCATCGGCATCTATTACCTGGAAACGGGTGCCGTGGCACGTGGCTCCAAGGTGATCTACGACCGCGCCAATTCCGCCATCGCGGAGATCAAGCCCGGCATGGTTGACTGGCACAAGGTGCTGGAAGGCGCCGACTGGTTCCACTGGACCGGCATCACACCCGCCCTTTCCCAGGGTGCGGCCGATGCCTGCCTGGAAGCGATCAAGGTGGCGAACGAAATGGGTGTAAAGGTTTCCTGCGACCTCAATTACCGCAAGAAACTTTGGAAATACGGCAAAACCGCAGCGGAAGTGATGCCCGCCCTGGTGGCCGGCTGTGACCTGATCCTCGGCAACGAGGAAGACGCCGAAATGGAATTCGGCATCAAGCCCGAAGGCTTCGATGCGGAGAAGACCGGCGGTGAAATCGACCAGACCCGCTTCGAGAGCGTTTGCAGCCAGCTGATGAAAATGTTCCCCCGCTGCAAGAAGGTGGCGGTGACCCTCCGCGGTTCCATCAACGCCAACCACAACACCTGGGGCGGCGTGCTGTACGATGGAAAAACCCTCTGGCAGAGCCGTCGGTACGATATTACCCATATTGTTGACCGCGTAGGCGGCGGCGACTCCTTCATGGGCGGCCTCCTGTACGGCCTCCTCACTTATCCCACTGACCAGGAAGCCATCGAGTTTGCCGCGGCAGCTTCCTGCCTCAAGCATACCATCGTCGGCGACTACAACCGCGTTTCCGTGGCGGAGGTAGAAGCCCTGGTCAAAGGCGGCGGCTCCGGTCGTGTTTCCCGTTAATCCCTTTGTATTATGGCAAAATTCAATAAAATCGATACCATCGGCATCATCCGTTCCACCGGGATCGTGCCCGTGTTTTACCATGCCGACGTAGAAGTGGCCAAAAAGGTGGTGAAAGCCTGTTACGACGGCGGTATCCGCGCCTTCGAGTTCACCAACAGGGGTGACGGCGCCGCCAGGGTCTTTGAAGAAGTGATCGCCTTTGTCCGGAAGGAATGTCCCGGAATGGCCCTGGGCGCAGGCACCATCCTGGACGCCCCGACGGCCGCCATGTACTTGCAGATGGGTGCTGATTTCCTCGTATCTCCCTGCATCGTGGACGAGGTGATTCCGCTGGCCAACCGCCGCGGCGTCCCGTACAGCCCCGGCTGCGGAACCGTCTCGGAGATTGTTCATGCCATGGAACGCGGCTGCGACCTGGTGAAGGTTTTCCCCGCCGGTACGGTAGGCGGCCCCGCTTTCGTGAAGAACATCCTGGCTCCGCTGCCGTGGGCGATGGTCATGTGCACCGGTGCCGTGGAACCCACGGAAGAGAACCTGACCGCCTGGGCCAAATCCGGCGTTACGGCCGTGGGCATGGGCTCCAAACTCTTCCCCAAGGAAACGATGAAGGCCGGAAACTGGCAAGCTATTTCCGACCTCTGTACCAAGTGTCTGGACTGGTTCCGGGGCTAAAAGTAATATCCGCCTTCTTCCGGTTCGATATAAAAGATACGGTCTTTCATGTAGACAAAGCGGTATTCTTTAACCTCGGTGGTCAGTTCGCCGTCTTCACAGCCGGCCACGACCAGCGTACAGGAGTCTCCTTCTTTAATCCAGCTGTCATCGGCGAAATCCCAGATTTCCTGGCCTGTTGACAGCTGGCTTTCCATAAAGCCATACTCGTCGTACATGCTGATCAGGGAATAGGCGTAGTTGCTGGCAAAATAGTAATTCTCGTTCACGAGTTCGGTGCTTTCGTATTCCCAGAAATACGTGAGGGAATTGTCGGAGGGGGTGATCACCATGGTGTTCCCCTCGAACTTTACATCGAAGCTGAGGTCCCGTTTCGGGATTTCCCTGGTGTGAAAGGGCAAGCTGATGGGATCTCCGATAATGGCGTGTGTAGTGGGACTTACCTGAAAGACCAGAAAACGGAAATCCGTGTCGTCGTTCAGGGTTTGCATGGTGAACTGGCGGCTTCCCCGGTACAGGAAGCGGTCTGCGAAACTGACGTCCTTTTCGACGTCCACCTTCGCAAAAAACTGGAACGATTCTTCCATCCGGGCTATCTCCTCCCTGGCCACGTCCATGTCCGGACGGTTCCACCAGTCGTAATCAGTTTCGCTGCAGAGGCGATACGTATAATATACATCCCGGCTTGTACAGGATACGGAGAACCGCGCGCGTGAGCCGCCCACGGATTCCAAAACCAGCTGGAATTCGGCGGGTTGTTCGGCCTTGTTGGTGCAGGAAAGCAGCGCCAGGGAAAGCACGGCGAAATATAGGGCTCTTTTCATTTAGAGATCTTTAAAAGCATTGATGATAAACTTGATGGCGCCGGAGCTGTGAGAGCCGTAGTTCCCGAAGTCATAGGTGACATTCTTCCCCTTGAAATACTGTTCCGCCTTGGTTCCGTTCACAAAGGGAACGGTTGCGTCCTGCATGCTGTGGAAGATGTACATCGGGGCGTAGGGAATGAAATTGAGCACGGAATTCTGCATCATGGCCCGGTACAGGCGGGCTGTCTGCGGGTTTTTCTTGTCCCGGCCCACGTCGGTCATCAGGTCGCTCACTTTCTTGGCGTTCATCAGGAGGTTGATGCTTTTAACCGTGTATTCCTTGGAGTTGATCCATTCCTGATAATGTTCCAGCAGTACGGGCTTGAAGAAATCTTCCAGTTTAAGCCCCAGGTCCTCGCCTTCGTTGATTCCCTGGACGATCATGGGAATGGCGCAGGGGATGCCCGTGAGGTCTTCCAGCATGGAGATGTCGAAGGTGGCGGCCAGGTCGTAGGGGCCGCCTCCGGCATAAACCTTCTTGATGGGCAGTTCCCTGTTGTATTCGCTTTGGAGTATGTTCATCACGGCCAGGGTGGTGGAACCGCCCTGCGAATAGCCCAGCAGGATCACTTCATCGCTTTCCGGCTTGCGGCCGATGTGCTCCAGATAGGGTTTCACGGCCAGAGCCATGTCCACCACGCTGCGGGCCGTGCTCTCTACGTGCATATAAGGATGGATGCGGTCCCGGGTGACACCGTAGCCGATATAGTCGGCGATGACGACGGCGTATCCGCGGCTGGCCAGGATACCTTCCAGGGGAAAGCACTCGGACGGGCACTCATAGTTGGCGCCGATGGTGAAGTGGCTCACGATGAGCATATTCTTGATTATCCCGCTGGAGGGAACCAGCAGCTTGCCCGACAGGGTGATGGGGGAGTCGTCGATGTCGTGCCCCTCGTAGGTGCCGGCAATGTGGATGAGCTTGTTGCTGTTCACCATCCCCAGGATTTCCTTCACCAGGTCTACGGCGGCGATCTCGGCCACCTTGGTGTCTGCATCGTCTCCGATGTCCATCAGATGCACCTCGGGATTCAGGCTGTTGCCCACGATGACCTCGCTGCTCTTGACCGAGGTGACGTGGAACGTATTAAAATCCGTCACTTTCACATCCGGGTGCTGGCAGGCGGCCAGCAGCATCGCTGCAAGAGAGAAACAGAAGAACTTTTTCATCGGCCTTACCATTTATAGTAAACACTGGCGGAAAACAGGCGGGAGCCCGCTTGGATGATGTGATAGGGGTCGGGGAGGGCATTGAGCATCCCCAGTTCGAAGGTGCCGCCCCAGTGGCCTTTCCCGACTTCCATGCCGATCCAGTTCAGGTTGAGGGCGGGAGCTACCTTGATACCGCCGAGATTGTCAAGAGCCAGGGCGACGCCTGTGCCGATCCCGGAATAGATTCTGACCCACGGCCGGTCCAGGTAGGTGAAGCGGATGGTGGGCATCACGATGACGTCCCAGTTGCGCACAGGCTGAGCGGAGCCCTGCAGCCGGTGATACCGGTCGAAGTCCCCTTCTTTCCAGAAGATGCCTTCAACGTCGGTCTGGATACCCACGCTGACAACGTCGGAACTGCGGTACAGATATTCGACGAAAAAGTGGCCGGTATATCCGTAATCGAATGTTTCGTGGCGGGAGAAGGAGGCGGGAAGCGCTTCCGGGGCGCCATAGGTGCCCGCGTAGGTGGAATGGAAGGCAAGTGTCTCGAACAGCATGTCGCCCCATCCCAGACGGACCGTATGTCTGCCCGACGGCGGCTGTGCGGCAAAAACCGGCACAGTCGCCATCAGCAGCAGGGCCGTGAACAGGCGCCGCATCTTACAGGCGGGTCTTGATGGAGCGGGTGGCCTCTTCGTAACCGGGTTTCTCCAGGAGGGCGAACATGTTCTTCTTGTAAGCTTCCACGCCGGGCTGGTTGAACGGGTTCACGCCAAGGGTATACGCGCTTACACCGCAGGCGAATTCGAAGAAATACAGCAGATTGCCGAGGTTGAAGGCGTCCACTTTTTCGAAAGCGACCTCCATCTGGGGAACGCCGCCGTCGATGTGGGCGAGTTTGGTGCCCAGTTCGGCCATGTGGTTGCAGTGCTCCACATGCTTGCCGGAGAGGTAGTTGAGCTGGTCCAGATTCTGCTGGTCGGAGCCGATGACCACGCTGCGCTGGGCTTTCTCCACATGGAGGACGGTCTCGAACATGAGGCGGTCGCCTTCCTGAATGAACTGGCCCATGGAGTGGAGGTCGGCCGTATTGTTGACGCTGGCGGGGAAGATGCCCACGCCGTCCTTTCCTTCGGATTCACCGTAAAGCTGTTTCCACCATTCGGCCACGAAGGTAAGCTTGGGATTGTAGTTCACCAGGATCTCCACCTTCTTGCCATATTCCTTATAGAGGAGGTTGCGCATGGCGGCGTAGACCACGGCCGGATTCTGGGCCGATTTCACGGCCAGCTGCTTCTCGGCCTCCAGGGCGCCTTCCAGCAGGGCGCGGATGTCGAAGCCGGCGACGGCGATGGGCAGCAGACCCACCGGAGTGAGGACG
Source organism: Bacteroidales bacterium (assembly GCA_017471085.1). The sequence continues at coordinate 39,099 of JAFUWW010000080.1, read as the reverse complement.
CTGAAACGGCCGCCCACGTTGTCGGGAACCACGAAGCTCTTGTAACCTTCCTGGGTGGAGAGGGTCTTGAGGGCGCCCTTTTTGGCGTCGGTGATGGCCACGATGCGGGAGGAAGCCTCGGCCTTTCCGTAGCGCTCTTCAATGTACTGCTTGACGATGCGGAATGCAACGGCAGGTTCGGTAGTGGTGCCGGACTTGGAGATGACGATGCAGGCCACGTTGCGCTCTGCGGCGAGGTCCATCAGTTCGGCCAGGTACTCCTCGGAGAGGTTGTTGCCGGCGAAGACTACCTGTGCTGCGTCCTTGCTCCTCAGGTCGCGGGCGAAATTGTGGCTCAGGGCCTCGATGACGCACTTGGCGCCCAGGTAACTTCCGCCGATGCCGATGGCGATCACCAGGTCCACGCCCTTGGCGGCCCAGCTGTCGCGGATGGCCTCAATGTCTTTAAGCATGGCTTCGGGAGCCTCCGAGGGGAGGTGCTTCCAACCCAGGAAATCGTTTCCGGCGCCTTTCTCTGACTCCAGGACGTCGAAGGCTTCCAGCGCCTTCTGTACATAGGTTTCGTACTTGGCGGCATCGGTAAAACTGCCGCAACCTTTCACATCTACTTTGACCATATCTGTTTATATTTAGAATATTTCGCTGATTTTAAATCCTACAAATATAGTGATTTCTTATGGAATATCTTCCTCCTGAAGCTCAAAATCGGACAGTCTGTCATGCCGGGTCCGGTCTATTTCGGTTTCAAACCCCTTCAGGGCGGCAAAAGGGGCGAACTGGGCGGCACGGTCGGCCAGGGACATCGGCCGGTGTCTTTTGGAAACCGGATGGGGCAGGCCGATGATATCGTCGTAGGGTGTGTTCATGCTTTGTGTCCTCCTATCTGTTCGTTCCGCTCCCGGGTGGTGGCGCCTTCTTCGAAGTTCATTCCTTTCAGGATGGCGTTCTTCCCGAATTTCCGCCGGATTTCCAGGATGGCCTCCTGCTGCCTGCGCTCCCGCTCCAGATCTACCGGATTCTCATCGAAAAGGGACAGCTGCCGGCCGGTCACAGCGTCTTCGGCCATGATGTGGACGGCCACGACATACACCCGGCGGACCATCAGCTGTGGATTCACGATCCGTTTGAACAGGTCCGTGATGGCCTTGAGAATGAGGGTGGTGGATGAGGTGGGGAAGTCCAGGTTCACGGAGCCGTGGGCGGGTTTGGGCGTAGGACGGCCGTACCAGTCCGCCACCATCGACCCGGAAAACCGTTTTGGGGCGGCATTGTCGTAGCCGATGTGGAGCACCATCTGGTCGGTCACCAGTTTTCTCTCCACCAGATCCATCACCAGCAGGTCCGTCATTTCGCGGACGATGACGGCGGCCTGGTCGAAGGGATAGGGTTTCATGAGCACCTGTCCGCTGGAGAGGCTGCTTTCCAGGGGCCTGTAGGCCTTGATGTGCGCCATCGTGCAGGGCTCCCAGCCCCAGGCATGGTCGATGAGCAGTTCTGCATTCACCCCGAATTCCCTGTACAGCGATTCTTCATTGGAGAGGGAGCGCCTGGCTACATCGCCCAGCGTATATAAGTGCATGGCCTCCAGGCGGGATGCGATGCCCCGGCCGATCCGCCAGAAATCGGTCAGAGGCCTGTGCATCCAGTATTTCTGCCGGTAACTCATCTCGTCCAGAGCGGCAATCCGCACCCCGTCCCTGTCGGGCTCGCTGTGCTTGGCCTCGATGTCCATGGCGACTTTCGCCAGATACAGGTTGGGGCCGATGCCCGCCGTTGCGGTGATGCCTGTCTCCCGGAGCACTTCCCGGATCAGGCGCATGGCCAGGTCGTGGGGAGTGGTGCCGTATAGCCTGAGATACTCCGTGGCGTCGATGAACACCTCGTCTATGGAATATACGTGGATGTCTTCGGGGGCGATGAAGCGGAGGTAGATGCCATAGATCCTGCTGCTCACGTCGATGTAATGGGCCATCCGGGGCGTGGCCGTCAGGAATTCCAGCGGCGGACCTCCTTTCCGGGCGGCGTTGATCTGCGCCACTTTCTGCTTTACCTCGAACAGGCGGGGCCTCCCCGGGATGCCATAGGCCTTCAGGGAAGGGGAGACCGCCAGGCAGATGGTTTTGTCCGAGCGGCTCTCGTCGGCCACTACCAGATGGGTCGTCAGGGGATCCAGCCCCCGCGACACGCATTCCGCCGAAGCGTAGAAAGACTTCAGGTCGATGGCTATGTAAGTACGCTGATTCATTTGCCCGTCAAATATCGGAAAAAATCCGAAATATTGCTATCTTTGCCTTTCGAATCGACCTGCAGAATGAAAAGCCGTCCGTTCCATATTCTCACGCTGTCCCTGGGCCTGCTGCTATGCGCCTGCTCGGGGGCTCAGGTGAAGGAATACCGGGTAAAAGTGGTGAAAGAGTACCCGCACGACGTAAACGCCTACACCCAGGGGCTTTTCTTCCACGAAGGAACCTTGTACGAGACCACCGGCCAATATGGCTCCAGCAGCCTCCGTACCGTAGACCTTAAGACGGGCACTCCCGTCACCAACCAGCCTTTTTCCCGGAAGTATTTCGGCGAAGGGTCGGTGATTCTCGGGGAAGACCTGTACATCCTCACCTGGACCAACAAGGTCGTGTTCCGTTACGATGCGGCCACCCTCACCTATAAGTCCACCGTCGCCTACAACCGCGAGGGCTGGGGACTCACTACGGACGGCAGGCAGCTGATCGCCAGTGACGGCTCCGCCAATCTGTATTTCATGGATGCAGACCTGAAACTGCTGCGCAGGCAGCAGGTGACCTTGAACGGCCGGCCTCTCAGGAACCTCAACGAACTGGAGTGGATAGACGGGAAAGTCTGGGCCAATGTGTACCTGACGGACCTGATCGTAATCATTAATCCTGCAGACGGGAAGGTGGAGGCCACCATAGACTGTGACGGCCTGCTGCCGTCCCGCCTTAGAACCCGCGAAACAGACGTGCTTAACGGCATCGCTGTGGATGCCGCCGGCAAGATTTACCTGACCGGTAAAAACTGGCCCCGGCTGTACGAAGTGCAGCTGGAGAAGAAATAACATATGATTTTTTGGGGTATCGGGCCCTCCGGGGTCCGGTTGAGAAAAACCCATGGAACCTGATGCGGTTCATACCGCCGGAGGGAAAAATGATGAAAAAAACTGTATTGATCGCAGCACTGAGCGTGCTGGGTGTCTGTGCAGCCGCGCAGACCGAGGAGAGACACGAACGCCTGGACAGTGTCGTCGTATCCGTTTCCCGCGCCGGGAAGCAAACCCCCGTAACTTTCACATCTGTAGGAAAGGACGAACTTCGCAGTTCCTCTCCCATGAATTCCTTGCCGATGTCCCTGAATCTGCTGCCTTCCGTAGTCACGTATAATGAAGGCGGCACCGGACTGGGCAATTCGGCCATGACCATCCGCGGGTCCAAGGGGTCGCAGATCAACGTGACCCTGAACGGCATCACGCTCAACGATGCCGAGTCGCAGGAGGTATTCTGGGTGAATATTCCTTCCCTGGGCAGCCTGATATCCAACGTGCAGGTGCAGCGGGGCCTGGGAACCAGTGCCAACGGAGCCGGAGCCTTCGGCGCCAGCCTGAACATGAACACGGCTTTCGTGGCGAGGGAGCCGTCGGCCAGGATGGATTTCAGTGCCGGGTCCTACAACACCTTCGTGACGTCGCTCAGCGGGTCTACCGGCCTCTCCTCCAAGGGATTCTACGGCTCGGCCGCCTTCTCGCGCGGCAGCACCGACGGCTATATCCGGAACGCCTATGTCCAGTCGCAGTCGGCTTTTGTGGCGCTGGGCTGGCTCGGCCGAAGCAATTCGGTCCGCTTTACTTATCTGATGGGGAAGCAGCGGAGCGGCATCACCTGGGACGGTATCGACCTGGAACAGTATTACAAGGACCGCCGGTACAACGGGGCGGGAGAATACTATGACGACCTGGGCAATGTCTATTATTATGACAACCAGACAGACAATTACCTCCAGCATCATCTGCAGTTGAACTACACGCATGCCTTCGGCGGCAGCCTCACTTGGGCGACCACCTTCAATTACACCTATGGCGAAGGCTACGACGAGTATTACAAGGTGAACCGGAAGTTTGCCAATTTCGGTTTTCCTTCGCTTCCGGAAGGAACTCCCAAGCGGAGCGACATGATTTACCGGAAACGGATGGACAACGGCCTTTGGGTGTTCAATTCCAATCTCCGGTATCGTTCCCGGCTGCTGGACGTCACCGCCGGCGTGAACCTTTCGCAGTATGTGGGCGGCCATTGGGGGGAGATGCTGTGGGCCAAGGCTCTCACCGCCGATTATAATTACGGAGGCGTGGACTGGTACAGCAATTCGGGCATAAAAACCGACTTGAGCGCTTTCTTGAGGGCCGAATATCAGCCCCTGGAGTGGCTTACACTTTACACGGATCTCCAGTTCCGCGGTATCCGGTACAACTTGAAGGGACGGGATGACGACTGGCTGGAGTATGGCGCGATAGAGGCAGACCGGCTGGATTATTCCGCTGTGTGGCCTTTCTTCAATCCCCGGTTGGGAGCTACCGCCCGGTTCGGCCGTAGCAAGGTCTATGCATCGGCCGCACTGGGCCACCGGGAGCCGGGCAGGGGAGACATCAAGGAAAATGTGAAGGGCGAGGCGGTTCCCATCCGCCCGGAGAAAATGCTTGACATCGAGGTGGGTTGGCAGTATGAGTCGGACCGGCTGTCGGCATCGGCCAACCTGTACCTGATGGAATACTGGGACATGCTGCTGGAGACCGGGCGGCTTTCCTCCTCCGGCTATGCCGTGAAAGAGAATGTGCCGCGTTCCTGGCGGCGCGGGGTGGAACTTTCGGCAGCCTGGCAGCTTTTCCGCTGGCTTTGTCTGGACGGGAATGCCACGCTTTCCATGAACCAGATCCGGGACTATACTTCCTATGTCCAGATTGACGATTACTCCGGCCGCACCAAGGCCATCCCTTACGGCCGCACGCAGATGCTCCTGTCTCCTTCCGTCATCGGCATGGCCAGGATTACCGTGACTCCCTGGAAAGGCATGGCGTCCCATTCCCTGAAGACTACCGCCCTTTCCCTGGACGGGAAATATGTCGGAAAGCAGTTCCTGGACAACACCATGCGGGAGGAGATGGCGGTGCCGGCCTATTTCGTCAACTCACTCAGCCTCAGCCATCGTTTCGACTGGAGCGGAAAATCTCTCACGCTCGGCTTCTATGTGAACAACCTGTTCAATCATCTGTACTATGCTTCCGGCTGGCGCTGGGAAGAGTATAACGAGGAGTCGGGGAAGATTACAACTGGCATCGGGGTTTATCCGCAGGCACCGCGGAATTTCTCAATAAAAGCAAGTCTTAGTTTTTAAAAGTTTTTATTAATTAGAAAAAAGATTTAAAAAAATTTGCATGTCCAAAAACTTTATGTAAATTTGCATCAACAAACTTACGCATCTTCTAACCAACTATTAACCTTCTTTTAAGGTAAGAATACACTACTAACTAACCAAGTAAAAACCTCGCTGTGAAGCGAGGTTTTTATTGTAATCACTTTTCCAGAAGGCCAGGACGACGTTCTTTGGTGCGTTGAAGGGCCTGCTCGTCCTGCCACGCCCGTATTAGTTTCGGGTTGCCGCTCAGCAGGACCTCCGGCACTTCCCAGCCGTTGAAAGAGGCCGGACGGGTATAGACAGGGGGGGAGACCAGCCCGTCCTGGAATGAATCGCTGAGGGCCGATGTTTCGTCGGTGAGGACGCCGGGCAGCAGGCGGATGATGCTGTCGGCGAGCAGGGCGGCCGGAATTTCGCCGCCGCTTACCACGAAGTCACCTACGGAGATTTCCCTTGTGATCAGATGCTCCCGGATCCGTTCGTCAATCCCTTTGTAGTGGCCGCAGAGGATGATGATGTTTTCTTTGAGGGAAAGTTCGTTGGCGATTCCCTGGTCCAGGATTTCGCCGTCCGGAGCCATGTAGATGATTTCATCGTAGTGGCGCTGCGAGGTAAGTTCCTCGATATAGCGGAACACCGGTTCCACCATCATCACCATGCCCGCATCGCCGCCGTAGGAATAGTCGTCTACGGTGAGACGGGGGCCGAGCCCGTATTTGCGCAGGTTGTGCACATGGATTTCGGCCAGGCCTTTTTTGACGGCGCGGCCGGGGATGGAGTGGCTGAGCGGGCTGTCCAGCAGCTCGGGGACCACGGTGAGGATGTCGATTCTGAGCATACGGGTGGTTTTTTTCAATGCAAAAATAGTGTTTTATGTTTATTTAAGGAAATTTTCTTACCTTTGTGAGTTATAGAATTTGTCAAACTATAAAAACTATTGTCATGAGTGAAGAAATTAAGCCTGAGGTGGTCCTCGAGACCGGATCCGCAGATGTAGCCCCGAAGGAACAGGAAGCCGCCCCCGTGGTGGAGGAATCTGTCGTTGCCGCAGCGGTAGAAGAAGGAAAGGAAGAAGTGAAGGAGGCCGTCGTGAACTACGGCGAGAAAACCTTGGCGGAACTGTCCGAATTGTTCCAAAACCTGACCGAAAGTGAAGACCGCATGAAGCGGTTCAAGGAAGCGGAAGCCATCAAGTCCGCTTTCTATAAGCGTCTGTCCCGCGAAAAGGCGGAGGCAGGGGAGGATGCCGCCGTGGAAGAGCCCACGGAAGACACCCTGGAAGAGTCCACCGTCCCGATGCAGAGCGGCCCGGTGAGCCCGTTCGCCGCCATTGAATCCGGATTCAAGGCGCTTTATATCGATTATAAGAAGGCCCGTGCAGAGTTCAACCGCGAGCAGGACGCCCAGCGGGAAGACAATCTTGCCAGGAAGCAGGCCATCATCGAGGAACTGAAAGCCCTCGTGGAGGAACCCGGCGACATGAAGGACGCCTTCCCCAAGTTCCGGGACATCCAGAACCGCTGGCGTGAGATCGGCCCTGTGCCCCAGCAGAGTTTCCGCGATGTGAACGACACCTACCAGCTCCATGTAACCAAATTCTATGACCTGGTAGATATCAACCGCGAACTGCGTGACCTGGACTTCAAGAAGAACCTGGAAGCCAAGACCCTCTTCTGCGAACAGGCGGAGGCGCTTGCCCAGGACGAGAACGTGGTGGAAGCCTTCAAGGAACTCCAGAAACTGCATGAGCAGTGGAAAGACTTGGGTCCCGTAGCCAAGGAGTACCGCGATGCCATCTGGGAGCGTTTCCGCGCTGCCACCTCTGTCATCAACAAGCGCTACCAGGCTCATTTCGAGGGCCTGAAAGCCCAGCAGACCGCCAACCTGGAAGCCAAGATCGCCCTCTGCGAGGAAGTGGAGGCCATTGCCGGGAAGGAAATCACCTCCTCCACGGAATGGAATACCCTCAGCCGTAAAATTGAGGAAATTCAGGCCCGCTGGCGTGAGATCGGCTTTGCCACCCGCAAGGAGAATCAGAAGGTATACGAGCGTTTCCGCGCTGCCTGCGACAAATTCTTCGAGCGCAAGCGTGCTTCGTTCTCCGAGTTCAAGGATTCCATGAATGCCAACCTGGAGAAGAAGATGGCCATCATCGAAGAGGCCGAAGCCCTCAAGGACAGCACCGACTGGAAGGCGACGGCAGACCGCCTGATCGAACTCCAGAAGCAGTGGAAGGAAATCGGCGCCGTGCCGCGCAAGAAGTCCGAGCAGATCTGGAAGCGTTTCCGTGCTGCCTGCGACGCCTTCTTCACGGCCCGTGACAGCCAAGGCCGCGGCGGCAATGACTATGCCTCCAATCTTCAGGCAAAGAAAGCCCTCATCGACGAAATCAAGGCTTATCAGCCCGATGGTGCGGCCGATGAGGCGCAGAAGGCCTTCGCCGAGAAGTGGAATGCGATCGGCTTTGTTCCATTCAAGGAAAAAGAGGCCGTCACCGCTGCCTACAGAGAGGCGATGCAGGAAAAATTCCCCGGCTTCGGTTCCCGCGGTCCCCGTCGTGAAGGCGGCAAGGGTAATGCCCGCCCGGAACGTGCCGAACGCCGGCCGATGAGCGAGAAGGACAGGCTCAAGGAGCAGTTCGCCCAGCTCCAGCAGGAGATTCAGACGTACGAAAACAACATCGGCTTCTTCGGCCTGTCCAAGGGTGCGGAGAAACTGAAGGCCCAGATGCAGGAGCGGATCGACGCTGCCAAGGCCAAACTGGAGGATCTGAAAGCTCAGATCCGTGCCAAGGAAGCAGAGGAGGGTCAGGAGTAAGCCTATGGACAAGAATTCAATCATCGGCTTTGTACTGATCGCCCTGATCATGATGGGCTTCTTCGGGTACCAGAGCCGCCAGGTTGCCAGACAGCAGGCGGAACAGGCGCGTCTGGATTCCATCGCTGCGGCCGACGCCTACGAGCAGTACAGGCTGGACAGCATCTATCGGGCCGAACATCCCGAGGCTGCCCTTCCTGCAGAGGCGGGTGAAGGTATCGCTGCGGCCCAGCCTTCATCGGCCCGGGTCTATTCCGACTCCCTGCTCAACTCCGCCATCTCCGGAGAAGCTTCTTTCCACACGCTGGAAAACGAAAAGCTTGTGGTCACCTTCACCACCCTCGGCGGCCAGCCCTGGTCGGTCAAGGTTAAGGACTACTACAATTACGACAAATCGGACCTGTACATCATCCCGGAAGGGAAGTCCCGGCTGGGATATGTGGTGTATGCCCCTACTGCTGTGGATACCAGGAAGTTCCATTTCCAGTACGTGGCGGAGGCCTCGTCCGATTCCACGGTAGTGATGCGTCTTCCGTTCTCCAACGGCGGATATATCGAGCAGCGCTATACGCTTAAGAAAGACTCCTATTCCCTCAACGAGACGGTTGCTTTCGTAGGGTTGCAGGACCTCATCCCCCGCAATGTCAATTCCATCGACGTTGATTTCGAGGCCACCATTCCCCGCATGGAGAAGGGGTACAAGAACGAGTCCCAGTACTCCCGTCTCAACTACTATTTTCCGGATGACAAAAAGCCGGCCAATATCGGCAACGGGCGGGACGGAAACAAGCGCTTCGACAACAAGATCGAATGGTTCGCCTTCCAGCAGCAGTTCTTCTCCGCCATCATGCGGGCTCCTCAGAACTTCAGCTATGGCGAGTTCTCCCTCAAGTTTGCCGGAAAGGACAATCCGGACCACAACCTGATGCAGTGCAATGCCCTCATGCGTGCCGACCTGCCCCAGACCGGCGCCAGCGTGGAGGTTCCTTTCGAATTCTACTTCGGCCCCAACAATTACAAGGGCCTCAAGGCCTATGGCCATGCGTATGAGAAGGTGATCCCTCTGGGCGGCCGTATCATCGGCGTTTTCACCAAGTATGTGATCATCCCGCTGTTCGACTGGCTCTCCAAGTTCATCTCCAATTACGGCATCATCATCCTCCTGATGACTATTTTCATCAAGATCGTGGTGCTTCCGTTTGCCTACAAGAGTTATTCTTCCAGTGCCAAGATGCAGGCCCTCAAGCCCCTCATGGACAAGATCAACGCCAAGTATCCCAAGCAGGAAGACGCCATGAAGAAGCAGCAGGAGACGATGGACCTGTACCGGAAGGCCGGTATCTCGCCGATGGGCGGATGCCTCCCGATGCTGCTCCAGATGCCTATACTCTGGGCTATGTTCCGGTTCTTCCCGGCCTCCATCCAACTCCGCCAGGAGCATTTCCTGTGGGCCGAAGACCTGAGCGCCTATGATGATGTGATCCACTGGGGTACCAGCATCCTGGGCATGGACCATATCTCGCTGTTTGCCCTGCTGATGGCGGTCTCCATGTTCTTCTATTCCCGCGTTACCATGCAGAATCAGAGCACAGGAGACGATCCCAACGCCAAGATGATGCGTTTCATGAGCCTTTACATGATGCCCATCATGATGTTCTTCATCTGTAACAACCTCTCCTCGGGCCTCAGCTACTATTACCTCCTTTCCAACCTGATTACCATGTTGGAAACCTGGATTATCAAGAAGTGGTTCGTCAAACCCGATGAGATTCTGGCGAAGGCGAAGGCGGTCGAAAACAAACCTGCCCCCAAGTCCAAGTGGCAGCAGCGTCTGGAAGAAGCCCAGAAGATGCAGCGCCAGATGGAGCAGCAGAAGAAAGGCCGTAAATAATGAAACGTCTGGCCATACTGTTCATTGCAGTCCTGACCATAGCCCTGCAGCCTCTCCAGGCTCAGCGCCGGGATTCGGTCTACACGGCTTCAGAACAGTTCCGCTGGCAGAAACTGGTGGTCCCCGGCGCCCTTATGGGCACGGGGATCCTTGCAACTGCGAGTCCCTGGTACCGGTCGACCGTGAATATCCCCGTCAGTGAGTGGGCGCAGCGGGTAAGCGGCGGCGTGGAGCGCTCCTTCGACAATGTGCTCCAATATGCTCCTTATGGCGCCTATGCGCTCGGGGCCCTGATCGGCTGCGGGGAGCATGGTATGCTGGAGCAGGTGCTCTCGGTCGGCACGTCGGTCGTTCTCACCGCCATCGTCAGCGGCACCATGAAAGAGGTTTGCGGCGTTCTGCGTCCCAATGGCGCCGACCGGAAGTCTTTCCCTTCCGGCCATACGTGCACCGTTTTTCTGGGTGCCGAACTGGTCCGCCTGGAATTCGGTCCCTGGTGGGGACTGGCGGCCTATTCCACCGCTTTTGTCACCGCTTTCATGCGGGTATACAACAACTGGCATTGGACCAGCGACCTTCTTGCAGGCGCTGCCCTGGGCATCCTGGGTGCCCATGTCGGCTATTGGCTCCTGCCGCTGGAAAGGAAACTGCTGGGCGTAGATTCCAAGCAGGTCTCTTTTGCCTCCCGGGCATCGGCCATGCCTTTTTATAGTCCTACACCTGCCGGGGCTTGTTATGGTATTTCTTTAGCTTATTCTTTCTGATGATCGCAGAATCCCTTGCCGCTATCCGTTCCGCCTTGCCCGCAGGTGTTTCCCTGGTGGCGGTTTCCAAGTTCCATCCCGTAGAAAGACTCATGGAGGCTTATGCCGCCGGACAGCGCCTTTTCGGGGAAAACCGCCCGCAGGAACTGGCCGCAAAAGTCCCCCGGATGCCGGCAGATGTCCAGTGGCATTTCATCGGCCACCTGCAGACCAACAAACTGAAGCTGGTCCTTCCCTATGTTGCACTGGTGCAGTCGGTGGATTCCCGGCATTTACTGGACGCCATCGCCAAATGGGGGAGGGAGAACGGAAAACGGGTCGATATCCTCCTGGAACTGCATCTGGGTGCGGAAGAGACCAAGCAGGGCTTTACGGAAGCGGAACTGTGGGAAGTGCTGGACAGCCTCCCCGATGGAATCCGGGTAAGGGGATTGATGGGAATGGCCACCCACACGGACGATTCCCTTACAATCGAAGCCGATTTCGCCCGGATCCAGGATCTCTTCAACCGGATTCAGGCTTCGGGGGTGTGTCCCGATGCCTTCGACCAGCTGTCTATCGGCATGTCAACAGATTGGCCCCAAGCCGTGAAGCATGGGGCCACCATGGTGCGTATCGGGACTGACATTTTCGGTCCCAGGGAATACTGATTATCTGTTCAGGTTGTCCAGGCGCGTTGCACAAAAAGCTTTGACATCGTCCCATTTATAATACGGGCCCTGCACCGGAGCAAGTGCGGGGATGCGGGTTTCGCGCTCGTTGACGAGGAACTTCACCAGCACGGGATCCGAGGCTTTCTTGCTGCGGAAGAAGATGATCTGCAGGTTGGCGGCGAAGGGGCAGTTCCAGGACGGCAGCCAGTGTGCGGCGGCGTCTTCTATGGAAAGGCGGTCACCGACGCCTTCCAGGCCGAAATAGGAGCACAACCCCAGGTAGGGCCAGTCGTGGCCGAAGGTGAGGTCTGCGGCATGGTTGCTGCGGCCGGCGATGGCGTCATCGGCATGCCTGATCATCACGTCCACCATGTCTTTGGCCCGCGGCATGCGGAGGTCTCCGTTCAGCTCCGAGTTGCACTGGCTCAGGTAGGCATTGAGGAAGTTGGACTCGTGAAGCTGGTAGACCACGTCGAAAGGCAGATAGCGGAAGAGATTGTCGTTGATGTCGAACGCTTCCGCCACCTTGGCGACGGAGTAGATGGCATATTGGAAGAAATAGGTGTTGCGGACATATTTCTTGCCGGCTTCCGGATCTCTGAACAAGTTCCTGAAGACCGTTACCGTATCCGGCAGGCTGCGGTAGTTCCTTGCTTCCAGGGCTTTCCGGCTGCGGGCGTTGATGGTGTCATTTTCGGCCTTCGCAATGTACTCCATGTATTTTTCGCCGGTGTCCAGGTCGATGTCCAGCTGGGGATCCAAGGCCATCAGACGCGCCGTGAATCCGTTCATGCTGACAATGCAGCGGGGAACGGTGCTGGCTTCTGCGCGGATATGCTTGCTGCCGTTCCTGAATACGGAGGGAAAGCGGTTGTACATGCGTTCCGCCAAGGTGGCGTGCTCCCGGACACCCCGGGGAGTCAGCCTCCCGTCCATCCCGTTATAGAGTTCGAAAATCCGGGCCGATTCATGGAGCAGGGAGTCTCCGGCAGGGGTGAGCTGCACCCCGTTGTCCTTTGCCTGCTGAAGTGCATCGCGGACCATCAGGTAGGTGGCGCCGCCCCATTCCGAACGGGAGCCGTGACGGCCGTAGTGACCGATATAGAAGGCCTCGTAGCCCTTGGGCGCCGGCGTATCCTGGATGGGAAGGAACTCATAGGAATGCGTGTTGAAAGCGGCCCGCTGCGGGAATTCCTTGAGGAATTTCACCATTTCGGGACTCTGCTGCTGGGCAAGGGCGTTTGCCCCCAGGCAGACCAATGCCAGAACTGTCAGGATTTTTTTCATTGTTAAAAAGGCTTTATTTGTTCAAAGGTACAAACAATTCTTCTTGCGTCAAAAAAAACAGACCAGCCGTTTTACGGGTTGGTCTGTTATTGAAAGAATCTGGTTGATTAGTTGGCCATGATGGCGCCGACCAGACCCAGGATGGCGTAGAATTCCGGAAGGGCGGCGTAGATCAGCGTATTGGTGAATACGTCGTGTCCCTGGGAGATGCCTACGATACCGTTGGCGCAGACCTGACCCTGGCGGATGCCGGAGAGCATGCAGGCGATGCCTACGGAAACGCCGATGCCGAAGCAGAGGGCGCCGGTGATGGTTCCGCTGGTGAATTTGCCCAGCATGATGAAGAAGGCCACAAAGCCGTAGATACCCTGGGTGGCAGGGAGGGCGGAGAGCACCATGTAGCTTCCGGAGCCTTCCGGTTTGCGCTTAAGAGCACCTTCCGCGGCATTGCCGGCGGTAGTGGTGCCGATAGAGGATCCGATACCGGCCAAAGCGAGGACCAGTCCGAGTCCGAGATAACCGAGAATTTGTTCCATAATGTTTGTAATTTATTTTGTTTGTTTCTTTAGCGGGTTATAGTTGCGGCCGGCGGCCTCGTAGCCGGAATTCTTGAAGAACTCCAGGAAGTTGAGTCGGAGCGGATGCACGAAGGCGCCCAGGGCGCACATGGCGATGTTCAGGGTGTGTCCGACCAGCACCAGTAAGATGAAGAAAATCCAGAGCAGGGCGTTGGACCCGTCTCCGAGCACCATCTTGCCCATGTCGTTGAAGGCCATGCCCAGCATGCTGCCGGCAAGACCCAGGGCATACAGACGGAGGTAGCTGAGGACGTCGCCCAGCAGGCCGGTGGCCGTGTTATAGGTGTCCCACAGGCCCAGCCCCACATTGGCGAATTTGTTGCGCTGCAGGTTGTTGAGCGGGAAGATGCCGATGGCGGAAATGACGCCGATGGCGATGATAATCCATTTGGCGGCTGCCGTATTCAGGACGCCCACGAGTGCCAAGGCTCCGACGATGACACCGCCCACGATGAGGAGGGTCCAGCCCAGCGTTCCCAGCGAAGCGGCGAAACCGTTCACCTTTACCGCCTGGATGGCCTTTACTACCATGGCCAGGCACAGGTGGAAGATACCCACTACGATCGAGAGAACCATGCCTCCCGCGTAGCCGGCTATCTCGTCCGGCAGGAAAATGCCCTTGATGGGCTCAAATATCTTCCATTGGGCGATGTCGATGGAGAAGAATGTATGCAGGAAGAATCCTACAATGACGGTTCCCACGCCCAGGATGACTACCAGCGGGGCCATGTCTTTGAAGCTGTCCACCTTCTTGAGCAGCAGGCCGATGAGGATGAGGATGAGGCCGTAGCCCGCATCCCCCATACAGAGGGCGAAAAACAGCAGGAAGAAGATGGAGATGAACGGAGTGGGGTCGAAACCATCGTAGGAAGGCCTTCCGTACATGTCCGTGAGTACTTCAAACTGGCGGACGAACTTGTTGTTCCTGAAACGGATGGGCGGATTGTCCTGAACGGTGGCTTTCTCCTTCAAATACAGGACGTCTGTCTTTTCCAGGGCTTCCGTAACGGCAGCCTCGTTCTCTTCCGGGGCGTAGCCCACCAGGGTGACGATGGTATCTTCCGCAGCCGGAACGGCGGTGATACCGGCCAGGTAACCGTCCAGTTTCACGTATTCTTTTTCCCGCATGGCTTCCAGTTCCGGGAGCCTGCGTTTCAGTTCGGCGATTTCACCTTGCAGCTGGTGCAGATAAGATTCTTTCTCCTGCAGCTGCAAAGCCGTGTCAGCGGAAGAGCAGGTTGGGGCAGGGATTTCTCCCGGCAGGGAGTCTTCTGCGGCCACGACGAACCAGACGGCATCTTTCCGGGCCGAGATGACGCTGAGCGCGTACTCATCGGCCCATTCTTCCTTGAAGGCCTTGGGACTGAGCCTGTGGAAGTGCAGGGGAATGCCGGCTTCGGAAAGCTTCCGGAGGATGTCATGGTCGAATTCGCCCCAAGCTTTCCTGTCTTCGATTTCCTTGCGGAGTTTATTGACTTCCGCTTCCGCTTCCGTGTACAGCATGAGGGTGCCGCCAGCCAGGCGGACCAGGTCTTCTTCCTGGTAGGGGACCGGTTGGGTCCCTTCCGGAAGCTCCACCTTCCCGATGCCCTGGATGAGGCCGTCCAGCAGTTCTATCTCGGACTTGATCTTGTGTGAGTGATCGTCTACCGGCTTTATGCTCCGGTTGATGTCCATCAGCCCGATATCCTGAAGGCTTTCAATGAACCCGTTCTGTTCTCCGTTCAGCAGGACGAAGGAGTATTTGGTCATTTTGCCTATCATAGCTCTGAGGCCTCCTCTTCCTCTGCGTGACGGTTCTTGACAATCTTGGACGAAGCCTTGGAGAGGTTCTCCTCGTCTTCCATGTAACGCTTGATCTTGCGGATGGCTTCCTGATATCCCGGAATCTGCACTTTTTCGTAAAGATTCACCTTCTGGGTGGTCTTCTTTCTCTGGTAGTCCAGGATGCGCGCTTTTTCGCGGTACACCTCGGATTCGATGCCCAGTCGGGACAGTTCCTTGAGGATGGAGACACCGTCGGCGTACCAGGCGGGCTTCACGAAGGCGTTGAACGGCTGGATCTGATAGTGGATTTCTCCGAGGGCGGGCGTCTTGACGCCGGCCACCTTCTTGGTGAAGAGGTCTACGTCCGTAATCTCGATGAGGCCGGGGTCGAACTCGTTCCACAGGGCGGCAAGATAATCGTATCTCTGAAGGGCTTCTTCCAACTGGGCAATAAGACTGTCGCTGTCCGCCTTGGCCTTGCGGACCTCCAGGCGCAGGGCGCTTTCCTTGTTCTGCAGCGTGGGAAGCGCTCTCTGCCGTACCTTGAGCTGCTTGCCAAGTTCCGTCAGGGATGTTTTATTGTATTGGAATTTTATAGCCATGTCCTAAGCTTTCCAGTATTTATCGATGAGGGCCTGCTTGATACCGGTTTCCGCCGGTGAGAAATACTTCCCGAAGAGTTTCCACGCGGTATCCAGCATTTCATTGATGGTAATGTTTACGTCGATGGCCAGCAGCTCGCGGGCGTAGTCCTTTGCATAGTCCAGGCAACGGTGGTCGTAGTCGGACAGGTCGAAGCCGTTCTCCAGTTTGGTCTTGGCGTTCTGGGCGTCGGCATACAGCCGGACGGAGGCGTTCATTACCTGGGAGTGGTCCTCGCGCGTTTTCTTGTTCTGCACCAGCTGTTTGAGTCGGGACAGGGAACGGAACGGGTCGATGATGACCTTGCCCGTATCGGTGTCCGCCCGCAGGAAGAGCTGGCCTTCGGTGATGTAACCGGTGTTGTCCGGGATGGCGTGGGTGATGTCTCCGTCGTTCAGGGTGGTCACGGCGATGATGGTGATGGAGCCTTCCGTAGGGAGCTGCACCGCTTTCTCGTAGATCTTGGCCAGGTCGCTGTAGAGGGAGCCCGGCATGGAGTCCTTGGAAGGGATCTGGTCCATACGGTTGCTCACGATGGAGAGGGCGTCGGCGTACAGGGTCATGTCCGTAAGCAGCACCAGCACTTTCTCGTTCTTTTCAACGGCGAAGTATTCGGCTGCGGTAAGGGCCATGTCCGGCACCAGCAGACGCTCCACCGGAGGATTTTCGGTGGTGTTGATGAAGCAGATGATCTTGTCCAGGGCGCCAGCGCTCTCGAAACTGTTGCGGAAGAACAGGTAGTCGTCGTTGGAAAGGCCCATGCCGCCGAGGATGATCTTGTCCACATCGGCCCGGAGGGCAACATCCGCCATCACCTGGTTGTAGGGCTGGTCCGGATCGGCGAAGAAAGGAATCTTCTGGCCGGAAACCAGGGTGTTGTTGAGGTCGATGCCGGCGATGCCGGTCGGAATCAGCTGGGAAGGCTGGCGGCGTTTGTACGGGTTCACGGAAGGGCCGCCGATCTGGCGCTCTTCACCGTCGATTTCGGGACCGCCGTCGATGGG
This sequence comes from Bacteroidales bacterium, assembly GCA_017471085.1. Next base: position 22,278 of record JAFUWW010000080.1, on the reverse strand, counting down.
ATGGCCGTAAGCATCGAAGAAACGGCCGGCGAGCTGGTCCGATACCTTGAGGGTAGGGGGCTCTCCCAGGAAAGTGACTTCCGCGTTGGTGGGGATGCCTTCGGTGCCGGAGAAAATCTGGAGGGTGACCAGGTCACCTTTGGTGCGGACCACCTGGGCCAGTTTTCCGCCCACCACGGCGAGCTCATCGTTGGAAACGCCTTTGGCACGGAGGGATACGGTGGCTTTTGTGATGCCCTCCAACTTGGTATAGATTCTTTGATATGCTTTGTTTGCCATAGTTATGCGATGAGTTTGTTCACGGATTCATTATATGCCCAGAACTGCTCGCTTTCGTAGACCGAGTAATTCATCTGGCGGAGTTCGTTGATGAGATTCTTGAAGAAATCACGGCACTTCTCGAAATCGTCGAATTCGTAGTCTTTTTCGCAGATCCTGAGCACCAGGTCCAGCATGAAGCGCTGCCGGTCCATGGGGCAGAGGGAATCGACCGGGTCGAAGCCGTCCTGCTGGAGGATGATGAAGTCTACCAGCTCCGACTTCCAGAAATTCACGTGATAGCTCATGGGAACGCCGTCGTCGCCCAGGATGTTGATCTGTTCGGAGGCTTCCTTTCCGCGGCGGATGAGGTTCTTGGCCGTGAGCACTTTCTCCACCCAGCCGGGTTCTACGGATTTGTCCAGGTAGGACACGATTTCCGGATAGTCCAGATATTTGGAGTAGGACTCCAGCGGACCTACGGCCGGATAGCGTTTCTGGTCTGCTCTGCCCTGTTCCAGGGCATAGAAGCAGCGGGCGGCCTTCTTGGTGGATTCCGTTACGGGTTCCTTGAGGTTGCCGCCGGCAGGGGACACTGTACCGATGAAGGTGACGGCGCCGCGCTCCCCGTTGTTCAGGATGACCATGCCCGCGCGGGAGTAGAAATTGGAGATGATGGCCGAAAGGTCTACCGGGAAGGCGTCTGCGCCGGGGAGTTCCTCCATACGGTTGCTCATCTCGCGGAGCGCCTGGGCCCAGCGGGAGGTGGAATCGGCCAGGAGGAGGCACTTGAGGCCCATGGCCCTGTAGTACTCGCAGATGGTCATGGCCGTGTAGACGGAGGCCTCACGGGCGGCCACGGGCATGTTGGAGGTGTTGCAGATAATTGTGGTACGCTCCATCAGGTGGCGTCCTGTGTGCGGGTCTATCAGCTCCGGGAATTCGGTGAAGATCTCCACCACCTCGTTGGCACGTTCACCGCAGGCGGCCATCACGATGACGTCGGCGTCGCCCTGCTTGGCGATGGCATGCTGGAGCACGGTTTTTCCGCAGCCGAAGGGCCCGGGAATGAAGCCGGTGCCGCCTTCTGCAATGGGGTTCATAGTGTCGATTACGCGGACGCCCGTCTCCATGATGCGGTCCGGACGGGGTTTCTCGCGGTAGCCCTTGACGGCCATTTTCACGGGCCACTTCTGGACCATGGTCACGGGAACCTCCGCGCCGGAATCGTCCGTGAGGACTGCGATGACCGTGTCTACAGGATAGGAACCGGCCTCTTTTACGGACTTGACCGTATAGGAACCCTTGAAAGAGAAGGGAACCATGATCTTGTGGGGCAGCCAGCCTTCTTTCACTTCTCCCAGCCAGTCGGCTGCGATGACCGTGTCGCCGGGCTTGGCCAGCGGGGTGAAATCCCATTTCTTCTCGCGGTTGAGCGGGTCGGTATATTCGCCTCGTTTGAGGAAGACGTCTTCCATGGTGGTGAGGTCGTTCTGCAGACCATCGTATACGCTGGAGAGAAGGCCGGGGCCCAGGGTCGCTTCCAGCATGCGGCCTTCGAACTCTACGGAGTTGCCGCCCTTGAGGCCGCGGGTGCTCTCGAACACCTGGACGGATGCATTCTTTCCGTTTACCTTGATGACTTCTGCCATCATTTTCACCCCGTCAAGGTCTATGAAGCAGATTTCATTCTCGGAAACCGGCCCGTCCACTTCCACAATGACGAGGTTGGAAACGATACCGGTAACAATACCTTTGGTTTTCATATAGGGAAGATTTATTATTCAGTGTAATTAACGCCTTTGAATGTGCCGCGCACCTCTGCCACCAGTTTGCGGAAGAGTTCCCTTCCAGTTTCCTCGTCCAGCGCCAGCCAGCGGTCTACAATGTGCAGTTTGGCCACGTAGCCCAGGACGGCGGTCAGGTCGAAGTAGTGGAACAGCGTGAGGGCGTCCACTTTTTCCCAGGTGACATCGTCCAGGCCTCTTTCCCGGCTCAGCAGGTCCGCCGTGTTGAGGACGGACTCCACCTTGAGGGCTTCTTCGAATTCGCCTCCGCGGAAACGGTAGAGGTCGATGTCCAGGCCTTCGTCATCTTCCGTGCCTTTGCCGGTGAGCACGTCCTGCTCCGCCTCGCGGCCCAGCTGCTTGTTAAGGTAGCGGACCTTGGCGTTGCGGAGGTTGAGGTCGAATCGGAAATACTCCCGGAGGAAGGGTTCCGGACGGCGGAGGGCTTTCTCATAGAAATCTGCATCCAGCTTTTCGGGATTGAATCCGTCCAGCAGGAAGGCCAGGGCCTCATCGTCCTTTTCCGACAGGTCCCTGCGGATTTCGGCCATGACATCCCTGAACTTGATCCCCTCGCCGTATCTGTAATCCGACGTGAGGAAGGGGAGGCTGGATATGATATACTCGTAATTGCTCATACACCTAGCCGAACAGGATCTTCTTGGTGGCGGGGCGGAGATATTCGCCTACGAGTTCCTTGAAGCTCTCGTCCGTGAGGCTGATGAAATAGCTTCCGTCCTTGGGGCCGATTTTGAAGCCGCCGGCCATTTTCTTGGAGAAAGTGGCTTCTACGCCCTTTCCGAGTGTTTTGGCAAGTTCTCCCTGGATGAAAGGTTCCAGCCCCTTCCTGAGGTTTTCGGGGAGGACCAGAGCGATATCCTGGCTTTCCTGGGAAGAGAACCGCTGGGCGACTGCGGTGATGATGCCCTTTACATATTCTTCTGAAGAGAGAGCCTCAGCTACGGGTTTGTCCACCGCCTTGGCGATGATGAGGTTTTCGATACCGGCACGGGTGGACTGAAGCGCCTGCGTGGCGGCCATCTTGACGTCTCCCTCCACTTTGATCCGATAGTCTTCTGCATCCTTGCGGGCTTTTTCCATGATGGCTGCTGCATCTTCCTCCGCTTTCTTCAGCATGGCGGCAGCATCGGCCTTGGCTTTTTCGAGAATGGCCTCGCCTTCTTCCTTTCCTTTTGAAAGTCCCTGGTTGTAGAGCTTTTCGGTGAGTTCCTGGAGTTTGTCCATATCTGTCTAGAATTGGTTATTGTTATTCGCAAATATAAAAAAAATATAGGACACATGGAATGATTAATGACAAAAAGTGGAATATTTCTGTCATAAAACACCCATGTATTTTCGCGGGTTGTCAGAAAATATAGGTGCTGGCCATGCTGATGGTGAAAGCGCTCAGCTGCGGATCCAGGCCCTTGCCCAGGTCCACGCCCAGGATCATGTTGTGGTTGACATGGATTTTTCCGCCGATGCCGACACTCACCATGACAGGCGCTTTCCGGTCCTGCCAGAGGCCGTCAAGGGCTTTCTGCTCGTCCTGGCGGAACGGCCGCGTGATGGCGGCAAGGTCCATGAACGGCATCAGTACCAGGTCGACATGCTGTTTCAGGAAAGTGAAGCTGAAAGGCATGGCGCGGAGCTCGATGTTGGCCCAGGCGAGGCCGGCCGCCGTGATGCGGTTGTACTTGAACCCCCTGACCGTGTAGCGGCTGCCCAGTCCTTCAAATTCTTCGTACTGATACAGGAGAGTGGACAGTTCGCTCAGGTTGTAGAAAGGCATGGCTCCCGCCAGCTGGTGCTGCATGCCAACATGATAGGCGAAGATGATCCGGTCCCTGTACAGGGGGACGTAATGGCGGAAGTGCGCCACCAGCTGGGCATAGTGGTACCGACCATGGGACAGGTCGATGTCGCCGTTGAGGTAGAACTCCCCGTAGATTCCCCTGACAGGGAAGAGTTCCACATCCCGGGAATCGTAGGTGATGCCCCCCTTCAGTTCCAGGGACGTGCCTCCGGCTGCTTCGTCGGGGCGGATGAGCCCGGCGTCCTGATAGACCAGGTACAGGCTGTTGCCGGAGTCGTAATTCTCCAGTTCGAAGTCCCGCAGGCGGATGCTTCTCACGACCAGGCCTCCCATCCAGTTGACCTGCCGTTTTCCCTCGCGCTGGAGGACGACCGCCCCGCGGAGAACCTGCCGGTGATTGGTATAATAGGCCGTCCTTGTTCCGGCATTCAGTTCCAGGTCCGGGTCGAAGGGCGATGCGATTCCGTTGAATCCGTAGAAGTTGTTGGCGCTGACATCCCTCCAGGTGAGGGATGCGGTGGTGCGGATGCCCGGGATGAGCGTCTTTGAGTCGAACATGCCGTGCGCATACCAGGAACCTTTGGTGGCCCAAGCGGCCGCCACCGCGATATGGTGGTGGAAGTTGGGGTAGACGGTGCCGTCGCCATAATAATAGATATTGGCAAATGCGCCCAGGTTGATGCCGATGTCGGAATTGTAACTGACATCCGGCATGGGATTGAATACCCAGCCGGTCTTGGGCGTCTCTTCCTGCGCACCGGCGGTAAGGGACAGGATCTCTGCCAAAAGCAAAAGCAGCGTTCGTTTCAGTTTGCCTTGGTTCATATTGCAAATGTAGCAATTCTTTCGGACAATCATTGAACGGAGAATGCTTAATTTTTTAAATATAATTTTGAAAATTGCTTTTAAGTTATAACTTTGTATTTGAAATTCGTTGGGTTTTTAAACGATTTTAGAATAACACTAAACGATATGGCAGAAAAGAATCTTCTTTTGGGAGATGAAGCTCTGGCGCTGGGCGCCCTGCATGCCGGGCTTTCGGGTGTCTATGCATACCCGGGTACTCCCTCAACGGAAATTACCGAGTACATCCAGTCCCATCCGCTGGCGGCGGAAGGCCGGGTCCACCGCGACTGGTCCAGCAATGAGAAAACCGCCATGGAAGGCGCCCTGGGTATGTCCTATGCCGGCAAACGGGCCCTTGTCTGCATGAAACATGTCGGGATGAACGTCTGCGCGGATCCTTTCATGGGATCGGCCATGACCGGTGCGAACGGCGGCCTGGTGATTGCCGCCTGCGACGACCCGTCCATGCACAGCTCCCAGAACGAACAGGATTCCCGCTTCTATGGCGCCTTCGCCATGATGCCGGTCTTCGAACCGTCCAGCCAGCAGGAAACCTACGAAATGGCCCGCGCCGCCTTCGATTATTCCGAGCAGCGCGGTATTCCGGTGCTCATGCGCCTGACCACCCGCATGGCCCATTCCCGCGCCGTGGTGGAGAGCCGGCTTCCGTTCCAGGCGCAGAATGAACTCAAATATCCCGCCAATCCCCGCCAGTGGGTTACCCTTCCGGTGAATGCCCGGGTAAGGAACCGCCAGCTGATCAAGGACTATGCCCTCTTCGAGGAAGACGCCGCGCAGTCCCGTTTCAATTTCCTCACCGACGGAAAAGACCATTCCATGGGCATCATCGCCTGCGGAATCGCCTATAACTATCTGATGGAGAACTTCCCGGACGGATGTCCGTACCCGGTGCTCAAGGTCTCCCAGTATCCTTTTCCCCGGGACCTGGCCCGCCAACTCACTTCCCTGACCGGGACTTTGCTGGTGCTGGAAGAGGGACAGCCGCTGGTAGAAGAGCGTCTGAACGGCGTTTTCGCTTCGGGAATCACCGTCCACGGCCGTCTGGACAATACCGTCCCGCGCGACGGGGAACTCACCCCGGATGCCGTCCGTGCCGCATTGGGACTGCCTGCCCTTCCGGAATATCCCGCTTCCGAGGTGGTGGCTCCCCGTCCGCCCGCACTCTGCCAGGGCTGCGGCCACAGGGATTTCTTCACCGCCCTCAACAATGTGGTCAAGGACTATCCCGGCGCCCGTGTCTTCGGTGACATCGGCTGTTACACGCTGGGCTGGATGCCTCCTTTCCATGCCCTCCACACCTGCGTGGAGATGGGCGCTTCCATCACCATGGCCCATGGGTCGGCCTATGCCGGCACCTGGCCTGCCGTGGCGGTCATCGGCGACTCCACCTTCACCCACAGCGGCATGACCGGCCTGCTGGACTGCATCAACGGCAAGTCGGATGTCACCGTCTGCATCTCGGACAACCTCACCACGGGCATGACCGGCGGACAGGATTCTGCCGGAACAGGCCGCCTGGAGGCTATCTGTGCAGGTCTTGGCGTGGAACCGGAGCATATCCGCACCATCGTCCCGCTGCCCAAGAACTATGCGGAAATGGAGCAGGTAATCCGCGAAGAACTGGAATACCACGGCGTCTCGGTGATCATCAGCCGCCGCGAATGCATCCAGACGCTCCGCAGACATGCCGCAAAAAAGTAACATCCCTTTAATTTGCATAAGATGAAACAAGATATCGTACTTGCCGGCGTGGGAGGACAGGGTATCCTCTCCATCGCAACAGTCATCGGTTCGGCCGCCCTGGAGCAGGGGCTGTATCTCAAACAGGCCGAGGTACACGGCATGAGCCAGCGCGGAGGGGATGTCCAGTCCAATCTCCGCCTGTCCTCCGAACCCATTCACAGCGACCTGATTCCCAAGGGCGGGGCAGACCTCATCGTTTCCCTTGAACCGATGGAAGCGCTCCGCTACCTGCCTTACCTTTCCCGGGAGGGGTGGGTGATCACCAATACGACACCCTTCGTGAACATCCCCGATTATCCGGAAATGGACACAGTCACCGGCGCCCTGGAAAAACTGCCCCGGGTGGTCGCCCTGGACTGCGACGCCATTGCAAAGGACCTCGGGTCGCCCCGCAGCGCCAACATGGTGCTGCTCGGAGCCATGGCGGCCGTCCTGCATATTCTGGAACCGGAGAAACTGCGTGACGGTATCCGCCGTATTTTCGGCCGGAAAGGGGAGAACGTGGTGGAAGCCAATATCAAGGCCTTCGATGCCGGCCTGGCCTTTTCCCAAAACCGAAAGTAGCCATGGACCTTCCTATTTCAAAAGAACAGCTTTACGCCAAGTTCCGGGAAATGGGAATCGAAGACATTTCCCGGACAACCATCCGCCAGTGTTCCATGCTGGGATCGGCCTTGGAGGAAGAGAGCGGCAAGCCCTTCTCGCATCTGGAATTCGGCGTTCCCGGTATCCCTGCCTGCCCGATCGGCATCGAGGCGCAGAAGAAGGCGCTGGATGCGGGCATCCCTTCCATCTACCCTACGGTGCAGGGCATTCCCGAACTCAAGAAGAATGCCTCGCGTTTCGTGAAGGCATTCATCGACATCGACATCGACCCGAAGGGAATCGTTCCTACGGTGGGGTCGATGCAGGCCAGCATGACCTGCATCCTGGAATGTTCCCAGCTGCAGCCCGGGAAGGATACCATCCTGTACATCTGTCCCGGTTTTTCTGCACATGGCCGCCAGCCGGACATCCTGGGCATCAAGAACATCTTCTTCGACATCTATGAGTACCGTGCGGAGAAGCTGCGCGACAAGCTGGAATCCTATTTCTCCCAGGGCAATATCGCCGCCATCCTGTATTCCAATCCCAACAATCCCGCGTGGATCTGCCTCACGGAGGAGGAACTGCAGATTATCGGTGAACTGGCCACCAAGTACGATGTGATCGTGCTGGAAGACATGGCTTATCTGTGCATGGATTTCCGCAAAGACATGTCGGTTCCCTTCGAACCTCCCTTCCAGAGTACCGTTGCCAGGTACACGGACAATTACGTGATCATGCTTTCCGGTTCCAAGATTTTCAGCTATGCCGGGGAACGCATCGCCGTGGTGTGCATTTCGGACAAACTCTTCCAGCGCCAGTATCCGGCCATGAAGGAAAAGTGGGGCATCGGCACGTTCGGTGACAATTTCATCCTGAACTATCTGTACGTGAACACCTCCGGAGCGCCCCATTCGGCCCAGTACGCCCTTTCCGCCATGTTCGAAGCGTCCGTGGACGGCCGGTACAATTTTGTGAAGGAACTGCGCAATTACGGGTTCCGAGCCCACCGCTCCCGCCAGATTTTCGATGCCAACGGCTTCCATCTGGTCTATGACAAGGACATGGAACAGACGATCAGCGACGGTTTCTTCTATACGGTCGGTTACCGGAATCTGAATAACCGGGAACTGCTGGAGGCACTGCTGCGCTGCGGGGTCATCGCCATCCCGCTGAACACCACTGGAAGCGGCCAGAGTGGCATCCGGGTCTGTGTCTCCCGCCTCCTGTCAGACGAGGATTTCCAGCGGCTGGACGAGCACCTGAAACTGTTTGTAAAACTTGTGAACGAATAAGCCATGAAGTATGTAACTGCCGACGAGGCCGTCAAACTGGTACGGAGCGGGGATACCGTCTGCTGCCAGGGCGGCGCGTCCGTCCCCGTGGTGCTGCAGGCCGCCCTGGCCCGCCGCCATGCCGAGTTGAAGAATGTGACCATCACCTCCGGATTCAATGTCCAGCCGGGGGAAGCCCCTTTCTGCAGGCCCGAATACAAAGATTCCTTCCTGGTGAACAGCATCTTTGTGAGTGGAGACCAGCGGGCGCACATCGGTGCCGGCTACGGAACCATGACGCCGGCTTTCCTGGGTGAAGTCCCGGGCATGTTCCGCCGCGGCGAATTCCCGGTGGACGTGGCCTTCATCAACTGCTCCCTACCCGACGAGAACGGCTATTGCAGCTATGGGATATCGGCCGATATTGCCGTGTCTGCGGTAGAATGCGCCCGCGTGGTGATCGCCCAGGTGAACAAGAGCATCCCTTATCTGTATGGGGAGTGCCTGATCCATGAGAGCAAAATCTCGGCGGCCGTACTCTGCGACGAGCCGCCCGTAGCCATGGTATTCGGAGAGCCCACGCCCGTTGAAGCAGCCATCGGTGCCAACGTGGCCTCCCAGATTCCGGACGGAGCCTGCCTTCAGATCGGCGTTGGAGGCATCCCCAATGCCGTTTTGAACGGCATCAAACACCATCAGCACCTGGGACTCCACACGGAGGCCATGACGGACGGCGTGATCCGCCTCATGAAAGAGGGGGTGATCGACAATTCCCTGAAGAAGGTGCATCCCGGTGTAAGCGTGGCCGCCCTGGCCCTGGGTTCCAAGCAGATGTACGAATACATCGACCACAACCGGACGATGGAATTCTTTGACGTGGCCTATACCAACGATCCCTTCCTGATCGCCCGGAATCCGCGGGCCTGTGCCATCAATTCCGCCATCGAGGTAGACCTCACGGGGCAGATCTGTGCCGATTCCATCGGCGAACGCATTTTCTCCAGCGTAGGCGGCCAGCACGATTTCATGTACGGCTGTTCCCTGTCGGAAGGGGGCCGGACGTTCATCGCCCTGCCTTCCAGGACTACGAAGGGGAAGGCCAAGATCGTCCCGACGCTGACGCCCGGAGCCGGTGTGGTGACCACCCGTTTCCAGACCCAGTATGTCGCCACCGAGCACGGTATCGTGTACCTCAGGGGAAAGAGCCTGGCCCAGCGGGCCAGACTGCTCATCTCCATCGCCCATCCGGACGACCGGGAAGAACTGGAAAAGGCTGCCTGCAAGCGCTTTGGGTACAGTTTCCTGCGCCTGAAGTAGAGCTTTGTCTACATGAAAACGCGGTTGAATCTTTTGAGTCAACCGCGTTTTTTGTAGTGTGTGGGGGCCGTGGGGGACTCCGTTCAACTTCGCTCCACTCCGGCTCCACCCACTGCTTCGCGGCGGGCCCATCCCCCTATACTTGCCACATTGATTATCGGAACAAACCGGATGTCAGTTACATACAACCCTTCGGTGGCAATCATACGGTTTCAATTGCACCTTCTCCGGCAGAACTTCTATAACAAATTCATTTTCAGTCGTATACGGAACACCTGGTGGCAATCATACGGTTTCAATTGCACCTTCGCCGGCAGAACTTCTATAACAATTTCATTTTCAGTCGTATACAGAGCACCTGGTGGCAATCATATGATCATGGACTACCTTCCTCCTTCCCATGCAAAAAAAGAAGGTGTATCCTATGACTTTTCCAAAGAATACACCTTCTTTTTTTAATCGTTCCCGGAATCAGCCGAGGAAACTCAGCAGGATACCTGCAGCGACGGCAGAACCGATGACCCCGGCCACATTGGGACCCATGGCGTGCATGAGCAGGTGGTTGGTCGGATCGATTTCGCGGCCCACCGTTTCCGACACACGGGCGCTGTCCGGAACGGCCGAAACGCCGGCGTTGCCGATCAGCGGGTTAATCTTCTTGGCCGGGTTCTTGATAAACACGTTCATCAGCTTCACGAACAGGACACCGCAGGTGGTGGCAATCACGAAACTCAGCAGGCCCAGTCCGAAAATGAGGAGGGACTTCACGGTGATGAATTTGTCGGCCTGGGTGGAAGCACCCACGGTAAGGCCGATGAGGGTGGTCACTACGTCGATGAGCGGACCGCTGGCAGTGTTGGCCAGACGACGGGTTACACCGCTCTCTTTCAGGAGATTGCCGAAGAACAGCATGCCCAGCAGCGGAAGGCCGGACGGCACGATGAAGGCGGTGATGAGGAAGCCGACGATCGGGAAGATGATCTTCTCGCGCTTGGAAACGGTACGCGGGACAGGCATCTTGATGTGCCGTTCCTTGTCTGTGGTGAGGAGCAGCATGATGGGTTTCTGGATCACCGGAACCAGTGCCATATAGGAATAGGCCGATACGGCAATGGCACCCATCAGGTCAGGGGCCAGTTTTGAACTGAGGAAGATGGCGGTAGGGCCGTCGGCACCGCCGATGATGCCGATGGCACCGGCCTCATTGGGGGCGAATCCGAATGCCAGTGCGAGCAGGTATGCACCGAAAATACCCATCTGGGCGGCCGCACCGATGAGGATGAGCCGTGGTTGGGAGATCAGGGCCGAAAAGTCTGTCATGGCTCCGATTCCCAGAAAGATCAGCGGCGGATACCAGCCCTGCTTGACACCTTGATAGAGGGTGTTGAGCACGGAGCCGTCTTCGTATACGCCGATGTTCAGACCGGGGAACATGGGAATGTTGCCCACGATCATACCGAAGCCGATAGGGACCAGCAGCATCGGTTCCCACTCCTTCACGATAGCCAGGGTGATGAACACGATGCCGATACCGATCATCACGAGATTCTGCCACGAGCAGTTCGCAAAGCCGGTGTATTCCCAGAACTGAGAGAGGGATTGGAAAATGTGTTCCATTAGGCGATGGTTACGATAGGGGCACCTTCCAGGACGCTGTCGCCCTTGTTCACGTGGATGGCTGTGATGGTTCCGTCCTTGGGTGCGGAGATTTCATTCTCCATCTTCATGGCTTCCAGCACGGCTACCTTCTGGCCGGTCTTCACGGCCTGGCCTTCCCTGACGCTGACCTCGATGATGACACCGGGAAGCGGGGAGTTCACCTTCTCACCGGCTCCGGCGGGTGCTGCGGGAGCGGCGGCGGGAGCCGGAGCTGCAGCTGCCACGGGAGCAGCCTGTACGGGGGCTGCTGGAGCCGCTGCGGGAGCATTCTCCAGTTCTACCTGATAGTCGGCACCGTTTACATTGACGGAAAGCATTTTGCCTTCGGCTTCACCTACGGCTACGTTGTATTCTTTCCCGTTGATCTTGAATTTATAATTTTTCATGTCTATGTGTTTTATCTGGGTAATTTTCTGAAGGTTTGGGTTTTTTCGCTCCAGGCGCCGGCATTGCGGCGGATGGTGATGATGCCGGGCTCCACGTCGTGGATGGCATCGTTCAGGTACAGATGGACCGCGATGGCAATGGCGGCATATTCGTCGCCGGAATTCTCCATGTCCAGGGCAAGGGCGATGGCCGCGGCGACTTCACCGTCTGGCGTGCCCTTTGAGAATGCCTTTACGGGCGCATCCTTGGCTTTCGCAGCCTTCTTGGCCGGTCGGTCGAAGAACAGCCAGAAAAGGAACCAAAGGATGGCCAGGGCGCAGAAAACCACGCTGACGGAGACCAGGGTAAGCGTCCATCCGTGTGGGTCGCTTTCTGCAATGGCCTGTGCTTTGGTGGCGGCGTTCTGGTCTCCGTTCAGGATTCCCGGAGAGGGAACGGCAGGCTCCGCAACGGCTTCGAACTCCTGCTGACGCAGGTCGCCGGCCAGTTTTACGACCGATTTGCCTGCGGGCAGATTCACCGGAACAGACAGGGAATCGATGATGGTCCTGCCGTCATTGGAAACCAGATACACCGTTTTTCCGGGTGTCAGTTTGAATCCGGCATAGAAGGTCCCGTCCTGTCCGTCTCCGCTGCAGAAAAACAGGACGCTCTGGCGAGGACCCAGTTTGGTGCGGTTGTCAGACTTGGGGATGATGCTTTTCTTGAGGTTGGAGCGGTCGTCGGTAAGGAAACATCCGCCGTAACTGACCGTTCCTGTAGATTTGTTGTACAGTTCCAACCAGCCGCCCCGCCGGCCGTAATCGTCCAGGATGCCGGTGGAATCCGGCACCGCCAGCGCCTCGGAAATGATGAGGTCGCTGACATTCTGGGCACGAAGGCACAGGGAGGCAAGCAGGATGAGAACGGTTGTCAGGAACTTTCTCATAGGCTTACAGCGGCAGGTTATCGTGTTTCTTGGCAGGGATTTCCTGCTTCTTCCCGGCCAGCTGTTCCAGGGCGCGGATCACGCGGAAACGGGTGTTCCGGGGTTCGATTACGTCGTCGACATAGCCCTTCTGGGCTGCCTGGTAAGGGTTGGAGAAGAGTTCTTCGTATTCTTTCTTCTTTTCTTCGAAAATGGCCTGGGCTTTTTCCGGATCGGCCTTCATATCCTTGGCGTAGAGGACGTTCACGGCACCTTCCGCGCCCATGACGGCGATCTGCGCACTGGGCCAGGCGTAATTGATGTCGCCCCTGAGCTGCTTGCAACTCATCACGATGTGGGCGCCGCCGTAGCCTTTGCGGAGGGTGACGGTGACCTTCGGAACGGTAGCTTCCCCGTATGCGTACAGGAGCTTGGCTCCGTTGGTGATGATGGCACCGTATTCCTGCTGGGTGCCGGGGAGGAAGCCGGGAACGTCCACCAGGGTGACCAGGGGGATGTTGAAGGCGTCGCAGAAGCGGACGAAACGGGCGGCCTTGCGGGAGGCGTTGATGTCCAGCGTACCTGCCAGTACGGCGGGCTGGTTGGCTACGATGCCCACGCTGCGGCCGTTCATATGGGCGAACCCTACGATGATATTCTTGGCGAAGTCCTTGTGGATTTCGAAGAATTTACCGTCGTCTACGATGCTGCCGATGACCCCGTACATGTCGTAGGCCTTGTTGGGATTGTCCGGGACGATGCCGTTCAGGGCATCGTCCACCCTGCCTGCGGGATCGGCCGTTTCCACAAAGGGGGCGGTCTCCTGGTTATTCTGGGGCAGGAAGCTGAGAAGTTCCTTGATGGTGGCGATACCCTCCTGCTCGTTTTCGGCGGCGAAATGGGCTACGCCGCTCTTGGAAGCGTGAACGGCGGCGCCGCCCAGCTGTTCCTGGTCCACTTCTTCACCGGTGACGCTCTTCACGACGGCAGGACCGGTAAGGAACATGTAGGAGGTGTTTTTCACCATGAGGGTGAAGTCCGTGAGGGCGGGGGAGTAGACTGCACCGCCTGCGCAGGGACCGAAAATGCCGCTGATCTGGGGAACTACGCCCGAGGCGAGGATGTTGCGTTCGAAGATTTCCCCGAAGCCGGCCAGGGCGTCGATGCCTTCCTGGATCCGGGCTCCGCCGGAATCGTTCAGGCCGATGACGGGGGCTCCGTTGCGGACGGCCATGTCCATGACCTTGCAGATCTTTTCCGACATGGTCTTTGACAGGGAACCGCCGCTGACAGTGAAATCCTGTGCGAAAACATACACCAGGCGGCCGTCGATGGTCCCGCAGCCGGTAACCACGCCGTCACCGTCCGGATGGCTCTTCTCCATTCCGAAGTTGGTGCAGCGGTGCTGGACGAACATGTCGTATTCTTCAAAACTGCCCTCGTCCAAAAGGAGGGCAAGGCGCTCACGCGCCGTCAATTTGCCTTTGGCGTGCTGGGCTTCGATGCGTTTTTCGCCGCCGCCTTTGCGGGCGCCTGCCCGGCGTTCCACCAGTTTCTGGATGTTATCCGTCTGGATACTCATATTTATGCTATTTGTGTTTAAGTCAAGAATCCTACAAATTTAGGAAAAAACCGTTTTTTTTGCAAGAGGCTACCGGAACATCCTGTCCACATCTTTTACGGCGTCCGGCAGGGCGAAAACGGCTACGCGGTCGTATGCTTCAATCCGGGTATGCCCCACTGCGATGAAACTCTCCCCGCCGCGGATAACCCCGCCGATAATCGCATTGTGCGGAAAATCAATGTCTTTGAGCATCCCTTTGGTGATTTTCGAATCCGGGGCTGCGGTATATTCCAGCACCTCGGCATCGGTCCCGCTCATGTACCGGACCGACCTTACCTTGTCGGACAGGGTGAATTTGAAAATTCTTCCGGCCGTGATCAGTTTCTTGTTGATGACCGAGTCCACGCCCATCTCCTCCGCCAGGCGGATATATTCCAGATTCTCGACCTGGGCGATGACTCGGGGAACGCCCAGTTTCTTCGCGGCCACGCAGGAGAGGATATTCACTTCGTCGTTGCCGGTGGTGGCCAGGACGGCCTGATATCCCTTGATGTCCTCTTCCAGCAGGAAGTCGGAATTGCGGATGTCGCCGCACGCGACGCTCACAAGGTCCGGAAGGTCTTCCGAAAGCTGCCGGCTCCGGGCAGGGTCTATGTCGATGATCTTGATGTCGTCCAGTTTGAGGGCGGCCAGGCGGCTCGCCACCATTTCCCCGATTTCACTGCCTCCCAGGATCAGCACCCGGCGGATGTCGATCTTGTCTTTCCCCAGATACTTCATCAGCACGGACATGCCTTCCCGCCTGGAGATGATGTAGAGATAGTCCATGTATTTGAAGGGAGTGTCGTACTGGGGGATGAGGGTGACGCCGCCGCGGGAGATGGCCACAATCCGGAAATCAGCTTCCGGCTCGGCCGTCTTCACGGTTTTGGCGAATTCTGCCACCTGCAAGTCCAGCAGCGGAGAGTCGTCATCCAGCTTGAACACGGCCAGTTGCAGTTTTCCGCGGGCGAAGTCCATGGAATCGGTGGAGGCGCTGTGCTGGAGCATTTCAACAATTTCATCGCTGGCGCTTTTCTCCGGATAGAACAGCATGTCGATGCCCATGTCCTTGAACAGCAATTTGTTTTCCGGCGAGAGATAACTCTCGTCGTCGATGCGGGCGATGACGCGTTTGGTGCCGATTTTCTTGGCCAGCAGGGCACTGACGATGTTTACGCTCTGCGACTGGAAGGGATTGACGGCGATGAACAGGTCTGCTCCCTGGCACCCGGCTTCCTTCAGGAGGGGGATGGACGAAGGCTGCCCGTGCAGGGTGGAGACATCGGCCGTGGAGACCAGTTTCCGGAGCCGCTCGGCGTCTTCGTCGATGACGGTGATTTCATTGGAAGCATGGCTCAGCATCTTGGCCAGATGCGCGCCCACCTGACCGGCGCCTTCAATAATGATTTTCATATCCTGAAGTCTTGATTTCCGCAAATATAACAATTATTTCCCAAACAGTCCTTTGGGAACGATCCAGCCGTCGTAAAGGCCTTTCGGGAGACGGGCCCCGGCGGGAATCTCTCCCGGCCTGCGCAGTTTCCGGTATTCCTGATGGGCCTGTACCACCGCCCGGTAGAAACTCCATCGGCCTGTGGCCAGATACACAAGGGCCGATGCCCCGTCCAGGCACATCCGCACGAAAATGCGGCGGCGGGCTTTCCGGCGGGCTTTTTTCTCTGTCATTCCCTGCGCCGAGAAGGTGGCGGGAAGATTGTTTTCCAGGAGCAGGAGGTTGTTCCTGAAATTGAGCCGGAGTTTGAAGGGCGATTCGTTGGGCAGGGTCCCTCCTCCGATATGGTAGACGAAGGAATCGGGCACGACGGTTACTTTCCAGCCCCGGAGCTGCATCCGCCAGCAGAGGTCGATTTCTTCCATGTGGGCGAAGAAGCGGTCGTCCAGGCCGCCCAGTTCTTTCCAGAGGGAGGCGCGTACCATCAGGCAGGCGCCGCTGACCCAGAGTACGTCGGAAGGGGTATCGTACTGGCCATAATCTTTCTCTACTTTCTGCATGACGCGGCCGCGGCAGAAGGGATAGCCGTAACGGTCGGCCAGGCCGCCGGCGGCTCCGGCATATTCGAAGGTGTCCCGGGCGTTGAACGACAGAAGCTTGGGACCGCAGGCGCCGCACTCCGGATGGGAGTCCATCCAGTTCACGAGCGGCCGCAGCCAGCCTTCCGGCACTTCGATGTCCGAGTTGATGAGCACGTAATAGTCGGCTTCCACCATCGCAAGCGCCCTGTCATAGCCTCCGGTGAATCCATAATTCTTGTCCAGGACGATCAGCGGGACTTCCGGGAACTCGGCCTGCATCATGTCCGCGGACCCGTCTTTGGAGGCGTTGTCCGCGACCACCACTTCCGCGTCCAGCCCTTGGCAGGAGGCGATGAGGCCGGGGAGGAAACGCCGCAGGTAGTCCCTGGTGTTGTAATTCAGTATGACAACCGCCGTTTTCATGGTGCCTATGCGCTGAAATCCACGTCTTTGAAGGCGAGGGTGGGGATGAGCCGGGACATGCAGGTGCGGGCGTCCTCCGCTGCCGCTACAAGATGGCCCCAGAGGGTGAGGAAATCGCCGGTTATGAGCATCTCGCGTACGGGATGCACTTTTTTGCCGTCCTTGATCAGGAATCCTTCGATGCCATAGGAGAAATTGCCGGTAGCGGCGTTGGAGTTGCCGCCGTTGAATCCTGTCACCAGAATGCCGTCGCCTACTTTCCGGAGCACGTCCTCCGCCGTTCTGCAGCCGCCTACGGGCAGCACTTTCACGCGGGTGGCGTCCTCGATGGTGGGCTCCATCTGCATTTTCCCGGCCATGTACGTATTCAGGAAATAAGTCTTTATCACGCCTTTTTCTATGACGGGCATCTCCCGGGTGGCCACGCCTTCGCTGTCAAACAGCCTGCATCCTGTTTCGCCCGGGGTGCGCGGACTGTCCAATACAGTGAGCGTTTCCGGGAACAGTTTCTTGCCCAGGGAATCCGTAAGGAAGGAGTTTTTCTGCTGGAGGCTGGAGCCGCCGAGGGCGCTCAAGACGGGAGACAGCAGGCGGGAGGCGCATTCGCTGTCTACAATCAGGTTGTATTTGCCGCTGGGAACGCTTTGCGGGCCAATCTGGGCTGCTGCTCTCAGGCATGCCGTCCGGGCACATCCGGCCCATTGCAGGGCGCCGAGGGTGGGGGAGGCGTCCCACCAGTAACTGGAGAACCTGTTTCCGTCTTTGTCTTCCACGGTGGATTCATAGCCTATTTCGAAAGACGTTTCCGTGTGGCGGGCATAGAGGCCCTGGCTGTCCAGGGTTACCATGTCGAAGATGCTGTCGGAGTATTCGCCTTCTTCCGAAATCAGGGTGAAACCGTCTTCCAGCTCCGCCTTCCGGGGCCAGGCCATGGATTTCAAGGCCATGGAGCGGTGCTCCTGCACCGTCAGTTTTTCGTAGGCAGGGTCGTAGAGCCCCAGTTCTTTTCCGGAGACGGCGTCCTTGGCCAGGCGTTCCGGGGAGGGGAGCGTACGGAAATCGTCCTGTTCCAGCATCCGGGTGGTGCCGATGGCATCGGCAATGAATTTTTCCAGGCCTTTTTTTTCCAGGCGGTTGCTGGAGAATGTGCCGAACCGGCCGCCGGCGAACAGCTGGAGCTGCAGGCTCCTGTCCAGGGCGTGGGCGGTCTTGTCCACTTCGCCGTTCAGCAGGCCAGTAAGGTTCATCAGGCTTTTGGTAAGGGTGATCCGGACTTTTTCGGCACCCTGTTCCAGGGCGTATGCCAGACAATGCCGGGCCAGCTGGATTTCTTCATCCGTAAGCGTTGCAGTCATCGTATTGAGTTCCATCATAATCTTTCTTTATAGCCTATTCTCCTCCGACGGTCAGACTGCCGATCAGTACGGTAGGGATTCCGCAGCTTACCGGCACCGACTGTTCCTTGCCGCAAGTCCAGGCGCCGGGGTCGATGATCAGGTCGTCGGCCACGCCCCTGATATCGGCCAGGGCAGCCGGTCCGTTTCCGATGATGTTGATGTCCTTCACGGGCATGGTGAGGCGGCCGTCCTCGATCAGGAAGCCGGATTTGACGAAGAAGGTGAAATCGCCCTCTCCGATCTGCACCTGCCCGTTGGAGAATTCATCGACGAAGATGCCGTTGCGCACTTCCGCGATGAGGTCTTCGGCCTTGGCTGTCCCGCTTTCCATGTAGGTGGCCCTCATGCGCGGCAGGGGGGCATAGCGGAAACTCTCCCGCCTTCCGTTGCCGGTGGGACGGACGCCGTAGTGGGCGGCGCTGATGCGGTCGTGCAGATACGAGGTGAGTATGCCGTCCTCCACCATATAGGTTTTCTGGCCGGGTACACCTTCATCGTCGTAATTCAGTGTGCCCCGGTTGCCGGGAAGGGTTCCGTCGTCAAGGATGTTGATGCCTTCGGGGCAGATCCGGCAGCCCATTTTGTCGGAGAAGATAGAGGTGCCTTTGCGGTTGAAATCGGCCTCGAAGGCGTGCCCCATGGCTTCGTGCAGGAGGATGCCGGAGGCGCCGGCCCCCATCACCACGGGCATCTGTCCGCCTTTGGGCCTGCGGGCGGCAAACCGTTCGTCCACGCCTTTGACAACATCCGCGGCCATTTCTTCGGCCAGGGCGTCCGTCAGCATCTCCGCCCCGCAGCGGAAACTCCTGGAGGTAGATTTGTTCTCTACGCGGCCGTCTTGCTGGAAGATGACCGAGAGTGAAACGCTGCCCATGGGCCGCGTATCGTATTTCAGTTCCCGGGCCGAGTTGTACATGAGGATGTCGCTCACCTGGAAAGCCAGGTTGGCGATGACTTTCACGATCCGGGTGTCACGCGAGCGGACCGATTCTTCCAGTTTTTGAAGGAATGGCAGGAACGTATGCATGGGAATGTCCCGCCAGGGCTGCTGCATGGGATAGCGGTCCGCCGCCGGATTGGGTTCCCCTTTCCGCGGGTCGGCCGTGCCGTGGGGATTGACTTCGGAGGGCTTGTCGGCTATCTGGGCGGCTGCGCGGGCGCAGGAGAGCATATCGGCCCAGGCTGTGCTTTCCGAATAGGCGTAGCCCGTCTTTTCTCCGCTCAGAACCCGGATGCCTACGCCGAAATCCTGGTGGGAACCGCCGGAAGAGACGGTGCCGTCCCGGCGGAGAAGACTGCCGTAGGTGGTGTTTTCGAAGTAGAGGTCGCAGTAACTGCCTCCGCTGCAGAGGCCTTCTTCCACCAGGCGGTCCATCATGGGAAGGTCTGTCCGGAAAATGTTGAAATAATAGTCTTTGCTTCCTATCATTATTCTTTTGATGCAGTTTTTTCTTCCGGTTCTCCGGAAGGATGCTGTTCATCGGAGGAAGCGGGCGAGAAGGGCACTCCGTCATGCGCCAGCGGGGCCTTGGCCATTTCCTTTACGATGAATTCAGTGACGTTTTCGATGGGAGTCGGGATGTCTACCAGGTCGGTTACCTGGCCGCGGATCCGTATGTATACTTCCATGTTTCTGATTTGCAGCCCTTTTCGCGTTCCTTCGGCCACCACTTCGAAGGGAGGGGTGGAATTGTCTACCAGGATCCATTTGTCGCACACGGGCATGTAACTGTGGAACAGGTAGTTCAGTCCCATCTGGTAGCGGCGGCGGATGGTCTGCTCCGGGATGTTATGGCCGCCGGCCTTTACCCGGATGGCCACTCTTTCCACCGCGATGTCCGGGCTGCTGAGCCAAAGGTACAGGACCGTGACATAATAACCCTGCTGCTGGGCCTTGCGCACCATTTTCAGCAGGGACCGGGTGGCCAGGGTGGTCTCGATGCAGAAGTCCTCCCTCCTGTTGAACAGGTATTGGACTTTCTGCAGCATCAGGCGGCTGGCCGTGATGTAGGCGCTTTCCGGGGCGAAGGGCGCCAAGTGCTTGGCGAACTCGTCGGAATTTACGAATTCGCTGCAATCCAGCAGTTCCGGAAGGAAAGAGTACGAAGCCGTAGTCTTCCCGGAACCGTTGGGCCCTGATATGATATAGAGTCTTGGCACTTCAGGTTATTATTTGGGAGAGGTCCCGATCCGCGACCAGAGGACCTCTCCCGAAAAACGGATAGCCCGGAATGGGTCTGTCAGGCTGCGGTGGCCTCGTTGATGCGTTTCATCATGGCGAACATGATGGCGCCGGCAATGACGCAGAGCGCCATGAGGATGGCCCAGTTGGCCCAGAGCGGAACTGCCTTCCAGAGGAGGCCGGGGATGGAACTGAGGTAGTTGCCGACTGCGGTGGAGGCGAACCACAGACCCATCATGAGGCCCTTGTACTTGGGAGGGGCCACCTTGGTGACGAAGGAGATGCCCATCGGGCTCAGGAGCAGTTCTGCGAAGGTGAGTACGAGGTAGGTGGAGATCAGGTACATGGGCACCACGGGATCCGGAGAAACGGTTCCCTGGAGCTGGGCAGGGGAGGCCTGGCCGATGGAGCCGAAGATCATGATCAGGTAGCCGAGGGCGGCCACGAACATGCCGAGGCCGATTTTGACAGGGGCCGACGGTTCCTTGCCTTTGGCTCCCAGGGCGCTGAAAATGGCCATGGAGATAGGGGTAAGGAATACCACGTAGAACGGATTGAACTGCTGGAACAGCTGGGGCTGGATTTCCAGAGGGCTGGGCATGCCGGTGTAGATCCAGTAGGCGCCGCCCCACAGAAGGGCGGTGACCACGCCGCAGATGAGCTTGCTCTTTTTGGATTCGCTCTGGAAGATGCCGAACAGGGTGTAGATGCTCACGGCGATGAGGGCCAGGATCCAGATGTTGAAGCCCATGCGCACCGGACCGGTGGCGAAGCTCTGGGTATAGTCACGGGCGAACCAGGTGAGGGACTGGCCGTTCTGATGGAAAGCCATCCAGAAGAAGATGACCACGGCGAACACCATGATGAGGGCGGTGATGCGCTCGCGGGTCTGCTTGGGGGTGAGTTCCACCACGGGGGCGTTGCTGGCGGCAGCCTGCTTGGCGTTGACGTCTGCGTGCTTGAACCAGCCGCGGCAGGCAAAATAGATGGCGATGGAGATGATCAGGGAAATGCAGGCGACGGCGAAGCCCATGTTATAGGCCGATGAGAGATGCTCGATATAATAGGCGCTGAAATCTGCCGGAGCCATGGAGGCGACGCTGGCATCCGGCATCTGGGCCTGGAGTTCGGCCAGACGGGAGGCGTTTTCCGGGGTGATGGTGCTGTCCATCAGCTGGTGTGCCAGGGCGGGGATGTCGGCCTTGTAGATGAGGCCGGCCTTGCCCATGAAACGGTTGGTGATGGCGGTGGCGGCGGACGGAGCGAACATGGCGCCGATGTTGATGGCCATGTAGAAAAGGGAGAAGGCGGCGTCACGCTTGGACGAGTACTTGGGATCGTCGTACAGGTTGCCGACCATGACCTGCAGGTTGCCCTTGAACAGGCCGGTACCTACGGAGATGAGCAGCAGGGCGCCCAGCATGAGGGCTACGCCCAGGGCATTGGCACCGGTAGGGATGGAGAGGGCCAGGTAGCCTGCGAACATGACGCAGATACCGGTGACCACGCATTTTCCATAGCCGATCTTGTCGGCCAGGATGCCGCCTACCACGGGCATGAAATAGACCAGTGCCAGGAAAATGGAATAGACCTGGCTGGAAAGCGCCTGCTCCCAGCCGAATTTGGCCTGCAGGAACAGCATGAAGATGGCCAGCATGGTGTAGTAGCCGAAACGCTCACCGGTGTTGGCCAGGGCAAGGGCGAATAGTCCTTTGGGTTGTCCTTTGAACATATAGTTTAGTTTATTAGTTTGTTCGGTTCATACAAAGTTGGAAAAAAAAATCCGAAATAGCAATCGGGCGCAGGCCAAAGTAGAAAATAATGGCTATTTTTGTGCAAGTTGATTCTGACATCTATGAATAAGATTGTATGGATACTGGGCCTTGCGCTGCTCGCGGCCGGTTGTTCGCAGCCCCCGTCCCCTGCGGAACGGGCCGGTGAACTGGTCGCGCGCCTTACCCTTGAGCAGAAAGCGCAGCTGATGGTGCATCCGTCGGCTCCGGTAGAACAGTTGGGAATCCCCGCCTACAATTGGT
>JAFUWW010000079.1 GCA_017471085.1 Bacteroidales bacterium | reverse complement strand
TTCGCCAAGATCGTGGAGAAGGACGGAGCCCTGGACCGCCGTTTCCAGAAGATTGTGGTGGAGCCCACCGACGTGGCGCAGTCCATTGAAATCCTGCAGAATCTGAAGCCCCGTTACGAGGAATTCCACGGGATTACCTATACCGACGAGGCCGTGGAGGCCGCCGTCCGCCTGACGGACCGTTACATCACGGACCGTTCCCTGCCGGACAAGGCCATCGACGCCCTGGACGAGGCCGGTTCCATGGTGCGCCTTTCCCTGGCCAAGAAGCGCGGCCGCGAGAAGGTAGTGGATGCGGAGGATGTCGCCTCCGTGCTGGCCAAGATGACGGGCATTCCCGTGAACAAGGTGGCAGAGTCGGAAGGAAATCGCATCCTGAAGATGCGGAAACGCCTTAAAGACCGCATCGTAGGACAGGACGAGGCCGTGGAGACGGTGGTCCGTGCCATCCAGCGGAACCGGGCCGGCCTCAAGGATCCGCACCGGCCGATCGGCACCTTCCTCTTTTTCGGTCCCACGGGCGTGGGCAAGACCCAGTTGGCCCGTTCCCTGGCTGAATATCTGTTCGACAGCGAGGATAACATGGTGCGGATCGACATGAGCGAGTATATGGAGAAGTTCAGCGTTTCACGCCTGATCGGTGCGCCTCCCGGATATGTGGGCTATGAGGAGGGAGGCCAGTTGAGCGAACGGGTGCGGCGCCGTCCTTATTGCGTTGTGCTGCTGGACGAGATTGAGAAGGCCCATCCGGATATCTTCAACCTGCTGCTGCAGGTGATGGACGAGGGCCGGCTTACGGACAGCAACGGCCGCACGGTCGATTTCAAGAACACGATTGTTATCATGACTTCCAACGTTGGAAGCCGGGAAGTGGAGGAGTACGGCAGCGGAATTGGCTTTGCCACGGCCGGAAGGAACGTGGAGACGGACCGGAAGAGCCTGGTGGAAAAGGCCGTGAAGAAGGCATTCCCGCCGGAGTTCATCAACCGCGTGGACGCCCAGGTCTATTTCAATTCGCTGGACCGGGAATCCATCGAGGCCATTATCGACATTGAACTCAGGGACCTCCGCGCCCGTGCGCTGGATGCCGGATACAAGCTTACCATCACCCCTGCTGCCAAGCGCCTGATTGCCGATGCCGGCTTCGATCCGGCGTATGGCGCCCGTCCGCTCCGGCGGGCCGTAATGCGGTATGTGGAAGACCCCGTGTCCGAGTTCATCATTTCCGACCGGGTGCTTTCTTCCCGGAAGAAAGGCGCTCAGGAAGTGCGGACTCTCCGCGTGGGGCTTTCTCCGGACAAGGAGAGCACGGCGGTGGCTATTGTTCCGTCGCATCCTCAAATTGAAGATCCAGATCCGCAATGATGTCCTTGAGGGCCTGAAAGGAAGCGTCGGAGGAGATGAAGCAGCCGAGGGCGTCGATGTTGTAATCTGTGTTTCTCATAACCGTGTCGTTTAATTTCTGATGCAAAGGTACGGCCGTCTTGCGCCAAACCGTTGCTCAAGCAAAAAAAGTATGAAAAAATTTTTACTGCTTTCCGCCGCTCTGTTTTCGGCTTTCGTCCTGAAAGCCCAGGACACCTATCAGTTCGCCCAGCGGGATACGCTGGCCTTGTATCTGGACATCTATGACTCCTCTCCCGGTGCGGAGACGGTGTTCGAAGGGAAGGCCAAGCCGGCCATTCTGTTCGTGTTCGGCGGTGGGTTCAAGACCGGCGCCCGCTCGGACGACTTCTATCAGGACTGGTTCAAGACCCTCAACGACAATGGCTATGCGGTGGTCACCATCGATTATCGGCTTGGAATGAAAGGGTTCAAAGTAAAGAAGGGTATTTCCGGGCTCCTCAAGGCATCCGACCAGTTCCGCTATTCCCAGCAGATTGCCGTCGAGGATGTTTATTCGGCCGTTTCTTTCCTGGCCGAGAACCGGGAAGAACTGGGTATCGACCCGGACAATCTGGTGATTGCCGGCAGTTCGGCGGGCGCCATCACCGCCCTGGCTGCGGAATACGATATCGTCAGGGGAGCGGCGAGGGGACTGCCCGAGGGATTCAACTTCAAGGGCGTGATGTCGTTTGCCGGAGGAATCATCAGCGGCAGCGGCGCCCCTTCTTTCCGGAAGGTCCCCTGTCCCATTCTGCTCTTCCACGGGACGGCCGATGGCGCGGTGGCCTACAACAAACTGGCGTTCTTCGGCAAGGGCATCTGGGGAAGCAGTCATCTGGCCAGGAAACTGGACCGCGCCGGCGCCAATTATTGCATCTACCGGTTCACGGACCGCACCCATGACGTGGCGGCCTATATGCACGTCCTGTGGCCCGAAGAGAAGGAATTTTTGGAACGGAATGTCATCCAGGGCGCCCGCAGGATCATCGACGCAGAGGTCGATGACCGCTCCCTTCCCTCCTGGGGAAACATCACCACGGGAGACATCTATTAGCTTTTATTTTTCAAATAAAAAGTGTATCTTTGCATGTTTATATGAAAGATACCCAAAATGGAGAATAACGAAGAGAAGAATATGCTTGAGGAACCCCAGGAAACCGGGTACATCGAGCAGGTGGAGATAGACCACGAAATGCGCACGGCCTATATCGACTATTCCATGTCGGTAATTGTGTCCCGCGCCCTTCCGGATGCCCGCGACGGCCTCAAGCCCGTACAGCGCCGCGTTCTGTTCGGCATGGACAACATGGGCCTCAGCTATAACGGCCAGACCAAGAAAAGCGCCCGTATCGTCGGAGAAGTGATGGGTAAATACCACCCGCACGGAGACTCCAGCGTATACGATGCCATGGTGCGTCTGGGCCAGGAATGGAATCAGCGTTATCCGCTGGTGAAGGGACAGGGCAACTTCGGCAGCGTGGACGGCGACTCGCCGGCAGCCATGCGATACACGGAAGCCAAACTCCAGAAGATGGCGGAGGATGTGCTGGGTGACATGGACAAGGACACGGTGGACATGACGCTCAACTTCGACGACACCCTGGAGGAGCCCACCGTAGTCCCCACCAAGGCTCCGCTGCTGCTGCTCAACGGTGCGTCAGGCATCGCCGTGGGTATGGCCACCAACATGGCACCCCACAACCTGGGCGAATGCTGCGACGCCATCTGCGCCTACATCGACAATCCCGAGATCACCACGGACGAACTGATGCAGTACATCAAGGGCCCGGACTTCCCTACGGGCGGCATCGTCATGGGCAAGGCAGGCATCAAGGAGGCCTACGAAACCGGCCGCGGCCGCGTGGTCGTGCGCTCCAAGACGGAGATCGAAGTGGATGACAAGGGCCGCGAGACCATCGTCGTCACCGAAATCCCCTATATGGTGAACAAGCGGGAGATGATCGAAAAGATCGCCCAGCTGGCCGATGAGAAGAAGGTGGAGGGCATTTCCTACATCAACGACGAAAGCGCCCGCGGCGAAACCCGCGTGGTCATCCGCCTCAAGCAGGGAACCAACTCCGGCGTAGTGCTCAACCTGCTGTTCAAGTACAGCCCGCTCCAGAGCAGTTTCTCCTTCAACAACGTGGCCCTGGTGAAAGGCCGTCCCCGTACGCTCAGCCTCAAGGAAATCATCGGCCAGTTCGTTGAATTCCGCCACGAGGTGGTGGTGCGCCGCACCAAGTTCGAACTGGACAAGGCCCAGAAACGCGCCCATATCCTGGAAGGTCTCCTGAAGGCGATGGACATCATCGACGAGATCGTCCACATCATCCGTTACGAATCCAAGAGTATCGACGAGGCCCGTCAGATGCTGGTGGACCGTTACCAGTTCACCGATGTACAGGCGGCCGCCATCGTGGAAATGCGTCTGCGCCAGCTGGTCGGCCTGGAACGCGAGAAGCTCCAGAACGAGTACGACGAACTGATGAAGTTCATCGACCGCTGCAACCAGATCCTGGGTTCCGTGGAAGAGCAGTTCAAGGTGGTGAAGACCGAAACGCAGGACCTCAAGGCCCGCTACGGTGATCCCCGCCGTACCGAAATCACCATGGCCGACGATGAATTCAATCCGGAAGACTTCTACTCCGATGAAGACCAGGTGATCACCATCTCCCATCTGGGCTATATCAAGCGCACCCCGCTCACCGAATTCCGCACCCAGAACCGCGGCGGCGTGGGCATGAAGGGCAGCGCCACCCGGGACGAAGACTTCATCGAGCATATCTATATCGCCAACAACCACAGTACGCTGCTGCTGTTTACCCAGAAGGGCCGCTGCTACTGGCTCAAGGTCTACGAGATCCCGGAGGGCAACCGCACCTCCAAGGGCCGCGCCATCCAGAACATCCTGCTCATCGAGCCGGACGACAGCGTCAAGGCCTATATCAACGTGAAGACCCTGAAGGACGAAGACTTCATCAACAATAATTACATCATGATGGTCACCCGCAACGGCGTGGTGAAGAAGACTTCCCTGGAAGCCTATTCCCGCCCGCGCCAGAACGGCGTAAATGCCATCAACATCCGTGAGGACGATGAATTGCTGGAAGCCGTGCTCACCAACGGCCGCTGCAATATCATGATTGCAGCCCATAACGGAAGGTGCGTACGCTTCGATGAAAGCGAGGCCCGGCCGCTCGGAAGAACATCGACCGGCGTTCGTGGCATAAATCTTGAAAATGGAGATTATGTGGTCGGTGTCGTATGTCAGGATCCGCAGGCCGAAGACGTGGCCAGGCACCAGGTGCTGGCGGTTTCCGAGAACGGCTACGGCAAACGTTCCGATCCTTTGGAATATCGTCAGACCTCCAGGGGTGCCAAGGGCGTAAGGGCCCTGAACATCACGGAGAAAACGGGCAAACTGGTAGCCATCAAGAACGTCACGGATGAAGACGACCTGATGATTATCAACCGCTCGGGAATGACCATCCGTATGCCTGTCAGCACCATACGTGTTGCCGGACGTGCCACTCAGGGCGTAAAGCTCATCAACATCAAGGAAGGCGATGCCATTGCCGCCATCTCCGTGGTCGCCCACAGCGACGAAGAAGAAACGCAGGCCGCCGAAAACCAGGAACTCACCACAGAGTAATCATTAACACTTAATTGATATGAAAAAGTTATTTTTCGCCATCGCGCTCGCCTGCACCCTGCAGGTAGCATACGCCCAGAAGCCGGACGCCGACATGCAGAAGGCTGTTGAGAAGGCTCTCGCCGCCGCCCAGGATGCCAAGAAGGCTGCCAAGCCCGCCACCTGGCTCGCCCTCGGCAAGGCCTACATGACCGCTTACAACAATCCTATCGCCAACATCACCACCGGCATCGACAAGGCCACCTTCGGCATGATGTTCAAGGAGAAGCCCTCTGCAGTGGAGACTGTTGAACTGGACGGCAACCCGTTCGAGAAGCAGGTCTTCTCCCACGTCAACGTCTACTTCAACCAGGCCGGCCAGCTGGCCATCACCGAGGTTACCAAGCCCTCCGTGTCCGGTGACATCCTGGGAGAGGCCGCCAAGGCTTATTCCAAGGCTTTCGAACTGGGCGCCAAGGACAAAGAGGTAGACCCGAAGCTCCAGGAAATCGCCAATGCCTATTATAACGACGCTTTCGTCGCTTATCAGCTGGGCGACCTGGCCAAGGCCAGCGACCTGTTCAAGGGCGCAGCCGACGTCTCCGCCATGCCTGGCTGCACTGTCCACAACGATGACGCCGCCTACAATGCCGCCTTCACCGCCCTGGCCAGCAAGAACTACGACCGCGCCGAAGAGTACTACAACAAGTGCCTCGCCAACAACTATACCTCCGAGGGCAACATCTATGCTTCCCTGTCGGAGATCGCCCTGGCCAAGGCCGATACCCTCGCTGCCAAGAATTATCTGGCAACCGGTCTCACCTCCTATCCGGACAACGCCTCCATCCTCACCAACCTTATCAACCTGTACCTCACCACCAACGAGGATCCGGCCAAGATCGTTGAGCTCTTGGACGAGGCCAAGAAGGCCATGCCGGACAACCCTTCCCTCTATTATGTGGAAGGCAACATCTACACCGGCATCAAGGACTACGAGAAGGCCATGGCTGCCTATGACACGGGCATCGCCATCAACGACAAGTATGATATGGCATACTATGGCAAGGCCATGGTGAACCTGAAGAAGGGTGAAGACCTGGTGGACGAGATGAACGCTCTCGATGTGAAGGAGTACAAGAAGTACGACGAACTCCAGGCCCAGCTGGCCGAGGTTTACAAAGAGGCCATCCCTCAGTTCGAGAAGTGCTACGAGGTGAGCCAGATGCCGGAGGTCAAGACCGCCTGCGCCGACTTCCTCAAGCGCCTGAACTTCCAGCTCCGCGGCCAGGGTGCCGAATATCAGTCCGCTTATGAGAAGTGGGAAGGTATCCTGAACGCAGCCGAGTAATCATCTTCGGAAACATACTTTTTAAGGCCCGGAACGCATGTCCCGGGCTTTTTTTGTGCCCGGTTGCTGAGGACCTGCGCCATCGGCATGTTTGGCCTGTTCCTTTGGCCCATACACCTGCCCCAGCCTCCCAGAACTGTGCTTTAAGCATTGGCCGAGGGGAGCACTAAAGCACGTTTTTGGCCTTCCAGCGCCCAAAGTGTGCTTTAGGCATTGGTCAATGGGGGCACTAAAGCACGTTTTTGGCCTTCCAGCGCCCAAAGTGTGCTTTAGGCATTGGTCAATGGGGGCACTTAAGCACATTTCCGGCCTCCCAGCGCCCAAAGTGTGCTTTAGCCATCGGCCCGGCAGAAAAGCTACACTCCGTCAAAGGCCTTGACGATTTTGGTCACGAGAGGGTGGCGGACGATGTCGTCGTTGGTGAAGCGGATGGTGGCGATGCCTTTGATGCCTTCCAGCAGGCGGATGCCGGCGAGCAGGCCGCTGTCTTCACGGCGGGGAAGGTCGATCTGGGTAGCGTCGCCGGTGACGATGAACTTGGCGCTTATGCCCATGCGGGTGAGGAACATCTTCAACTGGCCCAGGTTGGTGTTCTGGGCTTCGTCCAGGATGACGCAGGCTTTGTCCAGGGTGCGGCCGCGCATGTAGGCGAGGGGGGCGATCTGGATGGTGCCGTCGGCCATGAAATCCTGCAGTTTCTTGGCGGGGATCATATCGGCCAGGGCATCGTAGAGGGGCTGGAGGTACGGGTCCAGTTTGTCTTTGAGGTCGCCCGGCAGGAATCCCAGCCTCTCACCGGCTTCCACGGCGGGGCGGGTGAGGATGATGCGCTTGATCTCCCGGTTCTTGAGAGCCCGGACGGCGAGGGCGATGGCTATATAGGTCTTGCCCGTTCCGGCAGGGCCAACGGCGAAGACCAGGTCGTGCGAGAAATAGGCTTTCACCAGCTCCTGCTGCGTCTTGTTGCGGGCGCGGATGGCTTTTCCGTCCGTCCCGTGGACAATCACGGCGTCCCCTGCGGAAGGGAGCCGGTCGTTTCCTTTCCCGCTGAAGATATCCTCCACGTCGTAGACGGTGAGGTTCATCTTGCGGTGCCGGCGCTCCACCAGTTCCGCGAACCGGATGTTGAACTCTTCGATGTCGCTCTCACCGCCTTCCAGCATGAGCTGGTTGCCGCGGGACACCACTTTAAGATGGGGGAAGTAACTGCAGAACTCCGTAAGTATTTTGTTGCCGACCCCGAAAATCTCTATCGGGTCGATGGCTTCCAGTTGGATGGTTTTCTTCATACGTGCACAAATATACAATATTTATTTGGCTTGATTTTGGAAAAATCAGTATTTTTGCAGAGTAAGGAGGATTAGACAATGAAAAAGACCCTCATACTGATGCTGGCGCTGACGGCCCTTGCCGCCAGCAGTTGCGATTTTATCCGCCAGGTCGCCGGCCGTCCCACCGCAGCAGAGGTGGAGGCTCTTCGTCAGGAACGCCTCGCACGGGAGGAAGCCCGCCATCAGGCCACGCTGGATTCCCTGGAGCAGGTCCGCCGCCACATGGAAGACTCGCTCGCCGCTCTGGAAGCCCACTTGCTGGATTCGCTCTCCCAGGCAAAAGGCACAGTCCTGAACCCGTCCAAGATGGGAGGCCTGTTCACCACAAAGCTGGAAGCCAAATATTGCATCGTGGTGGGCGCTTTCCGCACGCGGGCCTATGCGGAGAGAAAGCTGAACAAGTGCAACGAGGCCGGCTATACGGCTACCATCATCAGTTTCCGGAACGGGCTGCTGGCCGTTTCGGTCTGTCCCTCCAATGATTTGAACGAGGTGCTCCGGACCCTCCGCCAGCTGCGCGGAAAGGGAATCTGCCCGGAAGACGGCTGGATTCTTGTGAACGAATGATGAAAAGACTGCTTACGCTCCTGGCCCTGCTGGCCACCACCCTGGTACATGCACAGTTCCGCTCAGGGTCGGCCCTGGATGCCCTGAACGATACGGAAACCGTCCGGTCGCTCAAGGAGCATGTGTCGTATCTGTCATCTGCGGAACTGGAAGGCCGGAAAGCCGGCAGTGAAGGAGAAAAACTGGCAGCCGATTACATAGAGGCCAGATTCAAGGAATACGGAATAGACCTCATCAGCCCGGAAGGCGGTTCCACCTTCGGCATCCTGAAGGGGGCCGATACGCTGCAGAGCCGCAATGTGACGGGTTTCCTGCAAGGGTGGGACCCTTCGCTCAACACCCGCTATATCGTGATCGGCGCCCGCCTGGACAATCTGGGAGCCGACACCCTGATGGTGGACGGGGAGCCGCACCGGCGTATTTATTACGGGGCTAACGGCAATGCCTCCGGCCTGGCCATGATGCTGGAGCTGGCGCAGAAACTCTCCTATGCCCGCTCCCTGGTCCGTCGCAGCATCCTGTTCGTGGCTTTCGGCGCCTCGGAAGAGACCTTTGCCGGATCGTGGTATTTCCTGAACCGATCCTTTTCGGATGCGGACCGGATCGACGCCATGGTAAACCTGGACATGGTAGGCGGCGGGGCCGATTCCTTCCAGGCCTATACATCGGCCAATGAAGATATGAAGGTGATCCTGCAGAACCTGAAGGGGGAACTTCTCCCGGTACAGGCCGCCTATACCGATACGGAACCTTACCCCGGAGACCATAAGGCATTCTATTCCATGGAAATCCCCTCCGTCCTGTTCACGACAGGGCGGTATCCGGAACACAATACCAGCAGGGACAGCTTCGACACGCTGGACTTTGACGGCATGGAGCGGGAGATAGAGTACGTCTACAGTTATGTCCAGCAGCTGTGCAATGGCACCAGGCCGCTCTTCCGCAACGACGCTGCCGTCAGTGCGGAGCGTCCCTCCGGAGCCGTTGCCTTCAGTGACGTGGACCAGAAGCCCGCGTTCCTGAATTCCCAGGATCCCCGCACCTTCCTGGAAAAATGGGTCTATCAGTACCTGAAGTATCCCGAATATGCGGTGGACAACGGCATCCAGGGCCGCGTGGTGATCGATTTCATCGTGGACGAAAAAGGCGAGGTGAAAGACGTGAAAGTGGCCCGCGGCATCCATACCAGCCTGGATGACGAGGCCGTCCGGGTGGTGTCGGCATCGCCCAAATGGCGTCCCGGACGACATCGCGGGAAGAAAGTGAAGGTGGCCATGTCCGTGGCGGTGGAATTCCGCCTGGAGAAGAAGGGGACCTTCGGAATTAACGGAAAGACAATAAGATAAACAATATGGACTACAATTTTCTGGAGATTGAGAAAAGATGGCAGAAGTGGTGGGCGGAAAACAAGACCTATCACGCGGAGGCCGATGATACCAAACCCAAATATTATGTGTTGGACATGTTCCCGTACCCTAGCGGTGCGGGTCTGCATGTAGGCCATCCGCTGGGCTATATCGCCAGCGACATCTTTGCCCGTTACAAGCGGCTCAAGGGCTTCAATGTGCTGCATCCCATGGGATACGACGCCTTCGGCCTCCCCGCCGAGCAGTACGCCATCCAGACCGGCCAGCATCCGGAAAAGACCACCCGTGACAATGTGGCCCGCTATCGCGAGCAGCTGGACAGGATCGGTTTTTCCTTCGACTGGGACCGCGAATTCCGCACCTGCGATCCGGACTATTACCACTGGACCCAGTGGGCTTTCCTCAAGATGTTCGGCTCCTGGTACGACAATACCCTGCAGAAGGCCCGTCCCGTCAAGGAACTGGTCGCCGCCTTCGAGAAGGCCGGCAGTGCTGCCGTAGATGCCGCCTGCAGTGAAGGCCCCGCTTTCACATCGGCCGAATGGAAACAGTTCTCCGAAAAGGAAAAGGCCGATGTGCTTATGCGCTACCGCATTGCCTATCAGGGCGAAAGCACCGTGAACTGGTGCCCTGCCCTCGGTACCGTGCTGGCCAATGACGAAGTGAAGGACGGCTTCTCCGAGCGGGGCGGACACCCGGTTTTCCAGAAGAAGATGACCCAGTGGCAGCTCCGCGTATCGGCCTATGCGGGAAGGCTCCTGGAAGGGCTGGACAAACTGGACTGGACGGATTCCCTGAAGGAGATGCAGCGCAACTGGATCGGCCGCAGCGAAGGCGCCGAAATGGTGTTCCGCGTAGAATGCGACGGCACCTGGCACGACATGACCATCTTCACCACCCGGGCCGATACCGTCTTCGGCGTCACCTTCATGGTGCTGGCTCCTGAAAGCGAATGGGTGGAGAAGCTTACCTCCGCCTCCCGGAAAGAGGCCGTGGAAGCCTATCTGGAGCAGGTGAAGAAGAAGACGGAGCGCGAAAGGATTGCAGGGAAGGCCGTTACCGGAGTGTTCTCCGGCTCGTACGCTGTGAATCCGCTCACCCAGGAGCGGGTCCCCGTCTGGATTTCGGAGTATGTGCTCTCCGGCTACGGAACGGGCGCCATCATGGCGGTTCCCGCCCACGACAGCCGCGACTACGCCTTCGCCAGAAAGTTCGACCTTCCCATCGTCCCGCTGATTGAGGGAGCCGATGTCAGCGAGCAGAGCTTCGACGCCAAGGAAGGCATCATGTGCAACAGCGGTTTCCTGAACGGGCTCAGTGTGAAAGAGGCCATCCCAGCCGCCATCGGGTATGTGGAGAGTCACGGAATCGGCCGCAGAAAGATCAATTACCGCATCCGTGATGCCATCTTCTCCCGCCAGCGCTATTGGGGCGAACCTTTCCCCATCTATTACAAGGACGGCATCGCTACGCCGCTTCCGGAGAGCGCCCTTCCGCTCACGCTGCCGGAAATCGACCAGTACAAGCCCACGGAAGACGGTCAGCCGCCGCTGGCCCGCGCCAAGGACTGGACCTACGAAGGCTGGCCGCTGGAAAAGAGCACCATGCCCGGTTTCGCCGGCTCCAGCGCCTACTACCTCCGCTACATGGACCCGCACAACGGCGAAGGCCTCGTAAGCAGGGAGGCCGATGCCTACTGGCGCAATGTAGACCTTTACGTGGGCGGCACCGAACATGCCACGGGTCACCTGATTTACAGCCGTTTCTGGAACAAATTCCTCTATGACCTGGGCTATGTGTGCGAAGACGAGCCGTTCTGCAAGCTCATCAACCAGGGTATGATCCAGGGCCGTTCCAATTTCGTGTACCTGATTCCCTGCACCAACAAGTTCGTGTCGGCCGGCCTCAAAGACCAGTACGAGACCATCCCCGTCCATGTAGACGTGAACATCGTCTACAACGACAGGCTGGACATCGAGGCCTTCCGCGCCTGGCGTCCGGACTACAAGGATGCCGAATTCGTGCTGGAAGACGGGGAATATATCTGCGGCTGGGCCATTGAAAAGATGTCCAAGAGCATGTACAACGTGGTGAACCCGGACAAGATCTGCGACACCTACGGGGCCGATACGCTCCGTCTGTACGAAATGTTCCTGGGCCCTATCGAGCAGGCCAAGCCCTGGGATACCAAGGGCATCGACGGGGTGAACCGCTTCCTCAAGAAATTCTGGCGCCTGTTCTGGGACCGTGAAAACTGGCTGGTAACGGACGATGAGCCCACCAGGGAAGAACTCAAGGCCCTGCATAAGCTTATCGGCAAGGAGCAGGAAGACATCGAGCATTTCTCCTACAACACCACCATCTCGGCCTTCATGATTGCGCTGAACGACCTGGGCAACTGCTCCAAGCGGGCTGTCCTGGAACCGCTGGTGGTCCTGCTTTCTCCGTTCGCCCCGCATATCGCGGAGGAACTCTGGCACCAGCTGGGCCACGAAGATTCCGTAGTATACGCCTCCTTCCCGGAATACAAGGCAGAACTGGCAGCCGAAAATATGGTGAAATATCCGGTTTCCTTCAACGGGAAAACCCGTTTCTTCCTGGAGGCCGACGTTTCCTTGAAGCCCGCGGAGGTGGAAGCAGCCGTCCGTGCGCACGAACTTACTCCCCGTTACGTGGCCGACAAGAGCATCGCAAAGGTGATCGTGGTGCCTGGCCGTATTGTGAATGTGGTGATTAAATAGTCCTCGTATGACCCCCAAGCTTCATAAAGTACTCCTGACCATTTTCGATTATATCGTCATCTCGTTCGGCTGCCTGCTGTTCGTGATGGGCTGGACTTCGTTCCTGCTGCCCAACGGCATCATCGACGGCGGCCTCACGGGTATCTGCGCCCTCCTTTCCATGGTGACGGGCATCCCGGTGGAAGTGTGGAACTTCGGCCTGAACGGCCTGCTGCTTATCATCGCCTGGATTGTGCTGGGCCGCAGTTTCGGTATCAAAACTGTGTATGCCATCATCCTTACCTCCCTGCTGTTCCGGGTTTTGGGCGGCGACAACCTGATGTTCCTCAAGTCCGTAGCCGGACAGCCGCTGGAAGTGGGGGAGAAGGTGCTTGTGCCTATCATCGGCGGCCTGCTGGAGGCCGTGGGCCTGGGCATCATCCTGCTCAGGGGCGGCTCCACCGGCGGTACGGACATCCTTGCGCTGATCATCAACAAGTTCTGGCCGGTGTCCCTGGGAAGGTTCTACCTGATTTCGGACTTCATCGTCATCGGCCTGCTCATGTTCATCCCCGGTCACTGTTTTGCCGACGTCATCTACGGTTACATCTGTATGGGCGTGTTCGCCTTTGCGCTGGACCTGGTGATGATGGGTAAGGAATCGGCCGTGCAGGTGCTGGTGTTTTCGGACCAGTTTTCCGCCATCGGCAACTATATCAATCAGGAAATGGGCCGCGGCGTCACGGCGCTCCGTTCCATCGGCTGGTACACCCAGCAAGACCGTCAGGTCCTGCTGGTGATGCTCCGCAAGACCGAGCTTCCCGGGCTGGTGAAAGTAATCAAAGAGATCGACCCCAAGGCTTTCGTAACGGTGGTCCCCGCCAACAATGTTTACGGCGAAGGCTTCGATGAAATGAAGACAGGACTTAGCAAAACCAAGAAAAAGTAAATTATGCCCCTTCTCAAAAAAACAGTTCTCACCCAGGTGAAAGAGTGGCTGCTGGTCACCCTGGGCATTCTTATCTATGTCACAGGGTGGGTGATTTTCCTGATTCCCAACAACCTCATCGGTGGCGGCGTTTCGGGTATCAGTTCCATGATCCAGTATGCTACCCACGGTGTTATCCAGATGGGTTACAGTTATTTCGTGATCAATGCCATCCTGATGGCCGCCGCTATCATCATCCTGGGCATGGGATTCGGCGCCAAAACCTTCTACGCCATCATTCTGGCCTCCCTTGCCATGCGGTTCATGCCTACGGTCATGCCCGATTCCATCATCATTACGCTGGCCTTGCAGAACGGCAAGCTGATGTCCGTGCTCATGGGCGGCCTGATGGCCGGTATCGGCATCGGCATGAGCATCTCCAACGGCGGCAGTACGGGTGGTACGGACATCATTGCGCTCATCTACACCAAGTATCATAATGTGTCGCCGGGAAAGGTGATTCTGTTCCTGGACTTCATCATCATCGTATCTTCCCTGGTGGTCCCTTCCTATGTGGCCGATGTAGACCCGGAAACCGGCGCTGCCTTGCTGGATTCGGACGGGAACCCGCTCACGCACCTGATGCCTTTTGCCGACAAGGTCACCACGGTAGTGTACGGCCTTATCCTGGTTACCGTAAACAGTCATGTGCTGGACATGTACATCTCCGGCTCCCAGCAGAGCGTCCAGCTGTTCATCCTGTCTTCCCAGTATGAGAAGATAGCCGATGCCATCACGCACGACCTGCACCGTGGGGTTACCGTACTGGATGGCAAAGGCTGGTACTCCAAGCAGGACACCAAGGTCCTGATGGTCCTGACCCGCAAGACCGACCTGAACCTGCTGCTCCGCTACATCAAGCAGATTGATTCTTCGGCCTTCCTCTCCGTGAGCTCGGTGAACGGCGTTTACGGAAAGGGATTCGACACCATCAAAAAGTAGTTCATTGACATAAGGATACGCGTGAGGGCCCACCCTGTACTGAACGCATGAACCTGCCTTTCTTTTTGACAGGTCTTGTGGCGGTTGCGGGTGTGGTCGCGGCTTTCTGGCTGTTCCTGCGCCTGCATCGTCAGAAGACTTTCTGGCGGAATCCTCACAGAGAGGCTTCCTCTTATGCTGCCCCCGGGGAGGAGAAAGTTCCCCTGCCCCCGGAGACGAAGGCGATCGATCAATATCTGTATGACAGGTGTTGCAGGTACATGACGGAGCACCGGCCTTTCCTGGTGGAATCTTTCACCCTCCAGGATCTGGCCAATGCCCTGTTTACCAATAAAGCGTATCTCTCCAGGACCATCAACCATTTTTCCGGAAAGAACTTCAGGCAGTATGTGAACTATTACCGGGTCATGTATGCCATGGATCTGTTCCGGAATAATATGAGCCTGCGGGTAAGCGAAATGGCGGAACTCTCCGGATTCCATTCGCCCACCTCTTTTTTCCAGAGTTTCCGTACGGTCATGGGAGAGGCCCCCAGTCACTGGTGCGGCCGTGTCCGGGAGAAATACAAGAAGAAACGATAACCGAAAAAGGGTCCGCGCTATCCTTCAATTCCCTTCCAGGAGCCTGGAACAGGGGCTGTTACATCCACCTCGGTCTTTTTGACGGGGTGGATGAACTGTATCCGGCGGGCCAGAAGCGAGATGCCGCCGTCCGGGTTGGAACGCCGTGCACCATATTTAAGGTCTCCCTTGATAGGGCACCCCATGTGGGCGAGCTGGCAGCGGATCTGGTGATGCCGTCCCGTGAAGAGCTCCACTTCCAGAAGGAAATACCGGTCCGTGGTCTGGATCAGCTCGTAATGCAGGCGGGCTTCCTTGCCGCCGGCCGATACATAGGATTTGTTCTGTTTTTCGTTCCGAATGAGCAGGTCCGTGAGGGTGTCCTCGTCTTTGGGTGGCCGGTTGGCGGTCAGGGCCCAGTAAGTCTTGTGGATGTCTCCTTTCCGGAGCATCTCATTGAGCCTTTCCAGCGCTTTGGAAGTTTTGGCGAAAATGGTGACGCCGCTCACGGGACGGTCCAGCCGGTGGGGGACTCCCATGAACACCTGCCCGGGCTTGGCATCCCGCTGTGCCACGAAGGCCTTGAGAGTTTCGCTCAGGGGTTCGTCGCCCGTCTTGTCGCCCTGGACTATTTCGCCGGTGCGTTTGTTGAAGATAATCAGGTGGTTGTCTTCGTAAAGGATTCTTTCTTCCAGATCCCGGTACTCGGCCGGCTCTATTTCTCTGTAAATGCTCATAACGACTGCAAAGATACTGCTTTTTTCCTTGGCTTTGTTTCCAAGATAACTTATATTTGCGACATGCTTAAGAAGTTTTTCCTGTATTGTACCCTTGCTTTGGTCTTGTCCGCCTGCGCGGCGGGCAGGAAGACTGCCGCAGCACCCGTGGAAGAAGAGACAGTTGAGGTTGGCTACGGCCGGCAGGCCCGGGACAAAATGAGCGTTTCCGTCTCCAAGTTGAAGAACAACCGGCAGATGGAAGCCTATTCCTCTATTTACGAGATGATCCAGGGCCGATGCCCGGGTGTGCAGGTCACCGGAAACCGGATCATTATCCGGGGCATCGGCACCAATTCGGATACCACCGATCCGCTTATTCTGGTCGATGGCGTCCAGACCACGGACATCAGCGGTATCAGCCCGCAGGACGTAGACAGCATCGAGATCCTGAAAGATGCCGCTTCCGCCTCCATCTACGGTAGCCAAAGCGGCAATGGCGTCATCATGATAACACTGAAAAAGTGACAGTAAACGGCATCATTGACATTTTGGGTTGGTGACGGCCGCCGTCCCTGCCCCTGCTCTGCCAGGTTTTGGGCCGATTTCCCGTCCGATCGGCCATTCTGGTCTCTGTTCTGCCGTGTTGATCACGAAATCGGCCCTGGAGAGCCCTGCGGCCGTCAACGCGGCAAGGTTCTTGGCCGATAGGAC
>JAFUWW010000018.1 GCA_017471085.1 Bacteroidales bacterium | reverse complement strand
TGGCCAGGTGATTCACCTTGTCGTGGTTGTCGCGGAAATAGGCCAGGTGGAGGCGGAGGTTCTCGTTCCCGAGCGGGAAATATTCCACACCGGCGCCTCCGTAGAAATAATCGTTTCCGGCCGGTAAGGTGAGGTCATAGGATATGCCGTCAGCATCTATGTTGGCGGCATCGTTGTGTTCAAACCCGATCTTGGTGCACAGGTTCCATTTGCCGATGCTCCAGATGGCCTTGCCGATCAGCGACCAGTCGGTGAAGAAGAACTGCTTCTGGGCGAAGGAGGCCCGGTTGATGAAATCTACGTCCACGACCAGGCCGCCGAAGGTGAATTTGTTGCCCAGGGCGATGTAGTTCATCTTCCGGTGGTATTCGTCCTCTACGTAATTGTAACTCCAGGTGGTGTGCCAGCTGCGGCCGATGTGCCCGTTCCAGTACAGATTATAGGAATAGGCGTTCTGCCCTACCGGGGAGATGGGGGAGGGGATGAACTGCAGGATGATGTTCTGCCCTTCTGCCGGCGAATAGGTGGCGTTGACCCCGAAGGCATAGTACTGATACAGGTTGTTGCTGAAAGTCCCGTAATAGTAGACGTCGATAGGGGGGGAATCGATTTCATACCCGCCTATGAAGATGGGATGCTTTCCGAACGTGAACGACCACTTGGGCGTAGCCTGCCATTTGAGCCACAGGAAGTCCGTGGCATTGAAAGGGTTCTGGTCGTCAATCTTCTTGTTGAGCCGCTGCCGGATGCGGAAACTCACTTTGTCCGTAAGCTGCCCCATGATGTGGAGGTTGAAATAATCTCCCTGAAAATGGGACCCGTATACTCCGTCCCGGGTTTCCTGATGGAAAGAGCCGCGGGCGTCCACGGAGATTTCGTCTACATGGGTCTGCTGGGCCTGCACCGCCAGGGCCGGCAGCAGAATGCTTGCAAAAAAGAGGACAATGTGTTTCATATAAAAACAAATATACGGACTTTCCGGGGAAAATCCGTATAAAATGTATAGAAATAGCGAATGCTATTTGATGATTCCTTCTTCCTTGAAGACTTTGGTCAGGGCCTCCACGGCCTTGTCCACCTGTTTGCGGGTGTGGGTGGCCATCAGGGAGAACCGGATCAGGGTGTCCTGCGGGGCGCATGCCGGCGGAATCACCGAGTTGATGAAAACGCCCTCGTCGAAGGCACGCTTGGTGACGATGAAGGTCTTTTCCAGGTCACGCACGTACAGCGGGATGATGGGGCTCTCCGTCTCGCCGATCTCGAAACCGGCTTCGCGGAACTTGCGGAGCGCGTAATTGGTGACATCCCAGAGCTTGGTGATGCGCTTGGGCTCTGCCTGGATGATATGCAGTGCCTCCAGGGCCGATGCCGTTGCGGCGGGCGTGTCCGAAGCCTGGAAGATATAGGTGCGGGCGGTGTGACGCAGATAGTTGATGATCACCTTGTCTGCGGCGATGAATCCGCCGATGGCGGCCAGGCTCTTGGAGAAGGTGCCCATGATCAGGTCGATTTCGTCCGTCAGGTGGAAGTGGTTGCAGACGCCGCGGCCCTGCTCACCGAAAACGCCGATGCCGTGGGCTTCGTCCACCATGATCACCACATTCTCGTACTTGTGCTTGAGTTCGACGATCTCTGGCAGTTTGGCCAGGTCTCCCTCCATGGAGAAGACCCCGTCCACCACAATCAGTTTTACGGCGTTCTTGGGGCAGCGGCGGAGGCAGCGCTCCAGGTCCTTCATGTCGTTGTGCTTATAGTGCAGGCCCTTGGCGAAGGACAGCCGGCGGCCGTCCACGATGGAGGCGTGGTCGCGTTCGTCGCAGATGATGAAATCGTCCTTGGTGAGAAGCTGGGGGATGACGCCGCTGTTCACGGTGAATCCGGTGGAGAAGCAGAGGGCTTCATCCTTTCCGACAAACTCGGCCAGTTCTTTTTCCAGCTGCACGTGGATATCCAGCGTGCCGTTGAGGAAACGGGAACCGGCACAGCCGGAACCGTATTTTTCCATGGCGGTGATGCCTGCTTTGATGACTCGCTCGTCTCCGGTAAGTCCGGTGTAAGCGTTGGAACCGAACATGAGGATCTTCTGTCCGTCCATGGTAACTTCCGTCCCTTGCTTACTTGTTATTTGACGGAAATAAGGGTAGATTCCCTTTTCCATCATCTTCTGCGGCAAGTCATATTTTGCCAGTCTGGCGTGTAAAAGTCCCATTCTTAATAGGTTTTAGTACTGTTCGCATTTGTATTCAACCTGCAAAATTACTAAAAATATTTTTTTATCTTAATATTTCTGCCGAAAAATTCGTACCTTTGAAAACTTTTAGCGCCTGCAATACATTACTATGGAAGAAAGAAAACTCAATTTCCTCGAAGAGATCATCGAAAAAGACCTGGCCGAAGGCAAGGTGGACTCCGTCATGACCCGTTTCCCTCCGGAACCCAACGGATACCTGCATCTGGGGCACGCCAAGAGCATCTGCCTCAATTTCGGCCTGGCTCAGAAATATGGCGGAAAAACCAATCTGCGGTATGACGACACCAACCCCACCAAGGAAGACACCGAATATGTAGATTCCATCAAGGAAGACATCAAGTGGCTGGGCTTCCAGTGGGACAA
This sequence comes from Bacteroidales bacterium, assembly GCA_017471085.1. The sequence continues at coordinate 24,627 of JAFUWW010000018.1, read as the reverse complement.
GGAACTGTATGCCTCGGATTATTTCGACCAGCTTTATGAATGGGCCGAAGACCTCATCAAAAGAGGCCTGGCCTATGTGGATGACCAGACCCAGGAAGAAATCCGCCTGAACCGTGGCACCGTGGACAAGCCGGGCACCCCCAGCCCCTGGCGGGACCGCACCCCGGAGGAAAATCTGAAACTCTTCCGTGAAATGAAGGCCGGAAAATACGCGGAAGGGGAGAAAGTGCTCCGCGCCAAGATCGACATGGCCCATCCCAACATGATGTTCCGCGATCCGCTCCTGTACCGCATCAAATTCGCCCATCATCACCGTACCGGCGACAAGTGGTGCATCTACCCGATGTACGACTACACCCACGGCCAGTGCGACTCCATCGAGCACATCACCCACTCCATCTGCACCCTGGAATTCGACGTCCACCGCCCTCTGTACGACTGGTTCATCCAGACCCTGGGCATCTGGCCGTCCCATCAGTACGAGTTCGCCCGCCTGAACCTCACCTATACGCTCATGAGCAAGCGCAAGCTGCTGGAACTGGTGCAGAAGGGCCTGGTGAGCGGCTGGGACGATCCCCGCATGCCCACCCTCTGCGGTGTCCGCCGCCGCGGTTACACGGCCGAGGCGCTGCGCATGTTCTGCGACAAGATCGGCGTGAGCAAGCGCGACCAGCTCATGGACATCCAGCTGCTGGAATGGTGTGTCCGCCAGGACCTCAACGCCCGCAGCAACCGTTACATGGTGGTGCAGGACCCTGTGAAAGTGACCCTGGAGAACTATCCGGAAGGGAAGGTGGAATGGTTTGACTGCCCGCTGAACCCGGCCGATCCGGAAGGCGCCTCCCGCAAGGTCCCGTTCTCCCGCACCCTCTACATCGACCGTGCCGATTTCATGGAGGACGCCCCCAAGAAATTCTTCCGCCTCAAGCCGGACGGCGAAGTCCGTCTCAAGTACACCTACATCATCAAGTGCAACGAGGTGATCAAGGACGATAACGGCGAAATCGTGGAACTCAAGTGCACCTACGATCCTCAGACCCATCCCGTGACGGGCGAATGGCGTTCGGTGAAGGGCACCATCCACTGGGTGAGCGTCGGGCACGCCAGACAGCTGGAACTCAGGAACTACGACCGCCTCTTCACGCTCGCCGACATGTCCCAGGTCCCGGAAGACAAGGATTACAAAGACTTCCTGAATCCGGAATCCCTGGTCATAGGGAAAGGCTATGCGGAACCTGCCCTCCTGGAAGATGCCTCCGGCATCGCCGTACAGTTCGAACGCACCGGCTACTACGTGAAAGACAAAGACTCCACTCCGGAGCTGGCCGTCTTCAACAAGACCACAGCCCTGAAAGACAGTTACAAACCTGAGTAGCACGAACAACATATCGGAAAGCAGCAGAAGGATCGCAAAAAATACGGTCCTTTTGTATTTCCGTATGCTCCTGCTCATGGTCGTGGGGCTCATTACGTCCCGCGTGGTGGTACGGGCCCTCGGCCAGGAGGAGTTCGGCATCTACGGGGCCGTGGCCGGTGTCGTGAGCCTGTTTACGGTTCTCACCGGTTCCATGTCGGCCGCCATCAGCCGTTTCATTACTTTCGAACTGGGGAAAGAAAACAGTGCGGACAGGCTCCGGACGGTTTTTTCCACGGCGGTTTCCATCGAGTTGGTGCTGAGCGCCATCGTCGTGCTGCTGGCGGAGCCCATCGGCCTTTGGTGGATCCATCACAAGATGGTCCTGCCTCCGGAGCGGCTGGAGGCGGCCCGCTGGGTGTTCCAGTTCTCGCTGGTTTCCCTGGTGATCCAGCTGGTCAGCGTGCCGTACAATGCGGATATCATCGCCCGGGAGCGGATGGACGCCTTTGCCTATATCAGCATTTTCGAGGGGGTGGGAAAACTGGCCGTCGCTTTCTGCATCGCCCGTTCTTCCGTCGACAAACTGGTGCTATATGCCGCCCTGCTGGCCCTGGTGAGCCTGCTCACCCGTCTGGCATACGGCTTTTTCTGCCGGCGGAATTTCCCGGAAGCCCGGTATCTCTGGAAACTGGATAAAGGCCTGTTCGGCCAGATGTTTTCGTTTGCAGGATGGAATTTTATTGGCTCCGGTTCCGGCATCCTCCGGGATCAGGGCGGCAACCAGTTGCTGAACCTGTTCTTCGGCCCGCTGGCTAATGCCTCGTGGCTGATTGCTTCGCAGGTGAACGGGACGGTCCAGAAATTCGTCACCAGCTTCACCACCGCCATCAACCCCCAGATTACCAAGTCCTTTGCGGCCGGGGAGCATACGCATATGTTCAACCTGGTGTTCAAGGGCTCCCGGATGAGCGTGTATCTGCTGATTCTGGTCATCTGTCCGCTGTTCTACAATGCACCGTTCCTGGTGAACCTGTGGCTGGGGGCCGATGCCGTTCCGCCGGATGCCGTGCTGTTCATCCGCCTGATCCTGATGTACCTCCTGCTGGAATCGGTGTCCTATACGATGGTCACGGCGATGCTGGCCACCGGCGATATCCGGGACTATCAGATCGTGGTGGGCGGGCTCCAACTGCTTAATGTACCTCTGGCCTGGCTATGCCTGAAGCTGGGTGCGCCGGCCCAGAGCATCTACTGGGTGGCGATCTGCGTGGCCTTTGTCTGTCTCTGCGCCCGGCTTTATATGCTCCGCCGGATGATCGGCCTTCCCGTGGGGCGTTTCGTGAAAGAGGTCTTCCTGAACGAGCTGCTTGTGGTGGTCCTGTCTATGTGCATGGGCCTTTTCCTCTCCCGCCTCATTCCCCTGGAAACGTGGTGGGGCTTCCTCCTGCACGCGTTTCTGTCCCTGCTCTTCACAGCTCTCACCATACTTATGCAGGGACTCTCTTCCGAAGAGCGGAAACAACTCATAGCTAAACTGTTGAAGCGATGATTCAGCTTGCCCGCAGAGAAGACTGTTCCGGCTGCGGCGCCTGTGCCGCCGCCTGTCCGCACGAAGCAATCGTGATGGAGGCTGACGGCATGGGATTCCGCTATCCGCACGTCGATGCCTCCCGCTGTGTCGATTGCGGCCTCTGCGAGAAAGTGTGCGCCTTCTCTCCGGCGGAGGGCGGAGGGGAAATCGAAGCGGAAGCCATCCGTTTTCCCGCTTTGCTGGACGGAAGCCAGAGCGGTGGCCTGGCGTCTGCCCTGATGGAAAAGGCTGTCCTGGAAGGATACATCGTATATGGCGCTGCCATGGATGCCGGCTTTGTGGTCCGGCACAGGAGGGTGACCACCCTGGAGCAACTGCCTCCGCTGCGCCTGTCCAAATATGTCCAGAGCGACATGGACGGCATCCCCTCGAAGGTTTTGGAAGACCTGCGGGCAGGGAAGAAAGTCCTGTTTACCGGAACGCCCTGCCAGTGTGCCGGCATCGGCTCGCTGTGCGCCGCTTTCCGGGAGCGGCTGATACTGGCCGATATCGTCTGTCACGGTGTCCCGGCACCTCATGTATGGCGCGATTACCTGCCTTGGGCATCGCGGGGGCGGCATTTGACCGGAGCCCTTTTCCGTGACCCGTCCCTGGGGTGGCACGAGCACAAAGAGGTGCTCCTGTTCGGGGAAGAGCGCGAAGTGAGGGAGGAGTATACATTCCTGTTCTACCGGCATCTGATGCTGCGCCCGTCTTGCAGCGTCTGTCCTTTCGCCTCCCTGTCCAGGCCCTCGGACATCACGATGGCCGACTGCTGGGGCGTGGAAAAGGTACTGCCGGGTTTTGCCGATGACAACCGCGGCTGTTCGCTCCTGCTGGCGAATACCGAGGCGGGCAAGGCTTTCACGGCCGTTTTTCCCCAGGCATGTGAACGGAAGAACATTCCTCTCCAGCAGGTGATTCAGCGGAACATGGTGCGTCCCACCAAGCCGGGCCGTTATGCAAAATCGTTCGAAAATGATTATCTTCGCAGAGGGTTCGCCTACGTGCAGGCGCACTATGGCAGCAACTCACTGAACTACAAATTGGAAAACCTGGTCTGGCAGGTCAAGAAACGGTTCCGGAAATGAAAGTGGGCATTGTCACATTCCATGCCGCCCGCAATTATGGTGCGGTGCTCCAGTGCCGGTGTCTCAAGGAGGTCCTTTCCTCCCTGGGACATGAAGTGCATGTGGTGGATTACCGTCCCCGTTATCTCACCGAACCTTACCGGATCCTGAAGCCGTATTACCTGAAGCGGCCTTCCATCCTTTTCCGGCTCCCGGTCCGTTACTGGGGCGCCCGCCGCAGGGACTGCTCTTTCAGCCGTTTTCAGCAGGATTTGTCGCCGGTGCCGGCGGGAACCTCGTTCGATGCGGTGTTTTTCGGCAGCGACCAGATCTGGAACCCTAAGATTTGCAAGGGACTGGACCCGTTTTTCTTTGCGGCGGACCCGTCCTTCGCGAATACGCGCAATATCGCCTATGCCGCCAGCGACGGCTCCGCTCCTCTGGACGATTCTCAATCGGCCTTATACCGGCGTTACATGCAGCATTTCCACCGGATCGGCGTCCGGGAAGCTTCTTTGCAGGAAAGGCTGTCCTCCTGGGGAATCCCTTCCTCCGTCACGCTGGATCCTGTCCTTCTGGCCGGGCGAGAGGTGGTAGCGCGGCTGGCCTCCGGGATCAAGGTGTCACGGCAGGCCTATGTGCTCACTTATGAGGCGGTGGACCACCCCCGCGTGAAAGAACTTGCCGCAGGCATGGGCCAGCGGGTGATCTCCATCGCCCGGGAGCCGTATTCGGCCGGCAGGAACTGCTATGGACCGCAGGAGTTCGTCGCGCTGTTCCGGGATGCCGCCAGGGTGGTCACCACTTCCTTCCACGGAGTGGCCCTGTCGGTGCTTTTCCATAAGGATTTCCTGTATGTGGAAACAGGCACCCGGGCCGATGACCGCATCCGGAACCTGCTCACGGCCATCGGCCTGGAAAACAGGATGGTGGCTCCCGGAAAAGACCCTATAAACGGGCAGCCCGGCTATTCAGAGGCCGATGTGGCGCTGGAAGGGCTCAGAAACTCTTCACTGGACTTTATCAAGGAGGCTTTGCTATGAGCTTGGTCAGTGTCATCGTCCCCAGCTACAACTTGGGGCAGTATTTGGGAGAAACGCTGAAAAGCGTTATGAACCAGACATTTACGGACTGGGAATGCCTGATTGTGGAAAACGGATCCACCGACGGGTCGCTGCATGTGGTGAATGCCTTCTGCGATGCCGATTCCCGCTTTGTCCCCGTGGTCTTTTCGGAGAATATGGGTGTTGCCGCGGCCCGGAACAGGGGCGTGGAGCTGGCGGAAGGAAAGTACATCCTGTTCCTGGATGCCGACGACCTCATCGCCCCCCATTATATGGCCGATGCCGTCGCTGCGCTGGAGGCGGACGCGGCCCTTTCGGTGGTTTATGGGAAGGGGGAGCGTTTCGGGGCGGAGACCACCTGGGACCTGCCGCCTTTCTCCATGGAAACCATGCTGGCCAGCAACTGTCTCTACATCAGCTGTTTCTTCCGGAAGGCCGATGCCGCCGCCTTCGACCCGGCATTCAAGACGGGCTACGAGGACTGGGATTTCTGGCTTTCGCTGCTGGAAAACGTTCCGGGAGAGCCCGGAGTGCTCCAACTGCCTTCCGTCTGCTTCTATTACCGCACCCGCAAGCGTTCCCGCAACCGGGGGGTGACCGACGAGGCCCTCAAAGAAATCCGCCGTCGGCTTTGGGAAAAGCACAAGGGATTGTATGCCAGGTATTTCTGCGATCCTCTCCAGACCGTGGAATACCGCCGGCTGCAGCGTTCCTTCCGAAAAGCCTCCCGCTGGTCGCTGGCCTGGAAACTGCGTCTTCTCTTTCGCAAGCTGTTCTCATGAGACGGGTCCTTGTAATCATAGTCACCTATAACGGCATGCGCTGGCTGGACCGGTGCCTGTCTTCCGTCTGTGCCGCCGGAAAAGCAGTTCAGAATCTGTCCGTAGATGTCTTTGTGGTAGACAATGACTCCACAGACGGCAGCGCAGACTGGATTCAGGGGCATTTCCCGGGCGTGAAGCTGGTGCGTTCCGCAGAAAACCTGGGATTCACCCGGGCGAACAACCTGGGATTCGAGCGGGCAGTTTCCCATCATTACGACTACGTCTATCTCCTGAACCAGGACGCTTGGCTGGCGCCCGGAGCCCTGGAAATGCTGGTCGCTTCTGCTGAGGAGCATCCGGAGTATGCCGTCCTGAGCCCCCTCCAGATGACTGACGGGTACAAGGAACTGGATAAACAGTTCGCCAAAAGATTGCCGGGCAAGCCGGCAATGACGTCCCCGTCATGTCCGGCGCCGGCCGGTCATCTTCCCGTCGAGGTCCCGTTCATTATGGCGGCGCATTGGCTGGTGCCGGTCGGGGCGCTGCGGAAAATTGGCCCGTTCTCCGAGTTGTTTCCTTATTACGGCCAGGATGATGACTGGTGCCACCGCGCTCATTATCATGGATTTAAAATCGGTGTCGTGCCTCAGGCACGGGCCGTGCACGACCGTGCGCAGAGGCAGGAATCCAAGGAGCGGGTCATCGACCGGAATTACCGCGTGGGTTCGCTCGTGCGTCTGTGCGACATCAACCGCCCCCTTTGGGAAAGGTTTCTTTTCGTCTGTCTTTTTACGCTGGTGAAAGCGGTGAAATACCGCAGCCTGCTGCCGTTCAGGCACTTCCGTTCCATCTGTCGCCAGCTCCCCGCAGTCCGCGGACACCGCGCAGCTTCCCGCTGAACCTGTCAGAATGGCAGTTTCGGGCATGGGAACACTATTTGTTTAATAGCGCGAAAATCATTAACTTTGTAAGATTAAACGAATTGAAAGTTTTATGGCAATAGCAGACGTACTCAAGAAACTGTTCGGCAGCAAGAGCGACCGGGACATGAAGGCCATCCGGCCGGTTGTAGACCAGATCCTCCAGCTGTATCCCGATATCGACAAACTCTCCAACGACGAACTCCGCGCCCACAGCGCCGCCATCCGCGCAAAGATTGCCGCCGTGGAAAAGCCCTTCGAAGACCGTATCGCGGAAATCAAGACGGAACTGGACAAGGACATTCCCGTCAGCGAAAAGGAATCCCTTGCCACGGAGAGCGACCGCCTGGTGAAAGACGAGGATGAGGCCATTGAGAAAGTGCTCACGGAAGTGCTTCCGGAGGCATTCGCCATCGTCAAGTCCACAGCCCGACGTTTCGCCCAGAACGAAACCATCGAAGTCACCGCCACCGAATTTGACAAGGACCTGGCCGCAGCCGGCAAGGATTTCCTGGAGATCGAGGGCGACAAGGCCATCTGGAAGAACCACTGGGTGGCCGGCGGCAACGAGATTACCTGGGACATGGTCCACTACGACGTGCAGCTGATCGGCGGCATCGTCCTGCATCAGGGAAAGATTGCGGAAATGGCTACGGGTGAGGGTAAAACCCTCGTGGCCACCCTGCCCGTCTTCCTGAATGCGCTGGCCGGCAAGGGCGTGCACGTGGTCACGGTGAACGACTACCTGTCCAAACGAGACTCCGAGTGGATGGGCCCCCTGTACCAGTTCCACGGCCTCAGCGTAGACTGCATCGACAAGCATCAGCCCAATTCAGATTCCCGCAAGAGGGCCTATGAGTGCGACATCACCTTCGGCACCAACAATGAGTTTGGCTTCGACTACCTGCGTGACAACATGGCCGTGCGCCAGACAGACCTCGTGCAGCGCAAACATCACTTCGCCATCGTGGACGAGGTGGACTCCGTGCTCATCGACGACGCCCGTACCCCGCTCATCATTTCCGGGCCGATGTCAAAGGCCTCCGGCGACGAGCAGTTCATGGAGTATCGGCCCTATGTGGAAAACCTCTACAACAAGCAGCGCGCCCTGGTGACCCAGACCCTGAACGAGGCCAAGCGCCTGATTGCGGCCGGGGACGAGAAAGAAGGCGGCAAACTGCTCTTCCGCTGCCACAAGGGACTTCCCAAATATCAGCCCCTCATCAAGTTCCTCTCGGAACCCGGCATGAAACAGCTGATGCAGAAGACCGAAGCTTTCTACCTGCAGGACAACGAGCGGGAGATGCCGCAGATTACGGACGAACTCTACTTCGTGATCAACGAGGTGCTCAACTCGGTGGACATGACCGACAAGGGCCACGATGCCCTGGCCGGCAGCGTAAGCGACCCCAACTTCTTCGTTCTCCCGGACATGGGTTCCGCCATCGCGGAAATTTCCCACGACGAGTCCCTGTCGGCCGTTGAAAAGGCGGAGAAGAAAGACGCCCTCATGGAGGACTTCTCCCTCAAGAGCGAGCGTGTACATACTGTAATCCAGCTCCTGAAAGCCTACGCCATGTTCACCAAGGACATCGACTACGTGATCGTGGACAACAAGGTAAAGATCGTGGACGAAAGTACCGGCCGTATCATGGAGGGCCGCCGCTGGAGCGACGGTCTGCATCAGGCCGTGGAAGCCAAGGAAAACGTGAAAGTGGAGGCCGCTACCCAGACCTTCGCCACCGTCACCCTCCAGAACTACTTCCGTATGTATCACAAGCTGGCCGGCATGACCGGTACGGCCGAGACGGAAGCCGGTGAATTCTGGGACATCTACAAACTGGATGTGGTGGTCATCCCCACCAACCGCCCTGTCATCAGGGACGACCAGGACGATATCATCTACAAGACCAAAAAGGCAAAATACGCCGCCGTCATCGACCGGGTGGTGGAACTCTCCGAAGCCGGGAGGCCGGTGCTGGTAGGTACCACGGATGTGGAAACCTCCGAACTGCTGGCCCGCATGATGCGGATGAGAGGGCTCCGTCCCAATGTGCTGAACGCCAAGGAGCATGCCCGTGAGGCCGAAATCGTGGCCCAGGCAGGTCAGAGCGGCAAGGTGACCATCGCCACCAACATGGCCGGCCGTGGTACCGATATCAAGCTCACCCCGGAGGTGAAGCAGGCGGGCGGTCTGGCCATCATCGGCACGTCGCGTCACGACAGCCGCCGCGTAGACCGTCAGCTCCGTGGCCGTGCCGGCCGTCAGGGAGACCCGGGAAGTTCCTGCTTCTATATTTCCCTGGAAGATGACCTGATGCGGAAGTTCGGCTCCGAGAGGATCGCCGGCGTGGTGGACAAACTGGGCATGGAAGACAATGAGGCCCTGGTGAGCGGCATGCTGTCCAAGAGCATCGAAGGCGCCCAGAAGAAAGTGGAAGAGAATCACTTCGGCTATCGTAAGCGTACCCTCGAGTACGACGATGTGATGAACTATCAGCGCGAAGCCATCTATTCCCGCCGCCGCAACGCCCTTTCCGGTGAACGCATCGAGATCGACGTGCAGAACATGATGCAGGATACGGCCAATATCCTGGCCGAACAGTCCGAGGGTATGACCTACGAAGCGTTCGAAGAGTTCGTCATCGGAAAACTCTCCATCGACCTGGGCTTCGACGCGGATTTCTTCGCCAACGCCAAGAAACAGGACATTGCGGAGAAACTCGCCGCCCACATGCAGGAAGTGTATGACCGCCGTATGGAAACCATGATCCAGAAGGTGAATCCCATCATCAAGACGGTGTACGAGAAGCAGGGCAGCATGTACGAGAACATCGCCATCCCTATCTCCGACGGCAAACGCCAGCTGTCCCTCTCCGTCAACCTCAAGAAGGCCTACGAGACCGAAAGCCGCGAAATTGCCAAGGCCCTCAGCCGCAACATCATCCTCTACCATATCGATGAGTACTGGAAGCAGCATCTGCGTGACATGGACGACCTGCGCCAGAGCGTCCAGAACGCGGCCTACGAACAGAAAGACCCGCTGGTGGTGTACAAACTGGAGAGTTACAACCTGTTCTCCGAGATGCTGGAACAGCTGAACGAGGCCGTTCTCACCTTCCTCCTGCGTGCCTTCATCCCGCTGAGGGATGCCGATGACGCCCGCGAGGCCCGTCCCGCCCAGCAGCCTGCCCGGAACGTCCAGCAGATGAGGAGGGCCGATCCTTCACAGCTCTCCACCAACGCTGAGCAGCAGGGCCGCATGCCGGTGCGCGTAGACAAGCGGGTGGGCCGCAACGACCCCTGCCCCTGCGGCAGCGGGCTCAAGTATAAGAACTGCCACGGCAAAGGTCTTGTATAGGGCATGATGTCATTCTGAACAAAGTGAATCTATGGCAACGAAAATGGATAATTCTGTTAGTGTAAACGATGTTAGCCGCATCTCTGCCGGAACCTTGTTCAAAGGTGAAATCCAGTCTCCGGGCGATATCCGGATCGACGGCTCCTTTGACGGCAAACTGGTATCCAGGGGTCGCGTGGTCGTGGGCGAAAAAGCCAGCCTGACCGGCGACGTCATCTGCCAGAACATGGATTTCTGCGGGTCGATGAAAGGCAATTTCTACGTGAAAGACACCCTTACCCTCAAGAGTGGCTGCACGGTTGACGGAGACCTTCACATCAAGCGCCTTCAGGTGGAACTGGGGGCCCGTTTCAACGGCAACTGCAAGATGATTGAAGATGCCGAATTCGAAAAACTGACCGGTTCCCATCCGGGAGCCGGCCAGCCTGTCCAGAAATAATTACCATTTCAGAATCAACTTGATTCCGAGATTCCTTCCCGGATTGAATACGCCCTGTACTCCGCTTACCGGATTTACAGCGGCGTATTTCAGTCTGCTCAGATGGCTCTGGTATACGGTGTCCAGCAGATTGTCAGCCGTCAGGTAGAGGGAGGCTACGGTCTTTCCCTTCAGCTGGAAGTCGGTTCCGGCCGCCAGGTTCAGCAGGATATATCCGGGCGTGGACGTTTCCGTGCCGCCGGAGGCGTAGATATGGTTTTGGGCGAAGTTCCAGTCCATCTGGGCGCTGACATAGGTATTGTTCAGCACTTTCCCGTCGCGGACCAGGTCGTAGCGCAGGGTAGAAAGCCAGCGGGGAGCGGGCGTGAAGGGGAGGTATCGGCTTTCTTCGGGCTCGCCGGGCCGGACGGCGCTGACATAGGAAAAGGCGTTTTCGAAATGGAGGCGCTCCACCGGATGGACGTCCACGGTTGCTTCGCCGCCGGAGAGCCAGGCCAGACCGCTGAGAAAGCGGTAAACGGGGACGTCATCCATCCTTTCCCCGGCGCTTCTGCCCAGATAAATGTAGTTCTGTACCAGATTGGTGAAAAGGGAGATTTCGGCCGATATCTTCTCGGACGAATAGTCGAAGCCACCGTCCAGCTGCCAGCTGTATTCCGGCTTGAGGTCCGGATTGCCGATCTCGTAGCGGAAGGTGCCTTCGTGCTCCCCGTTGCTGCCCAGCTCGCTGACATTGGGCGCCCGGAAGCCGCGGGACAGGTTCAGGCGCAGGTTGGCGTTTTCTCCCAGGTTCCGGATGGCTCCGACGGAGCCTGTGATGCCCAGGAATGTCCGGTTGAAAGGGGTGAAGCGCCCTTCCAGGGCGTGGGAGCTGAGCCAGCGGGCATCGGCCCTGATACCGGCGCTCAAGTGCCAGCTGCCCAGGTCTTTGCAGGTGGTGAGATAAGTGCCGGCATCAAAGAGATTGTAGGCGGGGATGAGAACCTCTTCGCCCAGGTTTTCCGAAGCCTGCCACATACCGCCCACGCCCGCCACGTTCTTCCAGCCGTTCCTTTCGGAGCTCTTGTAATACAGGTTGTAGTTGAGCGTGTGCAGACGGAAATCCAGGCCGGGTTCTTCGGCCGATTCTTCAAATTCCTGCCGCCGGTTCTGCTGATAGCCGACGGTGGCCTTCAGGGAGCCTTCTCCCAGGACCAGGGAATTGTCCCAGACCGCCTTGTAGTGGTTCACCTGCTGGAAAGGAAGTCCGGGACGGTAGCTTTTTCCGTCGTCGAAGGCTTCCAGCGTGCCGTCTTCTTCCCGTGCTCCTTCCACCATGCCAGGCGTCAGATGGAACCAGCTCAGTTTCAGGTGGGAATAGCCCCATCTTCTGCTTAGGCCGACAAGTCCGGAAACGCCCTGTTCGCGGTAGCGGGAGTTGGGAACCAGGCCGTCGGCCGCATTCCGGTAGTCATGCGCCGCCTTCTGGGTCCATCGCCAGTTCCAAACCCATCCCTGCTGGTTGCCGGAAGTATTCACCGTATAGGCCAGCAGGCCGTTGTTGGACTGATACTCCGCCCCGGCGCTGACGCCGATCTTTCCCTGCGGGGGCACCGCGGCGCCATGCAGCACCAGTACGCCGGCCATGGCGTCCGATCCGTACATCAGGGAGGCGGGACCTTTCAGGATCTCGACAGAATGCACGCTTTCGGCATCCACTTCCACGCCGTGTTCGTCGCCCCACTGCTGGCCTTCCTGCCGCACGCCGTCGGTCACCACCAGCACCCGGTTGTAGCCCATGCCGCGGATGACCGGCTTGGAGATGCCTCCGCCGGTGGTAATCTGCGAAACGCCGGGCTGTTTGGCCAGGGCGTCAATCAGGTTGGACGAGGCCTGGCCCCGGAGCGTTTCGGGTGTGACAATGGTGACCGGGGCGGGGGAGTTCCGCTTGGTCTCGGTGCCGGTAAGGCCAGTCACCACCACTTCGTTGAGCGTGGCGTTGGATTCTTTGAGACAGAAATCCAGGGTTTGGACTTCTTTCAGGTCTACATATTGGACGATGGTCTGGTGCCCCAGCAGGGATACCTGTATTTCGGTCCTGATCAGGGGAAGGGGGCCGATGGTATATCGGCCCTCCCTGTCCGAGAGCGCTCCTTGCTGGAGGTCCGGGAAGAAAACCGCCACCCCCTGGAGAGGTTCTCCGGAGATTTCGTCCGTGACGGTACCGGAAAGGGATATGCTTTGCTGTGCTGCTGCTGCCCGGGACATGCCCAGGAGCAGCAGAATAATCATGATGCTTCTCATTTGTACGTGTTCGTGTATAATAATTGGATTCACTGGATCACTGAATGCCCGGTGTCGGGCACTCAGACTACGCTGCCGGAGGGGTTATTATACCGTAACAGGTGGGGCGCGGGAGGGTGCGAACGGGAAAGACAGTTCAGCGTGGAGCGCCTTGCAAACGGTTTCCAGCCGGACGGAATGGCTATTGAAGGGCAGCAGGACCAGTTCCGAAGCGGGAAGCTGCGGAAGGGTGAGGAAGTGGCAGAGGACGCATTCTTCCAGGCCTTGATGACCGATGTTCAGGTGGCCGGCGTGGGGCAGATGGCGGACGCACTGGCTGCAGCCGTCTGTGTGGATCTGGGGATGGGTATGGAAAACGGAAATGGCGAATGCCGGCAGAAAGACTGCCAGCAGCAAGATGCCAAAAACTTGTCTTTTAACCGTTTTCACTTTTGTGTGATTCGAATGTCGGTGCAAAAGTAAGCAACTTTGTCCAATCTTGCAAGTCCCCCTGGAGCCTCTGCTTGTCTGGTATCCTGCCGGAGTTGTGAACAATCTTCCGTTAAAATTTGATTTGTTGCCGGCTTCCAGCTATCTTTGCATGGAAAAGTAAATGACAGTCATGAATAAAAAGTATTTGATTCCCCTTTTGATCCTGCTCTCTGTCCTGCTCCTGTCTGCCTGCACCGGAGGCCGCAAAGCCGCCTGGACAGACCGTTCGGTCCCCGGCAAGGCCCTTGTGGAGTGGCAGTTCAGCAAAGACGGCCAGTCCTGGGAAAAAGTCTCCGTCCCGCATTCCTACAATGCCGTCGACGGTCATTCCAAATCCTATTACCGTGGAACCGCGCACTATAAGACGTCCCTTCCCAAAGCGGATGCCGCCGAGCCACGGTATCTCCTTTTCGAAGGAGCCGCCCAATCGGCCAAAGTCTATCTGAATGGACAGCTGCTCAAGGAGCACAGCGGCGCCTATACGCCTTTCTGGGTGGATGTCACCGGTAAGCTGGCGGAATCTGCCAACGAACTGGAGGTCATCTGCGACAACAGCGAGGTGCTGGACCGCATTCCATTGACCTCCGACTTCAACAAGAACGGCGGCCTGCACAATCCCGTGTGGCTGCTGGAATGTCCTCCCGTGCATTTCTCTCCCGATGCCTTCGGCCTTTACCGGCTGCATGTGTCGCAGGTGGAGGTGAGTGACGGAAAGGCTGTCGCCAGGGCGGAGACCCGTGTCTGCAATGCTTCCGCCACAGAGCAGAACGTGGACATCGTCTGGACCCTCAGCGATGCCTCCGGCGCCGCTGTCCTCACCGGTGCCGGATCCGTTCCTGTCGCCGCCGGCGGATCGGCCAACGTGTCCTGGGACTTCACCCTGGACCAGCCGCATCTGTGGAACGGAACCATCGACCCGTATCTTTACACGGTTTCCGTGAAAGCCGGCAACGACGAGGCCTCTACGGAGGTGGGTTTCCGCTATTATGCGATGGACCGTGAGAAGGGATTCTTCCTCAACGGAAAATCCTATCCGCTGCGCGGCGTGGCCATGCATCAGGACAAGGAAGGAAAGGCTTCCGCCCTCTGGCAGGCCGATTATGACGCCGACTACGAGATAGTCCGCGAACTGGGCGCCAATTTCCTGCGCCTGGCCCATTATCCCCACAACGACTACGCCTTCCGCCTCTGCGACCGCATGGGCATCATCGTCCAGACGGAGATTCCCTGGGTGAACAACCTGGGCGTGGACGCCCCCGAAGGCTACTTCCAGAATATCTACCAGCAGATGGAAGAGATGGTGACTTCACTCTACAATCACCCCTCCATCGTCTTCTGGGGCATGTGGAACGAGCTGGATTCCTGGGGTAACCGTCCCGGAACTCTGCAGGGAGCCCTGGATGCCCGCCGGGTGGTGGACGAGAGCGCCCGCCTGTACGATTTCACCAAGAAACTGGATCCCTATCGCTATGTGGGCCTCACGGACGACTCCATGTTCCAGCGTGACTATTATACGGAACTCAAGGCCGATTACTACTCCGAGAACCGCTATCACGGCTGGTACTACAACTATGGCAATTTCTGGGGACTCGCCGACGATATTGAGTGGATCCAGCAGAACATGGGTGTCACCAACCTTTCCGAGTACGGCGTGGGCGTGAACCCTTATTGCCACACGTGGGATCCTGCAGGCATCATCCGTGACCGGACCGACTCCCTGCATGTGGAGGAGTACGGAAACCTCGCTCATGAGGCTTTTGCCCAGCAGATCGCCCAGGCCCCGTATCTGAACTTCACCTCTATCTGGGTCATGTTCGACTTCGCCGTGGCCAGCCGCGAGGAGGGCTTCGTGGATACCGACAACGGCTATCTGTTCCGTTTCAATGATGACCGGAAGTACACCAACGACAAAGGTATCGTCACGCGGGACCGCAAATTGAAGAAAGACTCCTTCTACCTCTACAAGTCCTGGTGGAACAAGTCGGAAGAGACGGTCTATATCGCCAACAAGCGCCTGAAATACTGCCCGGCGTCGGTAGATCTGACGCTCACGGTCTATTCCAACGCTCCTTCCCTGCAGGTGATGTGTGACGGAGCCGTCATCCGCGGAGCCGCCGTCACCGGCGAACCTACCGGCGTAATCTGGAAGTTTCCTGTGCGGATGGGCGACAAAGCCACCACTTTCCGGGTGCAGTCTCCCAGCGGCACCTACGACGAAATCACGCTCCAGCCGCTGGATACCGATCCTACCAACTGGTCGTTCCAGTAATTTCCCGAAACCGATAAGAGAGTGACCTAAGTCAACTGGACTTTGGTCACTCTCTTTTATGTGCCGATGAGAGGTCGGAGGAAGGGAGGCCCTCAAGGGGGCTTGTCCACCCTCGGACAAGGGTAGGGGGAGGGGCCCGTTGGATACAAGTTCCCGCGACAGCGGGGACGAAGGAGACAATGGGAGGGGCCGGAACGGAGCGAAGCGAAGTGGAGTCCCCCTGGAGGGCCTCCCTTCCTCCTTCCAAATCAGGTATTAGACAATAGCTATTCTTTTGATAATCAAATGAATAGCTATTTCTTTTGTCAATCTGTTTAAATAAATCATATGATTGCCACCAGGTGCGCTGTATATGGTTGAGAATGAGTCTGTTATGGGGCACCTGCCGGCGAAGGTGCAATTGAAACCATATGATTGCCACCAGGTGCGCTGTATATGGTTGAGAATGAGTCTGTTATGGAGCACCTGCCGGCGAAGGTGTAAATACAACCGTATGATTGCCACCAGGTGCGCTGTATATGGTTGAGAATGAGTCTGTTATGGGGCGCCTGCCGGCGAAGGTGCAATTGAAACCATATGATTGCCACCGAGGGCGCTGTATGTGAATGATAATTAGTTTGTTCCGAAAATCAATGTGGCAAATATAGGGGGGAGGGGTCCACCGCAAAGCGGCGGGCCCCTCCCTACAAAACAGGTTAACTCACTGTTGAATACAACCTCTTATTTGTTTCCGGAGTCGCGAATTTATTCGGAGGTGTAATTGTCGAAGTAGCCCTGGACAAGGACGATAGGGGTCCCTTTGTCGCCGGAGCCGGAGGTGAGGTCGCACAGGGAGCCGATCAGGTCGGTGAGCTGGCGGGGCGTGGTGCCTTCGGAGGCCATCTGGCCCTTGAGGTCGGCGTCCTTGGTCCTGATGCTCCTGGCGATGGCGTCGCGGAGTTCGGCGCCGCTCAGGGAGGCGAAGTCGTTATCGGCCAGGTACTTGATCTTGAGCTCGTTGGGCGTGCCGATGAGACCGTCGGTGAAGGCGGGGGAAACGACTGGGTCGGCCAGTTCCCAGATCTTGCCCTTGGGGTCCTTGAAGGCGCCGTCGCCGTATACCATCACTTCCACATGCTTTCCGGTGGCCTTGAGCAGGCGCTCCTGGATGTCCAGCACCAGGTCCTTGCAGTCGCGCGGGAACAGTTTCACCATGTCTTCGGTAGCCTGGTTGGAGCCCAGCAGGCCGAAGCGCTCGTTGTAGCCGCTCCCGTCGACGGGAGCGGTGAGGATGTCGTCCAGACCCAGCACCACGCGGGCGCCGGCATCGCGCAGGATCCGTTTGGTACGGGCGCGGGTATGAATGTCGCAGGTGATTACCGTGTCGGTGTACTTGAGGATGGTGGCCGGGCGGTTGGCGAAGATGATTTCCACCTCGGCCCCGCATTCACGGATAAGGTCGCCATAATACTCCACATAATCCACGCCGGTGAATTCGTGCTTGTTTACGCCGAACAGTTCCCGGTAGCGCTCCAGTGTGAGCACGTCGGAATACGGGTTCACACCGGCTTCATCCACCTTGTTTAGGCTTACCAGTTCGTTGCCCACCTCGTCGGAAGGGTAGGAGAGCATGAGGACGATTTTCTTGCAGCCCCGGGCGATGCCCCGCAGGCAGATGGCGAAACGGTTGCGGCTCAGGATGGGGAAAATGACACCGACAGTGCCGCCGCCGGTCTTGGCGGTAACATCGGCGGCGATGGCGCTTACCGGAGCGTAGTTGCCGCCGGCGCGGGCCACGATGGATTCGGTGACACTTATCACGTCACGGTCGCGCAGCTGGAAGCCTTCTTCCTGGGCAGCTTCCAGAACGCTTGTGGTAACGATTTCGGCCAGGTTGTCGCCCTGACGGATGATGGGGCAGCGGATGCCGCGGGACACAGTCCCTACTTTTCTTTCGTGGGTTTTCATATGGGGATTTTATTGTTTGATCTTGGAATCACAGTACCAGCAGCGGAGCACGCCGGAGTCGTTCCTGCGGAACTTGTGCGGGGCATGTTCGTTGTTGCAGATGCATTTGGCGTTGGTGCAGCGCAGGGTGGAATCCAGCACCGGCTGCTCGGCGGCGGGCATGCCGTGAGAAGGGTCGTCCTTCCACTCCAGCAGTTTGGTGATGAGGGCCATGCGCACGAATTTCCCATTCTCCACCTGGCGGAAATAGGCGGCCCTGGGGTCGTCGTCCACCTCCGTGAGGATTTCGTTCACGCGCGGGAGCGGATGCAGCACGGCCATCTCTTTCTTGGCCAGGGCCATCCGGGCGTTGTCCAGCACGAAACTGTCTTTCACGCGGTCGAACTCGTCCATGTCCAGGAAACGTTCCTGCTGGACGCGGGTCATATACAGCACGTCCAGTTCCGGCATCACCTCTTCCATGGTGCGGACTTCCTTGTAGCTGATGCCCAGTTTCTCGCAGACGTCCTGCTTGATGTAATCCGGCAGTTTGAGTTCGTCCGGGGCGATCAGCACCACCTTGATGTCCTTGAAACGGGACAGCGCCTTGATGAGCGAATGCACGGTGCGGCCGAACTTGAGGTCACCGCAGAAGCCGATCGTGATTCCGTCGATGTGGCCCAGTTCCCGCTTGATGGTGAGCAGGTCGGTCAGCGTCTGGGTAGGGTGGCTGTGCGAGCCGTCCCCGGCGTTGATGATGGGCACGCGGGATACCTCGGAGGCATACAGCTGCGCCCCTTCGATATGATGGCGCATGGCGATCACATCGGCAAAGCAGCCTACCACGCGAACGGTGTCCTGCACGGTCTCTCCCTTGCTCACGGAGGTGTTCTTCGCATCGGAGAACCCCAGGACGTTGCCGCCCAGTTCCATCATGGCCGATGTGAAGCTGAGCCGCGTACGGGTGCTGGGTTCATAGAAAAGCGTGGCCAGTTTCCGGTGAGCCTGGGATTCCTGGTACTTCTCCCGGTTGGCGATGATGTCTTCGGCCAGCGAAATGATCTGGTCCAGTTCCTCTTTGGTGAGGTCCATCGGGTCGATGAGATGTTTCATGGGGTATGCTACTTATTGATCCAACTTTCATCTGAGGGATTGTCGCGGAAGGCGAGGATGCGGTCTTTCCATTCAGGAGCGATATAGCCTTCCTCCGCCGCCACTTCCACCAGGGCGTCCAGGTTGCACAGGGAGTGGTTTTCAGTCCCTGCGGCAGCGATTCTCTCCAGGCCGCGCTTCATTCCGTAGGTGAAGATGCTCACGATGCCGAGGACATCGGCCCCGGCTTCCCGGAGGGCTTCCACCACCTCGATGGCGCTGCCGCCGGTGGAGATCAGGTCTTCGATGACAACCACTTTGGTGCCCGGTTCCATCTTCCCTTCGATGCGGTTCGTGCGGCCGTGGGTCTTGGCCTCGCCGCGCACGTAGCCCATGGGGAGGTTCAGGAGGGTGGCCGTGATGGCGGCATGGGCGATGCCGGCCGTGGAGGTGCCCATAAGCATCTCACAGGCAGGATAATATGTCTTTACCAACTGCGCCAGGCCAGCCTCGATCTGCTCCCTGACTGCAGGGGCGGAAAGGGTGAGACGGTTGTCGCAGTAGATGGGGCTCTTGATGCCGCTGGCCCAGGTAAAGGGCTCTTGCGGCCGCAGGAAAACGGCCCCGATGCTGAGAAGTTCTTTGGCAATCTTGCGTTCCATATTCCTAAACAAATTCTTCCAGACAACGTTCATAGGCCGATACCGGATCTCCGGCGGCCGTGATGGGGCGTCCAACCACGATGAAGTCGGACCCGATTTCCCGCGCCCTGGCGGGAGTGGTGATGCGCACCTGGTCGTCCGCGGCCGAGGAGGCGAAGCGGATGCCCGGCGTAACGGTGAGGAACTCTTTCCCGCAGGAGAGCTTCACGAGCCCGGCCTCCAGCGGCGAGCATACCACGCCGTCCAGCCCCGCCGCCTTGGCATTGGAAGCATACTTGACGATGGTCTCGTTGATGCCGGCTCCGATCAGGAGTTCCTTCTGCATCACTTCCTCCGAAGTGGAGGTGAGCTGGGTGACGGCGATCAGGAGCGGCCGGGTTCCGTCCGGACGGGTGAGCCCTTCCAGGGCCGCCTGCATCATGCCGACGGTGCCGGCGGCATGCACGTTCACCATATCCACGTCCAGTGCCGAAAGCACCTTCATGGCCTTCTTCACAGTGTTGGGGATGTCGTGCAGTTTGAGGTCCAGGAAAATCCGGTGTCCGCGGGCCTTGATTTCCCGCACGATCTCCGGGCCTTCTCCATAGAACAGTTCCATCCCGATTTTCACGAAAGGCTTCTTTCCGGCGGGGAAACGGTCCAGGAAGGCCAGGGTGGTCGCCCTGTCGGGAAAGTCACAGGCTATGATAACGTCTCGCTCCATACAGTTCCAATTATATCTTTCAATGAATCCATGTGCAATTCTTCCATGAGGGCGGGCAGCCCTTCGATGATCTCCGGACAGGCGTAGGGATTCCGCAGATTCTCCGCCCCCACCTGTACGGCCGTGGCACCGGCCATCATCATCTCCACTACGTCCCGGGCCGATGCCACACCGCCGCACCCCATGACGGGAATCCGGCATGCGTGGGCCACCTGATACACCATCCTCAAAGCGATGGGGAAGATGGCCTTTCCGGAAAAACCGCCCGTCCGGTTGGCCAGGACGGGACGCCGCCGGGCGATGTCGATCCGCATGCCCAGGAAGGTGTTCACCAGCGTGAGCCCGTCGGCGCCGGCATCCTCGCAGGCGCGGGCAATCTCCACGATGTCCGTCACATTGGGACTCAGTTTGATGAAAACGGGTTTGCGGCATACTTCTCGCACGGCCCGGACAACCTCGGCGGCCGAAGAGGCGGAAGTGCCGAATGCCAGTCCTCCGCCATGCACGTTGGGGCAGGAAATGTTCACTTCTATGATGTCGATGCCTTCCGCTGCATCGGCCTTGGCGCAGCAGATGCGGTATTCCTCCAGCGAGAAGCCGCTGATGTTGGCGATTACGACGCCGCCGTACAGTTTTCTCAGGGCAGGCACCTTTTCATTCACCAGGACGTCGATGCCGGGATTCTGCAGGCCGACGGAATTGATCATGCCGGCTTCGCACTCGGCGATGCGCGGCGTAGGATTGCCGTAGCGGGGCTCCAGGGTGGTACCTTTGAGCGAGATGCCGCCCAGCACGTTCAGGTCCAGGCTGTCGGAGAGTTCCAGGCCGAATCCGAAGGTGCCGCTGGCCGGGACTATCGGGTTTTTCAGGCGGATGCCGCACAATTCCACAGAAAGGTCTTTTACCATATCAGATCCTCCTTCTTGAACACGGGACCGTCCTTGCACACGCGGCGGGGTCCGTTTTTGGTTTGGATGCTGCACCCGTAGCAGAAGCCCGCTCCGCAGCCCATGCGCTCTTCCAGGGATACTTCGCCGGGCGTATGGATGGCCGAACAGACGGCCTTCAGCATGGGTTTGGGTCCGCAGGCATAGAAATAATCGTAGGAGATGTTCTTGAGCCGCAGGACATCCGTCACAAAGCCCTTGGTCCCGGCCGAGCCGTCCATCGTAGCGATGTGGACTTCCGCGCCGAGCTGCCCGAACTCCTCTGCCAGCATGACTTCCTCCGCCGTATTGTACCCCAGGATGACGGTTGCTTCCTTGCCCTGGGCGCTCAGCTCCTTGCAGAGGAGATAGAGGGGGGCCGCTCCCACGCCGCCGCCCATAAGGAGCGCCTTGCGAGGGCAGGCGTCAATATCGAAACTGTTGCCCAGGCCGGTCAGGGCGCGGATTCGGTCTCCGGGACGCTTGGCGGACAGGATGGCTGTGCCTTCGCCGACAACTTTGTATACGAGCGTCAGCGTTTCCCAGTCGCAGTCATGGACCGAGATCGGGCGCCGCAGGAACTTGCCCTCGACGGCCACCTGCACGAACTCGCCGCTGCAGCGGATCCCGGAGGTGTCGCCGGCAAGTTTCATCCGGAAAGTCCGGGGCGCGAGGGGCCTGTTCTCCAGGACGGTGAAGGTCACATCTTTCATTTACTTATACTCTTCGTCGATGGTGGAAATGCCCAGGGTGATTTCTTCCAGTACGTCCAGCAGCACCCGCACCGTCTCCAGGGCGGTGAAGATGGTCACGTTGTTCTCCACGGCGGTGCGGCGGATTTCGTAACCGTCCAGATGGCTGGATTTCTGGTTGAGGTCAATGGTGTTGATCACATATTTCACATGGCCTTTCCTCAGGGCCTGGCAGATCTCGTCACTGCCCTCGTTGAGTTTCTTGAGGGTCTTGGTGCGGATGCCGTGCTCTTTGAGGAAGGCGGCCGTACCCCGCGTGGCCTCGATGTTGAAGCCCAGGTTGTAGAAGCGGCGGATCAGCGGCAGCGCCTCTTCCTTGTCCTTGTCGGCGATGGTGGCGAGGATGGTGCCGTAGGCCTTGATGTCCATGCCGGAAGCCTGCAACGACTTGTACAGGGCTCTGTTCAGCGACTTGTCGTAGCCGATGGCTTCGCCGGTGGATTTCATTTCAGGGGAGAGGTACGTGTCGATGCCCTTGATCTTTCCGAAGGAGAAGGCCGGCGTCTTCACGAAGTGGCGCTTGCGTTCGGGGAAGTAGACTTCGTTGATGCCCTGGTCCTTCAGCGAATGGCCCATCATCACGCGCGTGGCGATTTTGGCCATCGGGATGCCCGTGCTTTTGGAGATGAACGGCACGGTGCGGGAGCTTCTCGGATTCACCTCAATCACATATACGTTCTCATCGGCATCCACGATGAACTGGATGTTGAACAGGCCCACGATCCCGATTTCCAGGCCCAGTTTCACGGTGTCGTCGATGATTTCCTGCTTCACTTTGGGACTCAGGCTGAACGAAGGGTACACGCTGATGGAGTCGCCGGAATGGATGCCGGTGCGCTCCACATGCTCCATGATGGCGGGGATGAAGACATCCTTTCCGTCGCAGATGGCGTCCACTTCGGTTTCCTTGCCCATGATGTATTTGTCTACCAGCACCGGGGAGTCCTCGTTGATTTCCACGGCGTTCTGCAGGTAGTGGCGGAGGGTGGACTCGTTGCCGACGATCATCATGGCACGGCCGCCCAGCACGAAGCTGGGCCGGACCAGCACCGGATAGCCGATGTCTTCGGCCGCCTTTACGCCTTCTTCCACGGTGGTGACGGCGTGCGCCTTGGGCTGGCGGATGCCCGTGCGGCGCATCACGGCCTCGAAGAGCTTTCGGTCCTCGGCGTTGTCGATGGCCTCCAGTCCGGTGCCGATGAGCGGCACGTCGAACTCTTCCAGCGGACCGGCCAGGTTGATGGCGGTCTGGCCGCCCAGGGTCACGATCACTCCGTCCGGCTTCTCCAGGCGGATGACGTTCATCACGTCCTCCGTGGTGAGCGGCTCGAAGTAGAGCTTATCGGAGATGGTATAGTCGGTGGAAACGGTTTCCGGGTTGTTGTTGATGATGATGGCCTCATAGCCTGCTTCGCGGATGGCCCAGATGGCATGGACGGTGGAATAGTCGAACTCCACGCCCTGGCCGATGCGGATGGGGCCGGAGCCCAGCACCAGGATCTTCTTGCGGGAGGAGGGGATGGATTCGTTCTCCTGCTCGTAGGTGGAGTAGAAGTAGGGGACATAGGTATCGTGCTCGGCGGCGCAGGAATCGATCATCTTGTACACCGGCATGATGTCTTCCTTGAAGCGGAGCCGGATGACATCGGCCTCTTTCCAGCCCCAGAGTTCTCCGATGAACTTGTCGCCGAAGCCCATGCGTTTGGCCTCGCGGAGGATTTCCACGTCGCCGGGAGCCGCTTTCACGCGCCGCTCCATCCGGATGATGTTGTAGATCTTCTCCAGGAAGAGCATGTCGATCTTGGTGCGGTCGTAGATGCGGGAAAGGTCGATCCTGAGACGCAGCAGCTGGGCGATGGCATGGATGCGGTCGTCCGTAGGCGTGCAGATGTAGTCCAGCAGCTGTTCTTCCGTCCAGTTGTCGAATTTCTTCTTGTGGATGTGGCAGCAGCCGCTTTCCAGCGAGCGCATGGCCTTGAGGATGCTCTCCTCCAGCGTGCGGCCGATGGACATCACCTCACCCGTAGCTTTCATCTGTGTGCCCAGTTCGTTGGACGCCTCGCTGAACTTGTCGAAGGGGAAGCGGGCCACCTTGGCCACCACATAGTCGATGGCGGGTTCGCAGCAGGCCGGAGCGCCCGCTACGGTGATTTCGTCCAGGGTGAGTCCGACGGCGATTTTGGCCGTCACGCGGGCGATGGGGAAGCCGCTGGCCTTGGATGCCAGGGCCGACGAACGCGACACGCGGGGATTCACCTCTATGATATAGTACTTGAACGACAGCGGGTCCAGCGCGAACTGCACGTTGCAGCCGCCGGCGATATGCAGGGCGCGGATGAGCCTGAGGGCGCTGTCGCGCAGCATCTGGTATTCCTTGTCGGTAAGGGTGAGGGCGGGGGCGACCACCATGGAATCACCGGTATGGATACCCACCGGGTCGATGTTTTCCATGGAGCAGATGGCGATGGCGGTGTCGTTGCTGTCGCGCATCACCTCGAATTCAATCTCCTTGTATCCCTTGATGCTCTTTTCTACCAGCACTTCGTGGACCGGGGAGAGGTAGAGGGCGTTGCGCATCATGTCCGGCATTTCCTCCGGGGTGTTCACGAAGCCGCCGCCCGTGCCGCCCAGCGTGAAAGCGGGACGCAGGATCACGGGATAGCCGATCTTTTCGGCAGCGGCCAGCCCCTCTTCCAGGCTGTAGCAGATTTCGGAGGGAATCACCGGCTCGTTGATGGAGAGGCACAGTTCCTTGAACAGTTCTCGGTCTTCGGCCTTCTCGATATCCCGGAAAGAGGTACCCAGGATTTCCACGCCGCACTCGTCCAGCACGCCTTTCTTGGCCAGCTGGACGGCCAGGTTCAGGCCGGTCTGGCCGCCCAGGCCGGGCACCAGGGCGTCCGGACGCTCGTAGCGGATGATCTTGGCCACGTACTCCAGCGTAAGGGGCTCCATGTACACCTTGTCGGCCATGTTGGGGTCGGTCATGATGGTGGCC
>JAFUWW010000078.1 GCA_017471085.1 Bacteroidales bacterium | reverse complement strand
GTGGATGGCGGGGCCGAAATGGCAGTTCCGTCCACGAAAAGGGCCGAAAACGTGGATGCTTACGGTGCCGTCAATATCGGGCAAAAATGCGGGTGTCAGGGTTCGTCGGCACCCAATAAAGGCCGCCAAAGTCCCATCGAAACCTCCAATAAGGCCCTAAAATGCACTTTTCTTGTAATATCTGCATCATTTTACAAAAAAAGTAATAATTTTGTATCGGGGAAACTATGATTATAACTTGGCTCATAACTGCGCTGGCGTTGTTTTCTGCTCCTTTTCATGAAGCAGAAGAAATGCTGGTTGCGGGACCGGACCGCCAGGAAGATACTACAGAAAGAGCGGTCATTCGGCCGGTTATCGGCATCAGCACCAACCTCCCTTACGACATCACCTACATTCCCGGTTACGGGCTCACGTCCATTCCTTCCTTCTCGCTGGAGTTCTATCCCGCCAAGGGTAAATTCACCTTCGGGGCAGACGTGGAATGGCCCATGTGGCGCCACCCGGAGAATCATCGGTACATGCAGGTGAACAACCTCACCCTCTGGACCCGGTATTATTTCAAACCCCGCGAGAATCGGTTCCGGGGCATCTATGTGCTGGGCAATGTGAATGCCGCCCGTTACGGGATCGGCTGGGACGCCAAAGGCTGGGAAGGGGAGGGCCTGGGCATTTCCCTGGGTGCCGGATACAAGTGGGTTTTCGGCCGGTTTTTCATTGACCTGGGTGCTGCCTTCGGGTTCTTCTACTCCGGTTTCGACCCTTACGTGTATGGCTTCGACGAGCGGGAGTGGTATTACTATGACTACACCGGAGACCCGGACGATTTCTCTCCCCGCAACAAGCGGCTCACCTGGTTTGGGCCCACGCGGGTGTACATTTCCGTGGGCGTAGACCTTTTCAACCGCAAAACCAAGGATCGGCGATGAGAAGGAAGGGGCTCATAGGGTTTGTCTGTGCGGTTGTCGCAGTGGCGGTGGCGGGGTGCTCCATCCAGCCGGAGTTGCATCTGCGGAAGGCCGTGGAGACCCGTGTCGTCCTGGCGACGCAGGTGAACGTGGACCTGATGTGGCAGATCAACTGGGAGGCCATCTGGGACTTTGACTGGGATGTGCGTGCCCTCGGTCCCCTGGGATACGCCCAGCCCGGCAGCATGCGCCTGCACCTGTACTCCCTGGGTCAGGATGCCGAGCGGGTTCGGCACGAAGAGCACAACTTCGTGGGCAACATGGCCATGATCGAAGTCACCGTGGGCGAATACGACCTCCTTTTCCACAACAACGACTCCGAAGCCCTGCTGTTCCGCTCGGAAGACGACTTGTCGCCCGTTTACGCATACACGCGCAATATCTCCTCCGGCCTCAAGACCTCCCTTCCGGTGCTCACCCTGGAGCAGAAAAGCGCCGGTTACACCACCAAAGCCGACGATATGGCAGAGGAGCCCGTCTCTCTCACCCCCGACGACCTTTTCTCCCTCTACGACCCTTCCCGCTTCATCACCGACGACCCTGACAAGCTCATCTTTGAAAACGGCCGATACATCCTCCGGATCGAAGGCCAGCTGTACCCCTCCACCTTTATCTACCTGATCCAGGTGCGCCTGCACAATAACGACGGCCGGGTAATCGGGAGCGGCGGCGGGGCTGCCATCACCGGCATGGCCGAGGGCGTGAACCTCTTCACCCGGGAAACGGAGCAGGGGACCGTGAGCGTTCCCATGGACGTATATATGGATAAGGAACAGGATTTGCTAGGTGCCAAGGTGTACACCTTCGGCATCCCCGGCTGCAACCCCTACGACAAAGCTTCCGTAGAGGCAACGTCGGCCGGGCCGCATTACCTGGTGCTCAATGTCACCTATGTGAATGGCTCTACCCGGAATATCCGGGCCGACATCACCGACCAGGTACGGGATCTCCCCACAGGCGGGGTGATCACCCTGGACATAGATGTGAACGACTTCCCTCCGGACGAACATGCCGGCGGAACGGATGGTTTCAGCGCCCTCATCGAAGGATGGAACGAGGAAACCGGAAGTACTACGATTGTGAATTAATGACATACTTAACAATTCAATCTTCATGCGTATGAAAAAGTTATTAATCTTGAGTGCTGCGGTGCTGGGCGCCGTAGCCTGCAGCAACACCTATGAGGTGAAGACTGCCCCCGAAAAGGCCATCGGCTTCGGGACCTGGACCGAGACGCTGACCAAGGCGAGAGCTACAGGTAACACTGGCTTTGAAAATGACGAAGCTTTTGATATCTATGGCTTCAAAGGCACCAATTCTGTCGTTTTTAACGGTGATGATGTGAAAGCTACTGTTGCCGGCTCTTCCGTATCCTGGGATTACGATAATCACCGTTTCTGGGATCCTTCCGTGTCTTCATATACTTTCTTTGCGGTCCTTCCTGCCAACCAACTGGCAGCTGAAGCCAGTACTGATCTATATGCGACGACGGGTCAATTCACCAGTAATGACATTACTTTCGGCAATCCTACTGCTTTGTCCAACGATATTCTGGTTGCCGACAAAACCGTAGTCAATGGAACCGGAACGGCCGTTCCCTACACCTACACTAATCCTGTCATTATTAATTTCAATCATATCGCTTCTTGCGTTGATCTGAAAGTGAAGCAGGATAATGCATTGGGTACCGCAGTAGTCAAGATTACGGCTCTTTCCCTTGTTAATATCAAAAATAATGGAAAATTCAATGTGACTGGATATGATGGTACTTCAAATGCTCCTGCCATTTCCTGGGGCGCACCCAGTGCCACTGCCTCGACTCTTGGAACAGAGGGGGTTTATTCTGTTGCGGGTGCTTACCCTGTTACGGTAACTGGGAAAACCACTTATGACGGATCTTCACATGTTGGTTCAACTACTGATACTCCTGCAGACCTCTTCTCCGGATATGTTTTCATGCCTCAGACTCTTGACGGTTCGCAGAAAATCAGACTGTCCTATACGATTCAGGTTGGGAGTGAAGCTCCTAATGAGTATAACAACATCGATATTGACCTAGCCAGCTTCCTGACCCCCAATGACACGGATAATAGTGCTGGAACAGCCATCACTTCCTGGAATGCTGGAACCCATTATACCTATTATATTACCATCGGAGCAAAATCTATTGTCTTCACGGCTAACGTAAACGAATGGGCTTCCACTGCCAATGGATATCGTTACCTCATCAACTAATCATGCATAATCGCATCATACGCATAGCAGCTGCTGCGTGCACCCTGTCGCTTCTGGCGGGGTGCACCATCCAGCTGGATTCCACCGATGAAGGAGCCATCTCCTTTACCGCCGGATCCGCCCTTTTGCGCGATGATGCAACCAAATCGGTCGCCTATTACGACGACGCAAGTTTCGGTGTATTTGCCTTTAAACAGAGCGGCGGTACCTGGGCCGATCTGGCGTCCAAACACTGGAAACCGGACTTCATGTTCAACCAGGAAGTCCACCATGCCGGCTCAGAGTACACTTATTCCCCCATCAGGTTCTGGCCGGATGGGGCGGTCAACACCCTGACGTTCTGGGCCTACAGCCCGTACGACGCCTCGGCAGAGCTTCTGGTTTCGGGAAGCACCAACACCACCTATACAAGCAACTCCGAAGGTCTTCCGGACATCCGGTTCACGGTTGACGGACACACAGACGTATTATACTCAGATGTGATCGCAAACCAGACTTTCGCCACCAATTCGGGGGTGGTTACATTCTCGTTCAACCATGCATTGTCGCTTGTAGATGTGAACGTTAAGAAAGAAGACCCGACCGACCGCTACACGGTGACGCTCAAGTCCGTACGCCTCGACGGCCTGTATTCGACAGCCATCCTTCGCAGCGCAGGCTGGGCGGCATGGAGCGGAGCAAGGAGCAATCTCGCTGTGTACGAAGACAATCCGGACAACGATTCGGACGATATCGTGCTCACCACCTCCAACCAGGCGCTTCAGGGCGTGATGCCGATGCCTCAGGACCTCGGGGACCAAGCCGCAAGGCTCCATGTCGAGTTCACCATCTCCGGTGCCGGTATCGCCCACGAACGAACAACTGCACGCGAAGTGTTGCTTTCGACGGTTTTCGAAGATGTGTCCGGACAGTGGGTTATGAACTCGCACTACACGCTGAACATCACCATATCCCCGGACGACCCGATTGAATTCACCGTCAGTTGGTCCGACTGGGGAGACGCCTACAACTGGCACCTAACGAGTTAGGATGAATCGACTTAGTTTCATATCGGCCTTTATCATTTCCGCGCTGCTTCTCGGCTCCTGCGGGAAAGAGAGCGTGGTGACCGAAGGCCCCAGGTCGATCAGGTTCTCCGCCGGTATGAGCGTGACGACAAAGGCGGAAAAGCCTGATGACCCGACTGTGCTGCTGAGGGTCGGCAACGAGGCCGGCATCTTCGGCACAAGGGTGGTCGCCCTGGAATCCGAGCAGGTGTTTTTCAACCGCGTCCTTCGATGCGACGCCGTTCCGGACCCGCTTACTCCGACTCTGCCCTACAGCAGCGTCTGGAATTACAGCCCGTTCGAGTATTGGAAGGATACCGGCAACTATTACTTTACCGGAGTGTTCCCGTATTCCAACGACAACGCATCAATAGACAACACGTACTACCTCAATGTCAGCTATCAGGCGGGCTCCAACACGGATCTGATGGTCGCAAGGGCCTACCGCGACGCATCCCTCAGCACAGACCCCGTTAATCTTGAGTTCAAGCATACGACTTCGGCCGTGCGCTTCCTCTTCGGCAAGTCTTCCGACTCTCCCTCGGACGGTTATGAGCTGACGTATTTCCAATTGGAGAGCATCGCTGCTTCCGGAACCTTCAAGATCCTGACCCGAATCACCGACCCCTCCGGCGACCCCATTTCGTCCTCGAACTGGACGACCGGAGCGCTTTCCAACATTTCCACATGGTATGCGGAGGCAGCGGAAGACAGGAAGGAGATTACCCACCCTGCGGATGCTGACGATCCGGACGGATACACGCCGATGGGATGGTACTATATGGTGCCGCAGACGCTTTCTGCTGGCGCAGCAGTACGGTTCATGGTCTCTTACAACGGCGAAGACCCCGTTGAGAACGTCCTGAGCATCACGGACTGTGACGGAGTGCCGGGGGCGGACACATGGATTCCGAACTGCGTCTATAATTACTACATCATGCTCACACAGAGCGGCCTCAACGTCAATATCAAGGCCACGCCCTGGGATGAGGTGCAGGTTACAACGGAAGATTTCAACTTTGAAGGATGAGAAAGATCGGAGGTTTCATACTGCTGGCATTGATGCTCTGCGGCTGCGTTAAGGAAATGCAGCCCGGGACTTCCAGCTATGGAGCGCTCGAGCTGCGGCTCGACTCCGGCAGCGCCGTGCGGCTTGAAACCAAGTCCTTCTCGGACGACCTTCTGGACGGCCTTCGCTTCCAGAATGTGCTGGTTATCCTTACAGACAACTCCGGCAACGTCGTTGGCAATGTCTATAAGACTTATCCTTATGTTCCGGGCGTGGACGATATCCAGGACGCCGAGGGTTCCGACCCGGTGACTGAAGACGTCATCCATTTCGAGCATCTTCTCCCCGGCAATTACAATGTTTACGCCTACGCAAACATCGATGCCACCACCTGGCAGAGTTCCGAGCTGATTTCGGCCCAGGAGAAGACAGCCACATCCGGCAGTTTCACTTCTTATCTGGACCGCGAGCTTGTAGGACTCACGACCGCAGGAACTGACACCCCCGACTCCCCGGCGACCTCGATGCTGCTTACGGGTAAGAAAACCATCCCCGTGGGCCTTTCGGTCGCGAATGAAACGCTCGAACTCTCACGGCCCGTGGTCCGTTTCAGCGTTACGGTCAGGAACCACACGTCCTTCCCGGTAACCGTGGACGGACTGTCGTTCAGCCACTTCAACCCTGACAAGGCTTATCTCATAGACCATAGCACGGACGGAGTGCCGGTGGTGCCGGACGGAGTGACTTATCGCGCACTTCCCTCCTACCCCATCCTTTCCGGATCACCATCCACCATAGGAGCCGAATCAGAGGTTGTGGTCTACCAGACCCTTCTCTACGAAAACGCATCCCCCAACTCCTATAAGATATTCTCCACACTCACTCTCGACCGTTCGTCGGAGGGGCTGTCAGACCTCACCATCTCCATGGGCGAAAGGCCGTTCGGAGTCATTGACTATGCGACTCTCAGCGAAATGGATGAAGGCGAAAGCGTGGATGTGCTGGTGATCAATCCCAGAAGCGTGACACGGTCCGGGCGCCTGTACTATGGACTCGGAGACAGTGGGACGGCGTGGGAAAGTTGCGGTTACAATTCCTATAACAAATTCTTCACGAGGGCGCAGGCCATTTTCAACCAGGAAGCTTCGCACACGTACGATGGATTCACATACACAGGAGTGAACAGTAGTTCATCAGGCCTGGCCGGATGGACAGGCAACAGCGCTGACTCTTATCTTACGAGCGACACCGGCAGCACCGGATCCGGGATAACATTCAATTACACCGGAGCGCGCAGCACTTATTTCCGCAGCTTGTCCAAATCGGGCGGGCTGTTCACACTGGACGGACTTGCCATTGACGGGTCGGGGCAGACATCCATTTCTGACGTCCGGATCCAATCAGGTACTAAGACGGGGGGAAACAGGTTCCCGAACGATCTGCCTGCAGAGTATCTCTTGAATTTCGTCAACCCCGATACTGGTCTGTATCTTAAATCCGACTGCCAGTATAACTCAGGCAATGCTGCAGAGACGGCAAAAAAATCCAGGCTCACCTGGGAAGCATCTACCTCCAGCGAGCAGGACCACCAGTTCATCCTTTTCGGACAGTATCAGGCAGGTGGCAAACTCAAGCGAATCCTCAGTGAGAACAACAAGGAAGTACCGCTGACCTATATGTCCAGAAACGAAGACGTTAACGTCGTGATAAACGTCTATTACGCCGACCAGGAAGGTGCGATAGACTTCGTCGTGGACAACTCCACCTGGACGGATGCGGCTGCGACCACATCCTCCCACACATTCAATTGATTTACGGAATGAAGAAAAAGCTTTTAAATATCGCATTGCTCCTTACGGCCCTGCTTACGGCGGGATGCCGGCAGGAAATACTGCCCCCTGACCCGGGTGAGGAAGGCGGTATGGCAGACTGCGTGATAGCGTTCGGCTCGCCGAAGGGTGCATCTGTCGATGTGACCACCAAAGGCGCGCTCGGACTTGCCCGCGAGAGCAATGTGTTCAACATCTATCTGATGATATTTGAAGGCAACTCTTCTTCCAGCAAGAAGCTTTACGGCCACTATTTTGACGGAGAGAACCTGGGGGCTTCGTCAGAATCGAATTATTGGACCGTTACGAACATGTCTTCCGACTCCGATGCTGCCACACATGGGACAATCCACCTGAAGACATCCAAGAAAACCGGCTGCACCATCGTGGCAGTTGCAAACATGAACCCGAACGACCTCGATGTTTCCTCCGGCCTGCTTTCGACCGTGCAGACCTATGGCGATCTTCAGGATATCGTCGCGACGCAGGTGCGAAGCGAAATCGCCGCCAATTCCGGCTTCTTCCTGATGACCGGGCAGGTGGACGGAGTAAACATCCAGGGAGACACTTCCGACGGTGATGACATCAGTCACAAGTCGCTGACGCTCAAGCGTCTCTATGCAAAGGTCACGGTGAATGTCCGAATCGCAAAGGACGCTCCGATCCGCGCCTTTATCCCCTATAAATGGAAGGTTGTGAACGTCCCAACCTGCTCCTACCTCCTGGAGCGTGACGGCGAAGACGCCGCCGACACGGAGGCAGAATTCTTCTCCACGGACGAGCTGGGTTTCGAGACCGAAACCGTAACTTCCGAAGCTAACGATTTTTATGCTGATGGTGTGACAAAGGTTTCCATCCACAGTTTCTCGTTCTATATGATGGAAAACCGAAAGGAGCCAGCAGCCGGAATCTCTTCTTATGCTGACCGGGAAAGGCGTGAAAAACCGGATCCCTATACCGGCGGCTTCTTTGAAAACGGCGACTACCTCTACACAGACCCGCTGTCTGCCTACATCGTTCTTACCGGAAAGATAGTTATGGGGGTTTCCGCGGGCGGCAACTCCAACGCCACCCTGGACGCAAACGTGCGATATGAAATCCATCTTGGTGACTTCAACTCCGATGTGACAGATTTCGATACTCGGCGCAATCACAATTACGTCTACAATATCTACATCAACGGCGCAGAGGACATAAATGCTGAGGTGGAGGCGTACGAGACCGGCAATCCGCTGTATGAGCCCGAGCCTGGCGCCACGGGGCGTGTGGTCGTGGCCCTGGAGGAGATATTCGATAGTGACTGCCACTTCAGCACGCAGGTCATTTCCTTCCACGCCGCCTACATGGACCCTGATAACATCAGCTGGTATGTGGAGACTCCGTTCAACCCGGACGGAGTAGGCCCTGAAGACGGTTTGAGCATGACCGATATAGACTACAAATGGGTGGAGTTCCGCGTGAACGATATAGACGAGGGCGGTAATTACTACTCTGACCAGCGCATCCTTTACAAGCCTCACGACTATGATTTCAGAGACATCAACGGAGATGCCATTCCTGCTGGCGACAGGAGGCGCACGATGTACGTTGACGAACTGGTGGACTACCTGAAGGGGCAGAAGCGGCAGTATGATGTGGATGTGGCCGCACAAACGCCGGGAGACTCCACGTATGATCCGGATCATGTCGCCACAAATGATTTCGACAATGATGACGGCACCGGCGGGCCAAAGATTACAGTCACTGCCTTCATCAGCGAGTACTACTACACCACCAATCCCCTCAGCGGCGAGTATGACCCTACACTCTGGAAGAAGATAGTAAACGGTCCTATGAGGCGAATGCATATCCTGGCATCATCGGCAAAGTCGGCAGACGGGGAGAGCACCCTCATCGGCTCTTCGTTCACCATCCAGCAGCGTTCCATCCAGAGCATCTATGCCGTTCAGGAAACCGCCGGATTGCAATCTGCATGGGGTATGGAATTCACGGATGACGCCAACGAAACCGGAATCGCCAGTTATTGGCGCAACAAGAACCTGGAGGACTGCGGCAATACGAGTTCCACAAACGGTCGTCTCAACACCCTCAAACTATGGGGCGTGCTGGACAAGGACGGAAACGAAGCCCTTGTGGGACAGCGTTGGGACAAGTTCCTCAACCTGGAAGGCACCAACGAGACCCCTGTGCTGTGGGATAAGACTGATCCGGCCAATCCGGACCCCACGAATAACGACTATAACTACCTCCGCTACAGTTGCCTTTCGCGTAACCGCGACCTTGACGGGGATGATATAATAGATGCGGATGAAATCCGCTGGTACATGGCATCCGACATCCAGCTCATCGGTGTCTTCCTAGGCTCATACGGTATCGAGGGAGACGCGCGTCTCTACCAAAGAAGCGCCTCGGACCAGGCCGAGTCCAACAAAGATAAATGGCGCCAGCACGTGATCGCTAGCAACCGGTATTATGCTTATAATCCGGGCAATGTCGCAGACTGGAACAACAGTAACAAGTATCCCCGCATTGTCTGGGCGGAGGAAGGTGTGAACGGAAGTAATATGAATTATAGTGGCTCCGATCAGACGGCACAGTTCAGCACACGTTGCGTCCGCAACCTGGGTTATTATGTGGAAGGCGGTCAGAGAAAGGACATCACGCTCACTGAGAATCCCGAGGTGGAACCCAATGCCTACACTACCATGGTCCGCAAGCATTTGAATGCCGACGGTACCGTCACGAGCCCTTACACCGGAACCTACGACGATCGCACCTTTTTCGAATTCGACTGCTCCCGCATCAACTCTGCCTCACTTCGCGATCCGGTTGACCACGAACTGGTCGGCCATGACGAAAACAGCAAGATGGCCTGCCTGTCAGCAGGATTCGTCACTGCACCTGTTGTTAATCTTATTAACCTCAACGGCTACGGTTCTTACTACTTTAATGGCAAAACTTACAATTTGAACCAGATTCAAAGCCTAAATAAGTATCTGGATGACAGTTTCCCTAACCTTGACTCCAACTTCAGCGTTTGTCCTGAGGGCTATCGGCTACCCAATGTCCGTGAAATGTCCTTGATTTGGACAACTCTGGCCCCCTCAGAATATGGGGATTCGGAATATCTTGGACTTACGGACTCCAATACCATGCCCTCCCGTACTCACTGGTCCAAAGGAGCCGAAGGCTCACGCAAGGTCAGTAGTGCCTGGGGTTGGGGAATGAGTAACGTCCACCTGCTAATGGGCGGTACGACAAGATCTCTTTCAAAGTATCCCCGTTGTGTAAAGGACTTATAACAGTCGTTTGCCAAGAAAGGAGTTTTGAATCCAACCGCCAATCCACCGAGACTTCGTATATCACGGTTTTTCTGGATTGGCGGCATAGATGACTTAGGGTAAACCTTTATCCCACAGGTGTCGTTCACCCTCACTTTTACCTCCAATCGGTTGAAACATTAAAACTTTCCAAAATGTTTCAACCGATTCTTGTTTTTGTCGTTCTGCAGCCTTATGTTTGCTGCGGATGATCCATTGGCGGAGCATCTGCTAGAGTATGGCTAAAGAGAAAAAAAAAGGTGAGTCGTTTCCTGTGAGTATTAGAGATGTCGAAGGTAAGATTGCGGTAATCCGAAACCAAGAGGTAATTGCTGATGCGGATATAGCCGATCTGTATGGCGTGGAGACTCGTGAAGTGAACCAGGCCGTGCGTAATAATCCGGACAAATTTCCTGAGGATTATATGTTTGTATTGACTAAGAATGAGTTACACGATTTGAAATCAAAAATTTTGATATCCAAAGTATCAAAAAACAACCATCGCGGAACAAAAGTTTTCACCGAGAAAGGCCTTTATATGTTGGCTACGGTGTTGAAAGGTAAGCGCGCTTTGGCTGTTGCTTTTGCCATTATTGAAACTTTTGCAATGGTGCGTAACCTTAAGAGGGAATTACTTAAACTCCATAGTGAAACTGACAAAGACAAGCAGACATCTATGATAAAGCATTATGGAGAAGTCCTTTCTGATATCGTAATGCCAGTAAGACATACTACGAGTTCGATTGCTCCAGAATTAACAAAGCGTCACTTCGCGAGCCGGTAGACCATCAACTCATCGGTCACGACGAGCATAGCAAGATGGCCTGTCTGTCAAGCGGATTCGTCACTTTGCCTGCAATCAGTACTGGTAGTCTCAGCAGCTACTCATCCTATTCCTTTAACAACACGACCTACAATCTGACGAAGGTTAACGAGCTTAACAAATACCTCGAT
The DNA here is from genome assembly GCA_017471085.1 of Bacteroidales bacterium. The sequence goes on along the minus strand of JAFUWW010000078.1, from coordinate 20,650 downwards.
GACAGCTTCCCTAATCTTGACGCCAATCTTAGTGTATGCCCGGAAGGATACAGACTGCCCAACGTAAGGGAGATGTCTATCATGTGGACTATGTTGGCGGCAATGGGAACAAACGATTCCGGCTATCTTGGGAAAGACGACAACAATGCCGTACCTTGCAGGACTCACTGGTCCTTCGGTGTAGAAGGTACGAAAAAGATGAACAACAAGTGGGGTTGGGGTATGAGCAAGGGCCACCTCTTGATGGCCGACAATAATAAGGTGATGCCTACCATCCGCTGCGTCAAAGATTTGTAATCCTTTGGCTGCCGAGCGGAAACAAATGAGCGTCACTGACTTCCCTTGCCCATCCCAGTGGAGATTTTGAAGGCGATGCCCAGTATGCCGGTGCCTATAGCGGCGCACGGAATGGCCATTTCCTGAATTGGCGGCAGCATTTGGTGGAGCGCAAATGCTTGATTATCGGCCAATTATAAGTTTCCCTGTGCAACTCCAGGTACACGGGGAATTGCTTAACTTCCTCACCTTCAGCCACTTCCCCTCCACACCCGCAGCGTAAGCCTCTTTTAGATTTGCATCGTAATCCCATATTGGAATCACGGTGCAAATCTAAAAGAGGCTTACAAAGAAACAAGGTCTCACCCATCTTGTATTCTTTCCCAAAAATGATTACATTTGCAAAAATGTTATCATTTATGGAAACAAGGACAAAGATACAGACGGTTATACGGATTCGTCCGGAGGTGATGGAGCGGGTGAAATATCAGGCTCGGGGAAACAAGATGTCGTTCAATGCATTCGTGGAAAGCATCTTGGACCAGGCCACAAAGGTCTCCATTCCCAAACTTTCCAAGGAGATTGAATTGGATCCGCTTGTGAAATCCATCAGCGGGGCAATCCCGGCACCCACCCCGGAGATGCTGGAGCAGGACGACAGACTGGCCCATCTGCTGTGCAAGTGATGAAGGTTTTCATAGATACCAACGTCCTTATGGACCTTTGCCTGGAGAATCGGCCGGAAAAACCCTTTGCCGAGAAGATATTCTCCGCCGCCCGGGCCAGCGTTTTCCAGCTGTGCATTACCACGCAAAGCATCATAGACCTGGCTTATTGCGCCAGAAAAAACGGGATGGACTACGAGTCCTTCAAATCCCTCCTGCAGTCGCTCCGGTCTTTTGTCCAGATCCTGTCCATCGATGATCTGGACCTGCTTTGGGCTCTTGCCCATCCCAGTGGAGATTTTGAAGACGATGCCCAGTATGCCAGTGCCTATAGCGGCGTATGTGACTTTTTCATAACCAGGGATAAGGCCCTCTTTGACCTGAATTCTCCCTTCTGCCCCCTAACCGTCATTTCCCCCCGGGACTTCCTGTCGGCCCTGGAGCCGGGCAATGGATAATTTGTTCCTGGCCGCCAATCCATCTGGGCGGCATATAATAAGAGTTTTCCGGATGGGCGGCGGTTTTTGGTGGAGCGCAATCGCTTGATTATCGGCCAATTAAAAGTTTTCCTGTGTAACTCTAGTTACACAGGAAATTGCTTAACTTCCTCATATTCAGCCGCTTCCCCTCCACACCCGCAGCCGCCCCGCCGGCGTCGTTTTTATGTCTTAGACTCCCAGCACAATGGCGGGGCTGATGGACAGTTTTTGTGAGATGATGCGGGCTTGCTTTAAGGTGGGCTCGCATTTTCCGGAAATAATCTCGCTTACTTTGGATTGATTCATTCCCAGGAGAGCAGCCAGTGCGCTTTGGCTAAGACCCATCTCAAACATCCTCAGTTTCAGGATTTCAATGAGTGATGGCTTAGTGATAGGGTAGTGCTCATCCTCATAATCGGCCACGAGGTTGGAGAGCAAGACTAATTCCACGCTGTTGATGTCATTCTCCGGCGTGTCTTCCTTTACTATTCTAAGGAGTTGTTCAATCCTTTGCATAGCAGAATTGTACTGCATCTCGTTCTCTATACGTGTCATTATTCAGATGTTTTCTATGCTCTTAATCTGATCATATGCCCGGTGTGTCCCGATAAACCTCACATATACCATTTTTATACGGAAAAGCACCAATGCAACCAGTCTGTAACTATTCCCCTTAATATTGAATACAATCCTGTTATTGCCAACATAGTCTGCCGAGTTAAAGCTTTTTCACTAGCCTGGGCAAGACCTGCTATCGTAATATGTTCTACAACTGCGCCAAACTGGAGAATGCGCCTGTACTGGCGGCTACGAAACTTGCCCAGGGATGCTACCAGAGAATGTTCTATGGCTGCGAGAAGATCAACTACATCAAGATGCTCGGCACGCAGAACAACTACCGCAATGACGCCTTCTTCTCCGACGGCACCAACTGGCTCGGCGGCGTTGCATCCACAGGTGAACTCTGGCTGGACAGCTCACTCAATCCCGTCACCAATTACGGCAGCACATGGAACAAGATTGTCCCTGCCGGCTGGACTGTCAAGTACGTGGGTATAGACGACCAATAGTTTCTTAAGAAAATAGCCCCCACACAATTCCCGCCGCAAACGTGCAAGTTTGCAGAAAAAGCCGTATCTTTGAATGAATAACGTTAAGATTATGACAGCAGAACTCATCCTGAGACTCCTGATTGCCGGTGTTCTGGGCGCGGCGATTGGCTTTGAGCGGGAAATCCGGGCCAAGGGCGCGGGGATCCGCACGCATGTGCTGGTGGCCCTGGGCAGCGCACTTTTCATGATCATCTCCCAGTACGGCTTTGCCGGGGCGGAGCGCTTCGACGCTGCCCGGGTGGCTGCGCAGGTGGTCTCCGGCATCGGTTTCATCGGCGCGGGCATCATCATCTTCCAGAAAAACCGCGTGAGCGGGCTCACCACGGCGGCGGGTCTGTGGGTAACGGCTTCCATCGGCCTGGGAGCGGGTTGCGGCCTGTATGTCGTATCGGCTGTATGCACCGTCTTCGTGATGGCCATCCTGGAAGCCATGCATTTTATCACCATCGGCCTGGGCGACAAGTATGTGACCGCGGTGCTCTCCTCCACGGATCAGCATGTCCTGTCGGAGGCCATCCGCTCCATGGGAAAGAAGGCGGAGCGTTTTTCCTTGACCCGGGCCGGCGACCGGATCCGGGCCGAAGTCACCATCCGTGTGCCGGCCAAAACGTTCCTGGGAGATGTGGCCGACGAGCTCTCCGCCCTTCCTGACGTTCAGCTGGAAAGCTTGGAATAAGGCCGGGAAATGACTATATTTGCAGATTAAACATTATAACATCATGCAAATCGTCAAAGACCAATATTTTGAGGGGGAGCGCCCTTTCTATACCTGCAGGGACGGGCTGTACCTGGAGAATGTGGTGATCGGCCCCGGAGAGTCTTCCATCAAGGAAGGCGCCAATATCGAGGCCGTTAAGTGTGAATTCAAGGGAAAATATCCGTTCTGGGAGTGTGACAACTTCACCGTGCGGGACTGTATCTTCCGGGAAGGCGCCCGCGCCGCCCTGTGGTACACCCGCGGCTGCAAGATGTACGACACCCTCATTGAAGCGCCCAAGATGTTCCGCCGCATAGAGGATGTGTATCTGGAGAACGTGAAAATCCCCAACGCCCAGGAAACCTTCTGGGACAGCAAGGACATCAAGCTGCGTAATGTCTATACGGCCGACGCCAACTATATTTTCATGCACTGCGAGAACCTGGATATCGACGGCTATGAGCTCCACGGCAACTACTCCTTCCAGTATGTGAAGAACGCCGTGATCCGCAACGCCAACCTCCAGACCAAGGACGCTTTCTGGGAGAGCGAGAACATGACCATCTACGACTCCGTGATCAACGGGGAGTTCCTGGCCTGGTACTCCAAGAACCTGCGTCTGGTGCGCTGCCACATCGGCGGAACCCAGCCCCTGTGCTACTGCGAGAACCTGGTGCTGGAAGACTGCACCTTCGAGCCGGACGCAGACCTGGCCTTCGAGTACAGCAGCGTCACGGCCAAGGTCAGCGGCCACATCACCTCCGTGAAAAACCCCCGCTCCGGCCGCATAGAGGCCGACAGCATCGGGGAGATTATCCTGGACGGCAACATCAAAGCCCCCGGCAACTGCGAAATCGTTACCCGCAATGTATAATTTCGACCAGATCATAGACCGCCGCGGCACCGAGAGTGTCAAGTGGGACGAGTTTCCCGGCAAGCTGCCCATGTGGGTGGCCGACATGGACTTCAAGGCCGCGCCCGAAATCCTGGAAGCGCTGCAGCGCCGCCTGGACCACGGCGTGTTCGGTTATGAACTGGTGCCGGACAGCTATTTTGAGGCCATGGCCCGGTGGTTCCGCGAGCGGCACGGCTGGGCGGGAATCGGCCGGGAAAATATCGTGCCCACCACCGGGGTTATCGCGGCTTACAGCGCCGCCATCAAGGCCATGACCGTCCCCGGCGACAAAGTGATGGTGCAAACCCCTTGCTACAACGCCTTTTTCCCTGCCATCCGCAACAACAAGTGCGTGCAGCTGGACCAGCCCCTGCACTACGAAAACGGCACCTACACCATTGACTGGGAAGACTTCGAGGCCAAGGCGCGGGAAGCCCGGGTGCTGCTGCTGTGCAACCCCCACAACCCCGCCGGCCGCGTCTGGACCCGGGAAGAGCTTACCCGCATGGGAGAGATCTGCCTCAGCAGCAATGTGTTCGTGATTTCCGACGAAATCCACTGCGAGCTCACTTATCCCGGCCACGACTACACCCCCTGGGCCACCCTGGAGGAGCCACTGGTGCGCAATTCCGTATCCTGCATCTCGCCCACCAAGGCCTTCAACATTGCAGGTATCCAGATTGCCAACATCTTTGCCACAGACCCGGCCATCCTGAAAAAGATGGACCGCGCCATCAACGACAACGAGTGCTGCGACGTAAACGTGTTCGGCGTCACCGCCCTTCAGGCCGCCTACAACAAGGCCGGCGCCTGGCTGGACGAGCTCCGCTCTTACCTGTACCACAACGCCCGCACCGTGTACTGTTTCCTGGAAGACGAAATCCCCCAGCTGTCGGCCCTTCCCCTGGAAGGCACGTATCTGATGTGGCTGGACTGCCGCGGCCTGCTGTGCCCGGGAGAGCCGCTGGAAGGCTTCAGCGAGCGCTTTGCCGCCCATCTGCAGGCGCAGGGCCTGGTCCTGAGCACCGGCACCATCTACGGCGCGGCGGGGGAGGGCTTCGAACGCCTGAACATCGCCTGTCCCCGCACCACCCTCCTGGAGGGGCTCAAACGCCTGAAACAGGCGGCCGATTCCTATCGATTCACTAAATCCTAACGATATGCTTACACTTCACGCACGTAAAGCGGCGGGGCTGGTGGTAACCGGCTTCCTGCTCCTGATGGCATCCTGCGCGCCCAAGCAGGACAAGGCGCAAAGCCCGGACACGGCTTTCGCCCAGTACATCAAGGCGTACACCGGCGGCATCGTGGCCGACGACGCCGTAATCCGTGTAGATTTCACCGGCGACATCCCCGAGGCTGCCCGCCTATCCGACGGCCTGTTCTCCTTCAGCCCCTCGGTGAAGGGAGCCATCCGGTGGAATTCCCCGTCCTCCGTCTCCTTCGTCCCTGAAGAAGGCGCCCTCAAAGTGGGTCAGGATTACGCCGTAAGCGTAGCCCTGGACAAGATTTCCGACATTCCGGAGGACAATCTGAAGCAGTTCAACTTCGGCTTCACCGTCAAGGGCCGTGACGCTTCCCGGGCCCAGGAAGAACCCCTGGAGCCGGACAACGGAAGGGTTTTCCGGGTGGTGAAAGTGAAAGAGGTGATGGGGGACACGCCCAGTATCGATGTGGTCTTCAGCAAGGCGCCCGTCAACGCAACGCTGCGGGGCCTGGTAGAGCTGGAAGGTGCCGCCCGCAGCTATGTCCAGGTGCAGGATTCCCTGCTCCGCGTGTTCTTCGAGAACCGCAAGGGAGACCTCACCCTCACCCTGGACAAGTCCCTGAAGAGCGCCGCGGGTGAAACCCTGGGAGACGCTTTCGTGCGCACCTTCACCCGTACGGAGGAATTCCCGGCCGTGGAGATTCCCCTGAAGGGCAACATCCTTCCGGACAAGTCCAACCTGATCCTGCCCTTCAAGGCCGTGAACCTGAGCGCCGTGGAGGTACGCGTGGTGAAGATTTACGAGAAAAACGTGCTCATGTACCTGCAGGACAACGAGCTGGGCGAGGAAAGCAGCCTGCGCCGCAGCGGCCGTCTGGTGTACAGGGGAGACGTGCCCCTGGATGCCTCCAAGAACCTGCACCAGTGGAACGAGCACAGCATAGACCTGAGCAACATGGTCAAGAAGGAGCCCGGCGCCATCTACCGGATCCGCCTGAGCTTCCGCATGGACCAGTCGCTCTATGGCGGCAAAGAGCCGCTCCGTACCCTGGGCGGTCCGAGTGGCACTCCTACCAAGGAAGACGACGATGTCTGGGACACCCAGAGCTCCTATTACTGGGACAACGACTACGACTGGGAAAACTACGACTGGGACGAGGCCTCGGATCCCACGAAGCCTTCTTTCTATATGGATTCCGACCGCTTCCCGTCCGTGCAGCTGCTGGCATCGGATATCGGCCTGATGGCCGAATATGCCGACGGGGACAAACTCTGGCTGGCCGCGACGGATCTGCTGAGCGCCAAGCCCATCTCTGGGCTTAGCCTGGAAGTGTTTGATTATCAGCTCCAGAGCATCGCCACCGTGAAAACGGACGGCAAAGGCCTGGCAGAGGTGACCCTGCCGCACAAGCCCTTTGCGGTTGTGGCACGCAGCGGCGGCTCGGTGGGCTACCTGAAGATTTCCAGCGGGGCGGAACGCTCCCTGAGCCGTTTCGACGTGGGCGGCGAGGTGCTCCGGCAGGGCATCAAGTCCTACATCTACGGCGAGCGCGGCGTATGGCGTCCCGGCGACACCCTCCACGTGACCATGCTCCTGTCCGACAAGGGCAGGAACCTGCCGGAAGGCCACCCGGCCACGCTGGAGCTCTACACCCCGGAAGGCCAGTTCTATACCCGGATGGTCCGCTCCGGCAAGGACGGCTTCTTCAGCTACGACATCCCCACCAAGGCCGACGATCCCACCGGCTACTGGAACGCTTACTTCAAGGTGGGCGGCAACACCTTCCACAAGGTGCTGCACGTAGAGACCGTGAAACCCAACCGTCTGAAGATCAATACCCGCTATGCCTCCGTCCTCAATGCAGGGGAGCGCATCACCGTGCGCACCGCGGCTGACTGGCTCGCAGGCGGCGTGGCGGCCGACATGCCCGTCCGGGCAGAGATGACCCTGAGGAAGGCCTCCGGCTCGCCGTTCGCCGGGTTCGAGAAATACACCTTCAACGACCCTTCTTCCAACTTTACCAGCGCGGAATACACCCTTTATAATTCCAAGCTCTCTTCCAGCGGAGAGGCCTCCGTGCAGGTGGATCTTCCTGCGGCGGAAGGGGCTCCGGGCATGCTCAGCGCCTTCATCGTCACATCCGTGATGGAGGCCGGCGGCGACGAAAGCTTCACCACCGAGACGCTCCCGTACTCCCCGTACAGCTCCTATGTGGGCATCAAACTGCCCGAGACCAGCAATTACTACCTGGAAACCGACAAGGACCAGACCGTGAGCCTGGCCGTGGTAGATGCCAGCGGCAAGCGCGTGCGTGGCCACAAGGTGGAATACGCCGTGTTCAAGGTGGGCTGGAACTGGTGGTGGGACAATCCCGGCTCAGACCTGGATTCCTATGTGAGCGGCAATTCCGTGACCAAACTCTCCGGCGGAACCGTAACCAGCAGTGCCGACAAAGACGCCACCTTCGTAATGAGGGAAGAGTATCCCGCCTGGGGACGCTACCTGGTGCTGGCGCGTGATATGACCAGCGGCCACGTCTCCGGACAGCTGTTCAGCTTCGACTGGCCTGAAACCCGCGGCCGTGGCGGCCGCAAGGACCCCGAGTCCCTGACCATGCTCACTTTCTCCGTGGACAAGCCGTCCTACAAGGCCGGTGAAAAGGCTACCATTTATATCCCTGCCGCCCCGGGCGGCCAGGCCCTGGTGTCCCTGGAGAACGCCAGCGGCGTGCTTCGCCGCGAATGGGTGTCCACCTCCGACAAGGATACGCCTTACAAGTTTGACATCCAGCCGGAGATGGCTCCGAACTTCTATGTCCACGTAACCCTGCTGCAGCCCTACGGCGCCACGGTGAACGACCTCCCGCTGCGCCTGTACGGCGTACAGCGCGTGAAGGTGGAGAACCCCGAGTCTCACTTGCAGCCTGTAATCAGCATTCCTGATGTCCTGCATCCGGACGAGTCCTTCACCGTGAAGGTCTCTGAGAAGAGCGGCAAGCCCATGACCTACACCCTGGCCATCGTGGACGAGGGCCTGCTGGACCTCACCGCCTTCAAGACCCCCAACCCCTGGGATGCCATGTACAGGGACGAGGCCCTGGGCGTGAAGACCTGGGACCTGTACGACAAGGTGATCGGCGCATTCAGCGGCCGGTTCTCCCCGCTTGCCGCCATCGGCGGTGACGAGGCCAACGTGGTGGCCGCCCGCAAGGACAACCGCTTCAACCCGGTGGTCCTGTTCCAGCAGCCCCGCACCCTGGCCAAGGGCACGGACGAGATCAAACTCAAGCTCCCGCAGTACGTGGGCAGCGTCCGCGTGATGTTGGTGGCCGGCCATGACGGCGCCTACGGCAACGCAGAGGCCACCGTGCCGGTCCAGAGCCCGCTGATGGTGGTGACCACCCTGCCGCGCATCCTGGGCACCGGCGAGGAAACCGCCGTTCCGGTGAACGTGTTCGCCATGGAAGATGCCGTCAAGAGCGCCAACGTGAAGCTGAGCGTGGACGGCCCCGTAGAAATCGTCGGCAACAGCAGCCTTACGGCCCAGTTCCCCGAGAAGGGAGACCAGCTGGTGCGCTTTGCCCTCAAGGCCACCGGTGAAGGCGTGGCCCACATCACGGTAGATGCCTCCGGTGCCGGCCACAAGGCCACGGAGACCATCGCCCTCACCGTCCGCAATCCCCATTCAGAGATAGCCAGCGTGCAGCGCTTCACCCTTCAGGCCGGGGCCTCCCAGAGCCTGAACGCCGGCGAGGGCGCCACCCTCCAGCTGGCCGGATTCCCGGCCCTGGATGCCCGCAGCCTGTATCTGTCCATGCGGGACTACGCCTACGACTGCTCCGAGCAGCTCTCCTCCAAGGGCCTTACCATGCTTCATCTGATGCCTCTGCTGTCAGAGGCCGACGCCGCAGAGGCCAAGACCCTGATCCCGGACATCATCGCCAAACTCTACGCCCGTCAGACCTCCGACGGCGGCTTCGCCTACTGGAGCGGCAGCAAACAGGCCGACACCTGGGTAACCTCCATGGCTGGCGAATTCCTGAACGAGGCTTCCAAGGCCGGCTTCGAGGTGAACAAGGGCGTGCTCAAGAGCTGGGAAGGCTTCCAGAAGAAGATGTCCCAGGCCTACCGCATTGCGGGCAACAACGCCTTCTCGCACCTGGACGAGTGCTACCGCCTGTACACCATGGCCGCTACCGGCAATGCCAATGTATCGGCCATGAACCGTCTCCGCGAGGCCGAGGGTATCGGCGACCGCGCCAAGTGGATGCTTGCCAGTGCCTACGCCCTCTCCGGCAAGGCCAAGATCGCCGAAGCCCTGGTAGACGAGGTGAGCACCGAATTCCCGGAATATCTGCCTTACAACCTTACCTACGGCACATCCTTCCGTGACAAGATGGTGGCCCTGGAAGCCCTGGCCCTTACCGGCCGGCTTACCGCCGCGCTGCCTCTCGCCCAGGAGGCTGTCGGCCAGATGGATTGGCTCTCCACCCAGGAGACCGCCTTTGCAGCCATCGCTTATCACCGGCTGCACGACAAACTGGGAACGTCGGCCATCCAGGCTTCCGTGAACGGCAGCAATGTGGCTTCTACGGGTTCCGTGGCCACTGTACCCGCCTCCGGTGCCATTACGGTGAAGAACAATGCCGACGGTCCGCTGTACGGATCGCTGGTGTCCATCTCCCGTCCCGCTGCCGGCGCCGTTGTCCCGGCCCGTTCCAACGGACTGCGTCTGGAAGTGAGCTATAAGGACGAGAAAGGCCGCAGCGTGAATCCCGCTTCCCTGGCGCAGGGCACCCGCTTCAGCGCCAGCGTGAAGGTGCTCAATGCCACACAGGGAGACCTGGAGAACCTGGCCCTGGGCCTTTGCATCCCTTCCGGCTGGGAAATCCAGAACGACCGTCTCTTGGGCGGCGAGGATGAGAGCGGATACGACCACAAAGACATCCGCGACGACCGGGTGAACTGGTTCTTCGCCCTGCCCGCCGGCAAGGCCAAGACCTTCACCGTGCAGCTGCGGGCCGCTTATGAGGGCACCTACACCCTCCCGGCCATCGTCTGCGAAGCCATGTACCAACCGGCCATCAATGCCTCCACGGCATCCGGCACGGCGGTAGTGACCCGATAATCTTTCCTGCCCGCTTTGCCAGGGTCGGGAAAGCGGGCCGGAATGAAACTAAGTTCGTACGGACTAACGATCTATGGCAAGAAAACGGGCCAATACGTGACTTAGTTCGTACGAATTTGTATTCTTGGACAAGAAACAGGCATAAAACATGACTAAGACTGTACGCAGATGGATTTTGGGAGCGGTAGCCGTGCTGCTGCTTGGCTATCTGTTCTGCCTGCCCCGGAACTTGTTCAAAGGAGTCACTTATTCCACTGTGGTGTATTCAGCGGAGGGAGAACTGCTGGGAGCGCGCATCGCCGACGACCAGCAGTGGCGCTTTCCGCCCTGCGACACGGTGCCGGACCGCTATGCCAAGGCGGTGATCCGTTTCGAGGACCGGCATTTCTGGTGGCACCCGGGCGTGAATCCGGTGTCGCTGGTGCGGGCGCTCGTGGACAATATCCGCTCCGGCCATGTGGTGAGCGGCGGCAGCACCCTCACCATGCAGGTGATCCGAATTTCGCGGGGTCGGGAGCGGACCATCTGGCAGAAAATCGTCGAGGCCGTGTTGGCCACCCGGCTGGAATGGCGATACAACAAACGGCAAATCCTGGCCCTGTATGCCTCATACGCTCCTTTCGGGGGCAATGTAGTGGGATTGGAAGCCGCCGCATGGCGGTATTTCGGACGTCCGGCCGATGAACTCTCCTGGGGAGAGGCCGCCACCCTGGCTGTGCTCCCCAATGCGCCAGCCTCCATGCATCCGGGAAAGAACCGGGATGCCCTGCTGGAAAAGCGGAACCGCCTGCTGGAGCACCTGTATCAGCATGGGGAGATGGATGCGGACTCCTATGAGGCGGCCTTGTCGGAACCCCTTCCGGAAGAGCCGCTGCCCCTGCCTTCCCTGGCTTCGCATTACGTGGAGTCCTGTCCCAAAGGGGAGCAGACCCGTACGACGCTCCGCTACGGCATGCAGAAGAGCGTGGAGGCCGCCGTGGACCGCCGCTCCGACGAACTTGCGCGTGAAGGGGTGGGGGATATGGCCGCCGTGGTGATGGACAACCGTACGGGCGAGGTCGTGGCCTATGTGGGGAATGCATCTTCCGGGCGGGAAAGGCCCGGGTCCCAGGTGGACATTGCGGCCTCGGCCCGCTCTACGGGGAGTATTCTCAAGCCTTTCCTTTTTGCGGCGGCGCTGCAGGACGGTTTCATCCTGCCGCAGACGCTGCTTCCAGACATCCCGGTGAACATGGGCGGGTTTGCCCCGCAGAATTTCGACCGGCAGTTTTACGGGGCGGTACACGCGTCCGAGGCCCTGGCCCGCTCGCTCAATGTGCCGGCGGTGTTCCTGCTGCGCACCTACGGGGTCCCGCGTTTCCATGAGCTGTTGCAGCGCTGCGGGCTCACCACGCTGGGGCAGGATGCCTCCCATTATGGCCTGTCGCTCATCCTGGGCGGCGGCGAGGGACGGCTTACGGAGATTACGGCCGCCTATTCCGCCCTGGTTCGCAGCTATATGGGTTGGGAGGATGGCCGGTCGGGGGGAAAATCTGCCCGGAATGCGCCGGTGTGGGACCGGGTGGCGCTGTGGTACACCTTCGAGGCCCTGAAAGAGGTGAATCGGCCCGATGAGTTGGACTGGCGGCTGATTACATCGGTGCGGCGGGCGGCTTGGAAAACAGGCACCAGTTACGGCTTCCGGGATGCCTGGGCGGTGGGCATGACACCGGATTACACGATTGGCGTATGGGCCGGAAACGCTGAGGGACAAGGAGTTCCGGGACTCACCGGAGCCCGTGCGGCTGGCCCCGTGATGTTCGATATCCTGAACCTTTTGCCGGAGAGCGGCCGCTGGTTTCCCGAACCCGGCCCCGACGAAGGCGTATGGGCCGATGTCTGCCCTTCTTCCGGGCACCTGGCCGGCCCCGACTGTCCGGAAACGGTGTCCATGCTCCTGCCTCAGGCGTGCCTGGAGAGCGACCCTTGCCCGTACCATGCCGACGGCGTTTTCACCCTGACCCCGGCCATGGAATGGTACTATAAGCCGCATCACCCGGAATATACCGGGGCCGTGAAGTCCACGTCAACCGCCCTGATGGAGTTCATCTATCCGTCCGGGGGAACGACCCTGTATCTGCCCCGCCAGCTGGACGGCTCGGTGCAGGGTGCGGTGTTCCGCCTGGCACACCGCAAGAGCGACGCCACGGTATGGTGGCATCTGGACCAGACTTACGTGGGGGAAACCCGTTTCATCCACGAACTGCGCCTGGCCCCTCCTGTGGGCAAGCATAGCCTTACCTGCGTGGACGGCGACGGCAACAGCGTCTCGGTCGGCTTCACGGTGGCTCAGAACCAGTAATCATTGGAATCTTTCGGGAAATTGTATAATTTTGCGATTCAAACAAACACCAAACCATGAAAACTATCTTTCCTGTCCTATACACCTTTGCTCTTGCCGCCGGCCTGGTTTCCTGCGGTAAACACACGCAGAAAATATCCATCTTCAGCGACCATATCGGGGTAATTGCCCAGCAGGAAGGCATTTCCTTTGCCGATGCTGCCGCCAAGGTGAAGTCCCTGGGCTATGACGCCGCCGACGTATGGACGTTTTCCGACGACAAGACCCTCAAGACCCTGGACAGCCTGGGCTTTGAGCACAGCTGCGCCATCGGCTATATCAACTTCTTCGACGACGGACGAAGTATCCCTTTCGGCCGCGATTTGCAGCAGAATACCGAAGACCTGTGCCTGGATTTCTGTGCCAGACACGGCTACAAGAACCTGATGATTGTGCCCTGGGGCCGTGGTAACAGCACCCTTCCCGACGCGGAAGTGCTGCAGCGAATGTCTTCTTTCATCAGCCGGGCGAACGCCCAGGGGGTGGACGTACTGTTCGAAGACAACGACCAGATGACCGCCTATGTGCACAGCGGGGCAGACCTGGAGAAGGTGTTTGATGCCATCCCCTCTGCCGGCCACGCCTTCGATACCGGCAACTACCTGGCCAACAGCGAGGACGCTCTGGAAGCCTACGCCAAGTTCCGTGACCGCATCCGCCACGTCCATCTGAAAGACCGCTACTCCCCGGAGAATATGGCCAGCTGCGCCTCGCTCACCGGCTGCATCCCTATGGAAAAGCTGGTGCTGGACCTGGAAAAGAGCGGCTACAGGGGCTACTACGTGGTAGAAATCTTCGACTCTGCCCATATGCTCTCTGATGTGGAAGTTTCGATCCGGAACCTCCGGTCGTTGTTTGCCGGAGAGGGTGTTCCCTCCGTGGAGAAGAAAGATATCGGCCTGCAGCTCTACTCCGTACAGGAGCTGGAAAGCAATTTTGAGGGTGCGCTGGAGCGGATTGCCGGGATGGGCTATAAGTCTGTGGAAATCAGCAACTACGCCCCCGGACAGAAGTTGTTCGGCTATACACCGGAAGAGTTCCGGCAGGTGATTGAGTCACACGGACTTAAGCTGAAAAGCTCCAACACCATGGGCGCAGGCATTGACATTGCCCACCCGCAGCAGTGCCTGGAGGCCTGGAAACAGGTTTTTGCCGACCATAAGGCCATGGGCTGCCAGTATCTGGCCCTGGTGGGCGTGTTCATTTGGGGTGATGAAGCCATGGCCAAGCAGATTTGCCAGCTGCTGGACCAGGTAGGCGCCCTGGGCCGCGAATACGGCATCGAATTCCTGTACCACAACCACAATATGGAGTTCCATCCGCTGCAGGGGGCCGGTTTGGCTCCCATCGACTATATGCTCCAGCATACCAACCCGGCCTACGTGAACTTTGAGCTGGATGTGTACTGGACCATGCAGGGCAAACGGGACCCGGTGCAGATGATCCGCGACAATCCTGACCGTATCCACGTCCTGCACATCAAGGACTACTACGTGCTGGGCGCAAGCGGCAAGATGGATTACGAAGCCATCTTCGAGGCTTTCTACGAGGCCGGCCACAGCGACTACTTCGTGGAAATGGAGCCGGAAAGCAGCATCGAGGAAGCCGACCAGCGTGCCGGTTTCATGTATAACTTGTCGGAAATAATGGCCCGCCGTCCTGATGTTTTGCAGCAGGCTCCTCCCGCTCCCGCCGAGCCAGTTGACCCCGCCCTGGTCCTGGACAAGTCCCTTAAGGATATTGCCCAGTCCTGCAGCTTCATCTTGTCGGCCCCATACGTAAAGTAGCCTGTAGAGAGAAACGGCTGAATATCAGCAACTTTTAATTTTTCGTCTCGTAATCAATTACCTGGCGCCACCCGTTAGTTGATTCTGTCGAAATACATTTGTATGCGAGTCATGTATTCACCCCCGGCTTCCTTGAATCGTTCTTCCTCTTTGAATACAAGTTGGGAGGAGGTGCAGCTCTCTATCTCAAAGGATTCGGTGTAGTTGTAGCCGTTATCCTTGTAGGTGAGAACCAACTTGTTGTCAAAGAGGGAGTACGTTCCGCTGCCGCTCATGTCGGTTTCGCCAGGCATGGTGCCCAGGGAGTTGAACGTGTTGTCGCTCATGAACTCAAAATACATGTCCAGGCCATTTAAGGAAGCCCCATAAAGCACCTCTTCTTCAATCACTTTCCCGTCCATAATCAGTTGGGCTATTTCTTTGTTGAATTTCCATTTCCCGACAATGGAAGCTGTCGTGGGAGTCTTGGTGCAGGAAGAGAGGAACAGGCAGGCCACGAGGGCGGTGCTGCTCAGCAGCATGATGAATTTTTTCATGGGATAGGGTTATTGTTGATTGTTGCTGGATAAGAGTTTCAGGATTTTCTGCGCCACCTGTTCGTTACCCTGGACACCCATGAAGTCCTGCGCATGGGGACCATAGGAGAAAATGGGAACGGGGATGGGCGTGTGGCTGCGGCTCACATAGACGCCTTCCATGTTGCCTTTCGAAGGGTCGCCGCCCCAGAGGGCCAGACCGCCGGTTTCGTGGTCGGCCGAAATCACCACCAGGGTGTTTCCGTCCTCGTCGGCAAACTTGATGGCTTCGGCGATGGCCTGGTCAAAGTCCAGCAGCTCCCTCACGGCGCTTTCGTACTGGTTGGAGTGACAGGCTTTGTCGATGCGGGCGCCCTCTACCATGAGGAAGAAGCCTTTGCCGGCCTCTTTGCGGGCGTTCAGGAAATCGATGGCCTGGCGGGTGGCTTTAGGCAGGAAGTCCGTACGGCCATCCACGATGTAGCCGGTCTCAATCTTGGGAGGAAGCACACCCAGCCGTTCCGCTGTAGCGCAGCGGGGGTCGTCCAGGGAATTGACCACGGTGAAAACCTCTTCGACAGCTTTTTGCGTAGTCTCCGGACGCTGCTCGAACACGTCCTTGCTGCCGGCGGCGAAGTACTTGAGGACGCTGGAGGGAAGATCGGCCCAGATCTCGTCGGTCATGCGGCGATGGGGCTGATGGGCGAAGAAGCAGGCGGGAGTGGCTCCGTTGAGGTCGTCTGTGGACACTACTCCTGAGATAAATCCTTCGCCTGCAATGATTTCCGGTATATTGGGAATGGGACGCTTCAGAAGGTCCACGCCCACGGCGTTGTTATAGGTTTTCTGCCCTGTGGAATAAGCGGTTCCGGAGGCGGCCGAATCGGTGGTGAAGTTGTCGGCGCTCTGGGTGGTTACCCAGCCCATGTGCTTGAGGTTGGCATAGGTCAGGGTTCCCCCGTTGGCATACAGCCCGGAGGCTATCTGGGCCAGGCCGGTACCGTCCCCGATCATCAGGATCACGTTCAGCGGTTTGCGATTGCTTCCGTCCGAGGAGTAGGTGGGAAGGTAGGGGGTGTGCTGCGGAGCACCTTCGATGGCGCCTTTCACAGCGTTCTGGGCATTCAGCTGGATGGCAGTAAATGCCGCAAGGGCAAGAAGGAAAAATCTTTTCATATCAGATTGTTATTCTTAATATACAAAAGTAAACAGAATTCCCCGGGAAAACAAGTACTGACTTTTAAGATGCCTGTTTTTCCTGCCAATTTGGCAGTTGTCTGCCCTTGGCACAGCACTTGATTATCCTTTACCGTCCTTCCTCCGGGAGGGGCGGTTCATTGTAACTGTTAAAAAAATATTATAACTATGCTTAAACCGTTAGGAACAAGAGTGGTGCTCGAGCCCAAAGAGGCCGAGACCATGACCGCCGGGGGCCTTTACATCCCGGACAATGCAAAGGAAAAGCCCCAGCAGGGCGTTATCGTGGCCGTCGGCCCCGGTTCCAAAGATGAACCCATGGAGGTGAAAGTGGGTGAAACTGTCCTTTATGGCAAGTACGCCGGCACGGAGGTAACCGTCGACAACAAGAAATACCTCATCGTAAAACAGTCCGACATTTTAGCAATCCTGTAAAGATGCCCGATCGGCATCGGGCATGACAGCAACGTCATTCCCGGCTTGACAGGGAATTTTAAAACAAACAATTATGGCAAAAGAGATTAAATTCAATACAGAGGTCCGCGCCGCTATGAAGGAAGGCGCAGACGCATTGGCCAACGCTGTAAAGGTCACTTTGGGTCCTAAAGGCCGCAACGTGGTTATTTCCAAGAAATTCGGGGCTCCCCAGATTACCAAGGACGGTGTCACCGTGGCCAAGGAAGTGGAGCTGGAAGACCAGTTCCAGAACATGGGTGCCCAGATGGTGAAGGAGGTCGCCTCCAAGACCAACGAGCAGGCCGGTGACGGTACCACCACCGCTACCGTGCTGGCCCAGGCCATCATCAACGTGGGCCTTAAGAATGTGACCGCCGGCGCCAACCCCATGGACCTCAAGCGCGGTATCGACAAGGCCGTGGATGCAGTGGTCGCCAACCTCAAGGCCCAGAGCCAGCCGGTAGGTGACGATTATTCCAAGGTGGAGCAGGTAGGTACCGTCTCCGCCAACAACGACGCCCACATCGGCAAACTGATCGCCGACGCCATGGCCAAGGTGAAGAAAGACGGCGTGATCACCGTCGAGGAAGCCAAGGGCACCGAGACCGAGGTGAAAGTGGTGGAAGGCATGCAGTTCGACCGCGGCTACATCAGCCCGTACTTCATGACCAACGGCGACAAGATGGAAGCTGTCCTGGACGATGCCTACATTCTCCTCACCGACAAGAAGATCGCCAACATGGAAGACCTGATGCCCGTGCTGGAACCCGTTGCCCGTGAAGGCAGGAGCCTGCTGATCATCGCCGAGGATGTCGAGGGCCAGGCCCTTACCACCCTGGTAGTGAACCGTCTCCGCGGCACCCTGAAGGTGGCTGCCGTGAAGGCTCCGGGCTTCGGAGACCGTCGCAAAGAGATGCTGCAGGATATCGCCACCCTCACCGGTGCCGTCGTCATCTCCGAAGAACGCGGCTTCACCCTGCAGAACGCCAACATCCAGATGCTGGGCCGTGCCGAGAAGGTGACCATCACCAAGGAGAACACGACCATCGTAGGCGGTGCCGGCGACCAGGCCGCCATCAAGGAACGGGCCGACCAGATCCGTGCCCAGATCGAGACCACCAAGAGCGACTACGACCGTGAGAAGCTCCAGGAGCGTCTTGGCAAGCTCGCCGGCGGCGTGGCCGTCATCTACGTGGGCGCCACCACCGAGGTGGAGATGAAGGAGAAGAAAGACCGCGTGGACGATGCCCTCAATGCAACCCGTGCCGCAGTGGAAGAGGGTTACCTCCCGGGCGGCGGCGTTGCCTACATCCGTGCCGCTGAAGCCCTGAAGGGCCTGAAGGGCGAGAATGAAGACGAGACCACCGGTATCCGCATCATCGAGCGTGCCATCGAAGAGCCGCTCCGCCAGATTGCCGCCAACGCCGGCGTGGAAGCTTCCGTGATCATCAACAAGATCCGCGAAGGCAAGGCCGACTTCGGCTACAACGCCCGCACCGACGAGTACGTGAACATGTACGAGGCCGGTGTCATCGACCCGACCAAGGTGGCCCGCGTGGCCCTGGAGAACGCCGCTTCCGTAGCCGGCATGTTCCTCACCACCGAGTGCGGTATCGTGGACATTCCCGAACCCGCTCCGGCCGCTCCCGCCATGCCCGCCGGCGGTATGATGTAAAGCGCATCCAATCCCTTTATTGCCCCGTGATTTCCGTCACGGGGCAATTTTGTTTATTCGGCAGGAATTCGGTAACTTTATGGCATGAAACGGATTCATCTTGCCGGAGCTTTGCTGCTCCTTCTGTCGGCCTGTACATCCGGGCCGGAAAAAATGGACTGGAAGCCCGTGGAGGGCCATATCCTTACTCAGTGGGCCGATGAAGTGGACCCGCAGGCTCCGCTGCCGGAGTATCCCAGGCCGCAGCTGGTCCGGGAAGAGTGGCTCTCGCTCAACGGTCCCTGGGACTATGCCATCCGCCAGAAAGACGTTCCGTACCCCGAAGGTCCGGATGGGAAGATCCTGGTGCCGTACCCGCTGGAATCGGCCCTTTCCGGGGTCGGAAAACATATTACGGCCGATGAAGCCCTGTGGTACAGGAAGGATTTCAGGCTGCCGCGCGGCTGGAAAGGCCGGCAGGTCTGGCTCAATTTCCAGGCGGTGGACTGGAGCGCCGAGGTGTGGGTCAATGGTGAGAAGGTCGGTTCGCATACGGGCGGGTATACGGCGTTCTCCTTCAATATCACTCCCTACCTGAGGAAAGGGGAGCAGCGGGTGGTGGTGAAAGTGCTGGATGCCACCGATAACGACGAGCAGCCCCGCGGCAAGCAGGTTTCCAGCCCTTCTGGCATCTGGTATACCCCGGTGAGCGGCATCTGGCAGACTGTATGGCTGGAAGCTACGCCCGCCGAAACGCATCTTGTCAACTATTACGCCGTGGCCGGCGACCATTCTACGTCTTTCATTGTCTGTCCCCTTGTGGAGCATCCTCAGGAAGGAGATGTCGTTGACATCCGCCTTCAGGCCGACGGTCAAATGCTGGCCCAGGCTTCCGTCCCGGCGGGCCAGTCGGCCGTCCTCTCTCCCGGGAATCCCCATCGGTGGTCTCCGGAAGATCCGTTCCTCTATGATATCGAGTTCACCGTCCGGCGGAATGGCCAGGTCATCGACCGGGTGGAGGGCTACGGAGCCCTTCGGGAAGTGAAGGAAGTGACGGATGAAGCCGGGCACAAGCGTCTGGGACTCAACGGAAAGCCGTACTTCCAGTTCGGTCCGCTGGACCAGGGCTGGTGGCCGGACGGCCTGTACACCGCCCCGACGGATGAGGCGCTGCGCTTTGACATCGAACAGACCAAGGCCTTCGGATTCAACATGATCCGCAAGCATATCAAGGTGGAGCCGGCACGCTGGTATTATTGGTGCGACAAACTGGGCGTGCTGGTCTGGCAGGACATGCCCAGCATCACCGAC
Source organism: Bacteroidales bacterium (assembly GCA_017471085.1). The sequence continues at coordinate 891 of JAFUWW010000078.1, read as the reverse complement.
AGCCGCCACGGACGCTGGGAGCAGTGGAAGTGGGCCTCCTCCGAAGACGACTCCCGCCTGACAGCCTCTGCCAAGGCTACCTATTATAAGGAGTGGGGCGAGATCATCAATCAGCAGCAGGTGTTCCCCTGCATCGTAGTCTGGGTGCCTTTCAACGAGGCCTGGGCGCAGTTCGATACGGAGGAAGTGGTGGCTTTCACCAGAAAGACCGATCCTTCCCGCCTGGTGAATTCCGCTTCCGGCGGCAATTCCTACCCGGTAGGGGATATCTTCGACAGCCACAATTACCCGGATCCGCGCATGAAGTTCCGCTCCGGCGGCACCCAGATCGACGTATTGGGCGAGTATGGCGGCATCGGCTGGGCCGTGGAGGGACATTTGTGGCAGCCGGACCGCAACTGGGGCTATGTTCAGTATCACAGTTCGGAGGAAGTGTTCGCTCAGTATGAGGAATTCGCCCGTCAGCTCAAGGAAACCATCCCCTCGGGCGTGTCTGCAGCCGTTTATACCCAGACCACCGATGTGGAGATAGAGGTGAATGGTCTCATGACTTATGACAGGAAGGTAATCAAAATGGAAGCCGAAAAGCTGCATTCCGTTAATCAGTCTGTTATTCAAACTCTTGATAAATAGTTGATTATCAATATGTTTACGGCTTTCCGCGGACTCGTTTCCGTGCTTGGAAAGTGTAACTCGCTGATTTTGAATATTTTTTGAAAATTTTTAAAAAATATTTGATTTTTTTGCCGGAAAAATTTGCCGATTCAAAAAAAAGGCGTACCTTTGCAATCCCGTTCGGAACACGAGCGGGTTTTTAACGCCCTGGCCGAAAGGCGGGCATAAAAAAAGTTCATTGAAAAGACTGAAAGGAAAGTACAAGCAAGTACCGAG
>JAFUWW010000077.1 GCA_017471085.1 Bacteroidales bacterium | reverse complement strand
GGTGAGATCAAGGCCATCGACAATGTGCTCAAGAACGCCCAGCGTCCCCTGACCGCCATCATCGGCGGCTCCAAGGTGAGCTCCAAGCTGGCTGTGCTGAAGAACCTGGTGGGCAAGGTGGACAACCTGATCATCGGCGGCGGCATGGGTTATACCTTCATCAAGGCCTAGGGCGGCAAGATCGGCCTGTCCCTGCACGAAGATGAGCTCATTCCCGACGCGCTCGAAATCATGAAGGAAGCCAAGGAACGCGGCGTGAACCTGTCGCTGAGCGTGGCCACCGTCTGCGGCCAGGCCTTCGACAACGACACGCCCCGCCAGATCTTCCCCATCAACGACATCCCGGACGACTGGGAGGGCATGGACGCCGCACCCGAGTCCCTGGAGAACTGGAAGAAGATCATCCTCAGCTCCAAGACCATCCTCTGGAACGGTCCCGTGGGCGTATTCGAGCTCCCGAACTTCGCCAAGGGTACCCTGCAGATCGCTGAAGACCTGGCCGAAGCCACCAAGAACGGCGCCTACACCCTCGTGGGCGGCGGCGACTCCGTGGCAGCCGTTACCCAGATGGGTTATGCCGACAAGGTGAGCTACGTCTCCACCGGCGGCGGCGCCATGCTGGAAGCCATCGAGGGCAAGATCCTCCCCGGCATCGCAGCCATCCAGGACTAAGCCGTAAACTGGAAAATCTTTACAATCAGATTATTATCAAAAAGTGTCCGGGCGTTTTCACCCGGACACTTTTATTTAAATCGCTATTGTTCAGCTTTTTCCATTTCACAGAGCCTATGAGGGATCCACTGTCAGCGAATCCGCCGATCCTTCCAGGTCGTCGAAGGAAGGTCCGGTGACCGTGCGCAGCAAGGCCTCGAAACGGTCGATCGTCCTGCCGGACAGGTCCTTGTCGCCGTACTGCTTCATCACGTCGGCAATGTACAGGAGCACGCGGCCGGCCGCCTCGAACTCCGCACTGCCCATATCGCCCCAGGAGAGGTAGAAGGCAGCGGTTTCCATCAGGGCGTCACACATGCGGCCGGCCAGGTCGCGGGCCTTCTCCTCCGCTCCCAGGAAATAGTAGTCCTCTATCATCTGGGCGACCATGTAATCGTTGCCCGAGAAGCCCAGAGGAAGGCTTTCCAGCGGGAAATTGCTGTCCGGGAACCGCTCCTGGCAGAGATCCAGCATCTCCAGCGCCTTTTCATCCTCCTTGGCGTCGATCAGGGCGTTGGCGGCCGACACGAACATCTGGCGCTGGCTCAGCACGCCCAGGAAGGTATACAGGTTCTGGTAGTCCACGAAGTAATCGTCCCGCTTGATGGCATCCCACTTGTAGAGGTTCTTCATCCTGTCATAAAGCTCCAGCGCGTCCACTATGCCGGGATCGGAACTGGTGATCTTGTTCTTGATGGGAGTGAAGCGGTACGAGAAGCCGTCGTACATCAGATAGGAGTCCACGCCGATCTTCAGGTCCCCGCCCATGTTGAGCATGCTCAGCGGACGGTCCCACTGATAGTTGGACAGGAGGTCCAGCATGAACAGTTCCGGCTTGGTGATGTAGTTCTTGTCCTCGGAGATGGTGAGGGTGATGGATTCCGGAATCTGGTCCGCGAATATCTCCGGGACGATGCCGTACTTGAGGCAGTTCTCCTTGTTCACCGGCATCACCAGCTTGCGGGCGCAGATGAAGTCCATCTTGGTGCCGTCGTTCAGGGTAACCTTCATCTTGGGATCCTTGAAGATGTCCATCACGTCCGAAAGGAGCATCGGGGAACCGTCGTCATAGGTGATATACACGAATTCGTTGGTGCCGTACAGGTACTGGGCCTTGGGGACGGTGAGGGGAAGCGGGGCGCTTTCGTTGCTGGCCCACTTCATCTGGTCGATGTACCAGTCGGTACCCAGCAGCGAAGTATTCACCACGCGCACATCGGTCCTCACGCCTTCAATCTCCTGGGCGTACCAGAGCGGGAAGGTGTCGTTGTCGCCGTGGGTGACGAGCAGGCCGTTGCGGCCGACCGAATTCAGGTAGTTGGAGGCCATTTCGGTGGAAGTGTAGCGGTTGGAACGGTCGTGATCGTCCCAGTTCTCCTCGGCCATGAGGGCGGGGACGCCCAGGCACAGCACGGAGGCGGCGATGGCGACCACCTTCTCGTTCCCCCTGGCCAGCTGGGAGATCCAGTCCCACAGGGCGACGACCCCCAGGCCGATCCAGATGGCGAACATGTAGAAGGAGCCTGCATACGCATAGTCCCGTTCCCGCACCTGGAACGGCGGCTGGTTCAGATACAGGACGATGGCGATGCCCGTCATGAAGAACATGAGGAACACGATCCAGGAGCCGCGCTTGTCTTTGTCGAACTGGAACACCAGGCCCAGCAGGCCCAGCAGCAGGGGCAGGAAGAAATAGTGGTTCTTGCCCTTGTTGTCCCGGAGCGGGGCGGGTGCGTCGGACTGGTCTCCCAGGCGCAGTTCGTCAATGAATTTGACGCCGCTTTCCCAGTTGCCGTAGAACAGTTCACCGGGAGAGGGGCTGTGGATTTCGTTCTGACGGCCCACGAAATTCCACATGAAATACCGCCAGTACATCCAGTTCAGCTGGTAATCGAAGAAATAGGCCATGTTGGCCCCGAAGGTGGGCTTGCGGTAGGTGGCATCCTTGATGCGCGTGCCCTTTCCGTTGGTGTACATCTGGTAGAAGTCGATGTACCGGGAATCGGCACTGGACCACATGCGCGGGAAGAACATCTTTCCTTCGGGCCGGTAATCTGCATCGGAGGGACCGTCGGCCTTGACGTATTTTCCATTGAGGGGAGCCCAGTATTTGTCGTTCTTCAGGTCGTAGGGTGCGTCGAAATACTGGCCGTAGAGAAGCGGCGTGGAGCCGTACTGCTCGCGGCTGAGATAGCGCACCAGGGTGTAGGGGTTATCGGGCTGATACTCGTTGGTGGGCGTCTTTACGCTGGAGCGGATGATCACGATGGAGAACAGCGAGAAGCCGATCACCAGGGTGGTCACGCACAGAAGCACCGTATTGAGGAAAACCTTGCCGGACCTGAGCGTATAGAACAGTCCCCAGAAGCACAGGGCCAGCAGGGCGACCATGAACACCAGGGCGCCGGTATTGTACGGAAGGCCGAAGCCGTTCACGAAGATGCGGTCGAAGAAGGCGGCCAGTTTGGGCAGGTACGGGATAAACAGGTAGACCAGCAGGAACTCGATCACCACGCCGATGAAAAAGACGAGCGCCAGTTTCTTGAATGGCAGCTTCTTGTCTTCGTTCATGCGGTAATAGTACATGAACACGAAGGCCGGGATGGTAAGGAGGTTGAGCAGGTGCACGCCGATGCTCAGGCCCATCAGGAAGGCGATGAGCACGATCCAGCGGTTGGCATGGGGCCTGTCGGCCGTCTCGTACCAGCGGCACATCGCCCAGAAGACCAGGGCGGTGAACAGGGACGACATGGCATAGACCTCCCCTTCCACGGCGCTGAACCAGAAGGTATCCGAGAAACAGTACGCCAGGGCGCCCACGGCGCCGGAGCCCATGATGGCGATGGCCTGGGCCATCGTATAGGACGGACGGACGGTGCCGGCCGATACGTTCCCCTGAAGGTTGCCGGGACTGCCCGCCATCCCCGGCTTGACCGGAGACCCCGCCAGCCTTTTGGCGAAAAAGACGATGGTCAGGTAGAGGAAGAAAATGGTGAGGGCGCTCAGGATGGCGTTCATGGCATTCACGGCCACGGCGGCATGCTCCGGTTTGACGCCCAGGGTAAAGAAACGGGCGATGAGCTGGAATACCGGGTTTCCCGGCGGATGCCCCACTTCCAGTTTATAGGACGACGCAATGAATTCGCCGCAGTCCCAGAAAGAGGCGGTGGGCTCTATGGTGGAAAGATAGGTGGCGGCCGAAATCACAAAAACGGCGATGGCCACTATCCAGTTCCAACGGTTGAAAGTCTTTTTATCCATGAATAACGTCTTGATCTAAAAAACTTAAAATTCGGCGCAAATCGCCAATATTTTGCAAAGATAACAATAATTCTGGTTATCTTTGCAGTCCAAACCGTGTATTATGGAACCTGACACTTCTTTGCGAATCGTCCCCGTGAAGGGACGCTCCATGCTGATGAAATTCATCCGCTTCCCGCTGGATCTCTATAAGAATTGTCCTCAGTGGGTACCTTCTTTCGAGAGCGACGAAATCAACTCCCTCTCGGAAAAGAACCCCTCCCTCTCTTTCTGCGAACGGGAACTTTACCTGGCGTTCAGGGGTAAGACCGTGGTGGGCCGCGTCGCCGCCATCATCAACCACCAGGCCAACGACAAGTGGGGAGAAAAAGTGGCCCGGTTCGGCTGGATCGACTTCGTGGAAGATTTCGAGGTGGCCAAGGTGCTCATCGACACGGTTGTCGCCTGGGGCCGGAGCAAAGGGGCGGAAAAGATCAAGGGTCCCCTGGGCTTCACGGACATGGACCGCGAAGGCCTGCTGGTGGAAGGCTTCGAGTATGACAGCCCTTTCACCGTCATCTACAATTTCCCCTATTACGGAGAATACCTCGAGCGCCTGGGCTTCACCAAGGACGCCGACTGGACCCAGCGCTACATCGACCTGCCGGACACCCTGCCTCCCATGTTCCAATATGCCGACCTGGTGGAGAAGCGGTACGGGGTGCACATCATCGTCCCGAAGAACAGGAAGGAGATGGTCAGATACGGCCGCGAAATGTTCCATGTGCTGAACGACGCCTTCGCCCCGCTCTATGAATATTCCAAACTCTCGGACGAACAGATCGACTCTTACGTAAAGCAGTATGTCCCCGTGCTGAACAAGGACTATATCGCCCTGGCAGTGAACGAAGAAGGCAAGCTGGTGGGATTCACCGTCACCATGCCGTCCATCTCCCGGGCGGTCCGCAAGGCCAAGGGGCGCCTGTTCCCCTTCGGATTCATTCCCATCCTCAAGGCCCTCCGCACCAACAAGACGCTGGAAGCCCTCCTGATCGGCGTGCTGCCGGAGTATCAGGCGAAGGGTGCAGCCCTCCTCATGTTCAAATATCTCCACGAGAACTGCATCCGCCTGGGCGTGAAGCGGCTCCTGTTAAACCCGCAGCTGGAAGAAAACTACAAGGTGCAGACTCTTTTCGAGCAATACAACCCGCAGCTCTTCCAGCGTAGACGGAGTTATGTAAAAGTGCTTTAGGAAAGCGCCTTAATCACGGAATCGCAGACTTCCCCGACGGTCTTGGGCACAGCCTCTCCGTCGGGGAAATGCATTTTGAACTTTTCTTCCACCGCCAGGGAAAGCAGCAGCATGGAAAGGGAGTCGATACCGAGCTCGCGGACTAGCTCGGTATCGAAATTCACGTTGGTCAGGTCCGTCTTGGGACGGATGACGGCGATCACTTCTTTGAGGCCGTCGAAGACTTCTTCTCTTGTCATACGCGGGAAACTTTCATGCTGCCGGTACGCTTGAAATCTTCTGTGCGCACGGTCACTTTGCGGATCTGATGGGTGGAGGGAAGGTTCGCGTTGATCTTGGCCACCAGATTGTTCATGTAAGCCTCCACTTCTTCCCAGGGCTTGCTGTCGAAGGCGGGCATCAGCGGAAGGATCTCTACGGCAATCACCTGACTGCCATTGAGTTCATCTTCCTTCACCATGGCGTCGCGGACGCAAGGATCGGCATAGAAGGGCTCTTCCAGGGCCTCCGGGCTCACATTCTCGCCGTTGGACAGCACGATAAGGTTCTTGATGCGGCCGGTGATGTAAAGGAAGCCTTCCTCGTCGAAGCGGCACAGGTCGCCGGTGCGGAGCCAGCCGTCCGGAGTGAGGGCCTCGGCGGTCTTCTCAGGATCTTTGTAATAGCCGGAGAAAAGGTTGTCACCCTTGACCCAGAGCTCGCCGTCCACGATTCTGGCCTCCTGGCCGGGATAGATCTTGCCGATGGACGTGGGCTTCTCCACCGCATTGGCGTTGGCCGATGTAAGGTTGGCGGTTTCCGTAAGGCCGTAGCCGAAGCAGAATTCCACACCCAGCTTGGAGAAGATGCTCACCAGGCGCGGCGGCACGTTGGCGGCGCCGGAGATGATCATGCGCAGGCTGCCGCCCAGGAACTGCGGGCCGTACATTTTCACCAGGCCGGACAGGATGTCGCAGATACCCGGGACGATCACCAGCAGGGTAGGCTTGATCACAGGGAGCTTGCCGATGGTGGCCTTCATGTCTTCACAGGTATAGATGAGGTTGCCCGTATAGAAGCAGCCCATGGTGCCGGCGATGAGGCCGAAGACATGGCTGAGCGGAAGGAGGGCGATATAGCGGTGTACGCCGATCACCTTGCCGGGCTTGAAGATGGCGTTGTAGGAACCGCGCATGAGGGCACGGTGGCTGAGGACGGCGCCCTTGGGTGTTCCGGTGGTGCCGCCGGTGAAGAAGAGGGCGGCCGGCTGCTCCTTGTCCACGACGGTGACGGGAGCCTTGGTATCGGCGATGCTGGAGGCGGGGAGCACCTTCACGCCCTGCAGTTTCTGGCAGAGCGGGGCGAACTCGTCACGCACGAAGATGGCAGCGATGTCGAATTTCATGCAGGAGCCGATGACGGCCATTTCCGGCAGGGAAGCCGGGAAGTTCATGGCCACGTAACCGGCGGAAGTGACGGCCAGGAAAAGTTCGATGGCATCCTGGCTGTTGCGGTCGAAGATGGCGATGTGGGCACCCTTCTCAAGACCGAGACCTTCGATGAAGGCGCGTCGACGGGCCACTCTGTCACAAAGCTCCTTGTAAGTAATGGTGTTGGTCTGGTCGGAGAGAGCCGGCATATCGGCATATTCTTTCTCCATCCACTCTACGAATTCACCCACGGTCGGAAGATACGGAATCCGTTCGAATTCCTCGCGGGGAAGCATGTCATAAAAGTAATTGGACATAGATTTAGGATTTAATGGATTATTGTCTTTCTCACCGGTGTACATCCGGCAAAGGCCCATGCTGAGGGCCTTGTGGCGGACATTCCTGAAGCCGGCTTCCTCCATCATGGAGCAGAAGCGGTCCGGAGCCGGAAAGGCGTGGACCGAGGCCGGCAGATATTGATAGGCGGCCTTGTCGCCGGAGATTATTCCCCCGACCCAAGGCAGGATATGCATGAAATAAAGATCGTACAAGGCGCGGAGCACCCGGTTGCGGGGCACGGACAGTTCCAGGATCACGGCCTTTCCGCCAGGGGCAAGCACCCGCAGGAACTCCCTGAGCCCCTGCTCCTTATGCTCGAAGTTACGGATACCGAACGCGCAGGTGACCCGGTGGAAGGCACCATCGGCATAAGGGAGATTCTCTCCGTCGGCCACCTGGAGGCGAATGCGGTCTTCCACGCCTGCTTTCCGGGCTTTTTCCATCACCAGGGCCATCATGCCCTCGGAAATGTCGGCGCCGGTTACCAGGCTGCCCGCCGCGGCGGCTTTGGCTACGGAAATGGTGGAATCACCAGTGCCGCAGGCTACGTCCAGAACCTGCTGCGGCGTCCCGTCCACAATTTCCTTCAAGGCATGGCGGCGCCACAGTTTGTCCACGTTGAGCGACATCAGGTGGTTCAGCCTGTCGTACGACGGGGCGATGGAATCGAACATCCGTTGTATCTTTTCTTTCTTGGGCATAGGCTAAGGCACCGGGTCATAGCCGCTTCCACCCCAGGGATGACAGCGGAGGATTCTGCGGGCCGATAAATAGAAACCTTTGAAAGGCCCGTATTTGCGGAAAGCTTCCAGGGCGTACTGCGAACAGGTGGGCGTGAACCGGCACGACGGAGGCGTGAACGGACTGATGCACACCTGATAAAATTTGATCAGAAGTACGAACGGGAAAATCAAAACCGATTTGAGCGTTTTCCGGAAACTTTTCATAATCAATAGTTTACGCAAAAAGTGTCTATCCTTTTTCGACCAGGCACTTTTGGCTTTCTTCCTGATTATCAACAGGTTCCACTTTACGCTCCCCTGAGAAGGACGACAGGACGGCCGTCATGTCCGAGTAGATTTCGGCATAGGGACGGAGCTGCTTGTCGGCATAGAGGAACAGGATATCCACACCGGGGCCCAGCAGCGACTTCTGGCGACGGTAGGCCTCACGGATGCGGCGTTTGAGAAGGTTCCGCTTCACGGCGCGCTTGAAACAACGCTTGGGGACGGACACCAGGATGCGGGAGGGATTTTCATCGGCCCGCAGGGTATAACGGTAACGGAGACAGCCCCGCATGCCGCCCTTTCCGTGCCCGAAGAGCGCCTCCACGGCGGATTTGCCGCAGAGCCTTTCGGCCTTGGAGAGGGTTTGCCCGGGCATTACTGCAGGCTTTCAAGATACAGTTCGATGGCCTTGGCTACGGAAGGGGCTTCCGGGGAGGGCGCCTTTACGTCGATGCGGAGACCTGCTTCCTCCATGGCTTTGACGATGGATTTGCCATAGGAGACCATCTTGATGTCTCCCTGCTGGAAATCCGGGAAATTCTCCTGCAGCGATTTCACATCGGCCGGATTGTAGAAAACGACCATGTCGTAGGCCTGCAGGTTGAGTTCTTTCAGGTCCTGGCTGACGGACTTGACAAAAATGCCCGTAGTGTAATTGAGCTTGTTGGCGCTGAAAAGGGAGGTGATGGCCTCGGCCGAAGACGAATCCGACATGGTGATCAGGAAGTTCTCTCCCTTGTGCTTGGGGCCGATGAGGCCGACCAGGCTTTCCGGGGTTCCGGTTCCGTAGAAGATTTTCCGCTTGCGGTAGACGATATGCTTCTGCAGGTACATGGCCACGGCTTCCGTGGTGCAGAAATACTTCATGGTCTCGGGGATCTTGATGCGAAGCTCTTCTGCCAGAAGGAAGAAGGCGTCGATGGCATGACGGGACGAAAACACGATGGCGGTATAGTCCAGAATATTGATCCGCTGGGCGCGGAACTCCCTGGAAGAGAGGGGTTCTACGACATAGAAAGGGCAGAATTCGAAGTTTACCCCAAAACGTTCGGTAACGCTCTGATACTGAGTAAGCACACGGGGAGCCTTCTGGGAAATCAGGATGTTCTTGATACTCATTTTCGTTATCTTCACTACACTACAACAACACTGCCGTGGCCACCAGGGCGCCGGTCGGCAGAATTTCAAGCCCGCAAAGGTACAAAAAAGTTAGCAAAGGATTGCAAGACAATGACAAAATTTGTGATTTCCGGAACAGGAAAACCAGATAGACCAGGGCTGCCTCGACGTAAAGCAACATCCTGATTGTAAAGTCATTGACACCAATTAGCGACAGAATCCCCACCGTAGCGAGGACCGGCAGCATCAAAAGGATGAAAAATGTGTAACCGGCCCGGTGCGCCAACCGGAAATTGTCGGCCCGGCGCCTGGGTTTCAGCCACACGTAAAGCAGGAACCTCAACAGCAGACAGGCAAGGAATACACCGGCCACGGCCGCCAGGCGAAGGTTGTCGGAGAGCGGCTGCAGGAAATCGGGATCGTAGGCGCGGTACCTGTAAACGAACAGGATGGCCGGGATGATGAGGACCAGGGCCAGATAATTCCTTTCCCGGGCCACGCGGACATTGTTCTCCAGCGCCATGCTTCCCCGGGCCCTGAACACGCTGTCCCAAAGGAAAGGCGCCACATGCAGGAAATTCTTCAGTTCCAGGATAGCCAGGATCACGAAAACCGTCACCAGGATGCCCAGCAGCAGCGGGGCCTGGCCAGCAGCCCCGGCAGCTTCTGAAGACGACGGCTCCAGCAGGAGTTCTCCCGACTTGAACAGTGAATCAGCCTGCATGTCAGTTCCCCCTTTTTGCGTTATAGCCCATTTCCTTGAGCAGGGCGGTCACCTTGTCCCGGAAATCGCCCTGGATGGTGATTTCTCCTTCCTTGGCGCTTCCGCCCACTCCCAGTTTGGTCTTTAAAGTCTTGGCCAGGGCTTTCAGGTCTTCATCGGCCCCCTGGAAGCCGGTAATCAGCGTCACCTGCTTTCCGCCCCGGTTTCTCCGGTCGATGCCCACGATAAGCCGCTGCTTTCCGGGCGCAAGCGTTTCCGCCTCCACTTTCTCTTCCGTGGTATATTGGAAATCCGGATTGGTGGAATAGACCACCCCCAGTCTCGCTTTCCAGTCGTTGTCCGCCATGATAATCTATTAATAATCAGGCTGCAAAGTTACGAAAAATCTCCGAAACTTCAGAGGTCGAAGGCCTTCTTTACGGCAGGCACGCTGTCCAGGAGCTCCCAGCCGAAGAACTGGACGATCTTCTCTTTGCCCTGCACCTTTACCGTCTTGGTGAACGGCTTGCGGCCCATGTGGCCATAGGCGGCGGTGGGGGCGTAAATGGGATTCTTGAGGCCGAATTTGGCGATGATGCGGGCGGGGCGCAGGTCGAACAGAGTCCGGACCTTCTCCGCGATTTCGCCGTCAGAAAGGCCGTTGCGGGCCGTTCCATAGGTATCCACGAACACGCTCACCGGTTCAGCCACGCCAATAGCATAGGCCAGTTGCACCAGGCATTCGTCGGCCACGCCGGCCGCCACCAGGTTCTTGGCGATGTAACGGGCGGCATAAGCGGCACTGCGGTCCACCTTGGAAGGGTCTTTGCCGGAGAAGGCTCCGCCGCCATGGGCACCCTTTCCGCCATAGGTGTCGACAATAATCTTGCGGCCGGTAAGGCCGGTGTCGCCGTGGGGGCCGCCGATGACGAACTTGCCGGTAGGATTCACATGCAGGATGAAACTGTGGATGAGCCGGGCGGTTTCTTCGGGAAGGGAGGCCTTCAGGCGTGGAATCAGGATGGTTTCCACGTCGAAGCGGATCTTGCTCTGCATGGCGGCATCGACCTTGGCCTGCCCGTACTGCTCCACAGCGTCCGTATAGGACATCTTGCCCAGGCTTTCCGGGACGAATTCGTCGTGCTGGGTGCTCAGGACGATGGTATGCACCTTCACCGGCTGGTGGGTCTCCCCGTCATACTCGATGGTGAACTGGCTCTTGGCGTCCGGACGCAGGTAAGGCATCAGGGACAGTTCGTTATGGCGGATATCGGCCAGGATTTCCAGCAGTTTATGGCTCAGGTAGAGCGGCAGCGGCATATAGTCTTCCGTATCCCGGCAGGCATAGCCGAACATCATGCCCTGGTCGCCGGCTCCCTGCTCGTCTTCGGAGGCGCGTTCCACGCCGCGGTTGATGTCGGCGCTCTGCTCGTGGAGGGCGCTGAGCACTCCGCAGCTGGAGGCGTCGAACATATAATCGGCCTTGGTATAGCCGATCCGGCGGATGGTATCGCGTACGGTGGTCTGGATGTCCACGTAGGCTTCGGCCTTCACTTCGCCCATCACCACCACCATTCCGGTGGAGCAGAAGGTCTCACAGGCCACCTTGGCCTCAGGGTCCTGCATCAGGAACTGGTCCAGGATGGCGTCGCTGATCTGGTCGGCCACTTTGTCGGGATGTCCTTCACTCACCGACTCGGAAGTAAAAAGATAGTTCTTCATATACATAAAAAATTAGCCCCTTGCTGTATGCGGGAGGCTAAAAACACAAAACACTGATATGAAATGTAATTTTAGCATTTTTTAAAGTGGTTGCAAGCAAACAAATCTCTCCACATATTTTGGGACCGCAAAGGTAGCACTATTTTTTTAAAAACAAAACAGGGCAGGCTAAAAAACAAGCCTGCCCTGTCCATCATAACCAGCCAAAACAAATCTGTCCGGATTACTGGACTTTGATCTGCTTGCCCAGCACCAGTTTGTCGCCGGAATCATCCACCGTCCAATACTGCGGTTTGCGGGGGCCGTCCCCTTCCACATGGTGTACCACATAACGGAGTTCCCCGTCGAACGTGCGGAAGAGCATGCCGTGGCCGGAATTGTTGGCCAGGAACGGTTCCGGTTCCTGTATCCAGGGACCGGCGATGGTACCGGACTGGGAATAGCACACGGCCTGCAGGTAGCGCTCCTTGCCCCAAGTGCTCCATAGCATGCCCAGCTTGCCGGTCTTCGTACGGAACATCTGCGGACCGTCGGTCACCCAGCCGGGCATCTTGAGGCCGAAGGTGGCCTCGCCCAGCCCGTTCATCTCTTCGCTGGCAGGGCTCTCGGAAGCACGGAACATGGTCACGGGCCACTCGGAGATGGTTCTGGTGAGGTCCGGTGCCAGTTCGATGTAATCCATGGTCCCGTCGATCAGCTGGGTCCACTCGTGCACGAACACCATGTAAATATGGCCGTTTTCCTCATAGAGCGTGCCGTCTATGCAGTCCCACTCATGCGGCTGATAGTCGTATCCGGGCGTGACGGAGAAAGGCACGAACGGACCTTCCGGACTCTTCGAGCGCAACAGGTAAGTCTGGTTGTGGGGCACGTTGTAGCGGCGGGGAACCTGCTGGATGAGGTCGCTGTGGTCGCTCCAGGTTCCGGCGTAATAATAATAATCCCCGATCTTGTGGATTTCCGCAGCGGCGGCAAAACCGGCTTTTTCACACCAGGTCCCGCTCAAATCCACCACATTGTACGGGCCTTCCCACATCACCAGGTCCTTGCTCCTCCACTGGCGTCCGCCGGAAGAGGTGAGGTAGTAGGTCTTTGTGACGGGATCCGGATAAATGTACGGGTCGCTCATGGAAAGGTCGTTGAAGTGGACGGTCCGGATGCGATTCTGCTCTTCCCGCATCCGGCGCATCCGTTCGGCCATGCCGGTCGTGTCGCGGTTGGCCATGGCGGAGCCGCCGAAATTCTTCTGCCCGGGATCGGCCAGGGGGGCCTGCTCGCCGGGTTCAATCTTGACGGGGTCGGGCTGGGCAGGAACCGGGGCGTTGTTGGTGCCGCATCCCGCGAGCACGGCCGCGGCGAGGGCAATGAAGGAGAAAGCTTTCGTTTTCATTCGATTCTATAATTGATTGTTCATTTATCACCAGTCTTACGCCTATCGCGGGAAACGTGTCCAGTGGATTTTTATTCCATCCCGTTCCATGCCGCGGAACCAGGTCATCTGGCGCTTGGCGAACTGATGGATGGCATTGCCCAGGCCGATGACCATGTCTTCATAGGGGATTTCGCCCAGCACATACTGCGTAACGAACTTGTATTCGAGCCCATAATAGATCAGATCCTGCGCGGGGACGGTTTTCAGGAGCGTGCGGATCTCCTCAACCAGCCCCTCCTGCAGCCGTTCCTCCAGGCGGCGGTCGATCCGGGCCACCCGCTCTTCCCGGCTCACCAGCGTGCCGATATAGTACACCGAACGGGGAAGCCGCTCCGATGGAAGGCCGTTTCCCTTGTCAAACTTATACCCTCGAGTCGCGGCTTCGATATACAGGCCGGATCCGCCGCAGAGGATGGGGATCCGCCCTCTGGAGCGCACATCGGCAAAAGCCTCCGCGAACGCGGCCTGATACTCGTAAATATTGAATTTGGTGCCCGCCGGGACGATGTCGATCAGATGATAAGGGACTTCCCCATATTCCCCCAGGTCCTTTCCCGTGCCGATATCCATGCCCTTGTACACCTGACGGGAATCGGCCGACAGGATTTCCCCGCCCATTTCACGCGCCAGCTGTACGGCAAAGCGGGTCTTGCCCGAGGCGGTGGGCCCCAGGACGCAGACCATGTCGATTTCTCCGGAGGCATAGGCCCTGGCCAAAGCCCCCGGGTCGATGGTCTCTTCCTCCGGCATGGGAGCCATGGGCGGAATGCCGGGACGGTCCGGCAACAGTTCAGTGCGGTTCATAGGGGCAAAATTACAAAAAAACCGCAAAAAAACGAGCCTTGCCCTGTCCGGCCTCTGACGGCCGATAAAAGAAAGAATTGGAATGCCGGCAGTTTTTGCTATCTTTGCAGTCCCATGCCCAAAGCAAAGAGCAGCATACAGATCAAGAACCGCCGGGCCTCGTTCGACTACGAGTTCCTGGAGACTTATACCGCCGGCATCCAGCTGGTGGGAACGGAGATCAAATCCATCCGCGCAGGCAAGGTTTCGCTGCAGGACGCCTATTGCTTCTTCGTGGGCGGCGAGCTCTTCGTGAGGGGTATGAACGTAGCCCAGTACCACTGGGGCAGCTGGGGCCAGCACGAGCCGGTAAGGGACCGCCGCCTGCTCCTGACCAAAAGGGAACTCCGCCACCTGCAGATGGAAGACAAGCAGAAGGGCCTCACCATCGTGGCCGTCCGCCTGTACATCGCCGACAACGGCTACGCAAAACTGGTGATCGCCCTGGCAAAAGGCAAGAAAGAATACGACAAACGCCAGAGCATCAAGGAGAAAGACGTGCGCCGGGAAATGGACCGCGGCGGCTATTAATCCATCGACTGGGAAGTGCGCACGGACATGTACAGCATCTTGGCGTACTCGTCCGGCGAAACGGAGGCGAACAGATAGTTCACCGGATCCAAAACCTTTCCTTTATACAAAACCTCATAGTGCAGATGAGCCGCCGGGGCCGATGTGGAGATGCCCACGGTGCCGATCTGCTGTCCCCGCTTCACCGTCTTCCCCTTGCGGGCGCTGATCTCGCCCAGCAGGCAGTAGCGCGTGACATACCCGTTCTTGTGGTCGATTTCCACGATATTGCCCAGCCCCTTCCTGGAATGGATTTCCTGCGACACCACCCCGTCGGCCGCCGCATACACCGGAGCGCCCTGCGGAGCGATGAGGTCGATGCCGTCGTGCTGCATCTCCAGTTTGTATACAGGATTATGCTTCTGGCCCACGGATGCGCCCGTCTGCACGTAGGACATGCCCTTGAGCGGCAGGGAAAGGGGCGGGATGCTGTCTCTCCTGGAGAGGAGACGGAAGATTTCCCGGAAATTCTCATCGACATTGGAGGCCATGAGCATGAGGCTCTCTGCCGTGGAGGCCACCGTGGAAAGGTAGAAGTTTTCCGAGAGGGAATCGCTTTCCGGAATCAGGTCCGCCGCCGTTACGGCGTCCAGCGAAGGCGCTTCTGTCTCAAACAGTTCCTGATAGATGGCGCCGTCCTTCTCCATCAGGTTGTCCACCACGTCCGAGATCAGTTCTTCCTGCCGGGTGAGGGAGCCGTAGAGCTGCCTGTAGAGACGGTTTTCCCGTTCCAGTTTCCGCTCCTCCTCCGTAGAAAAGAACAGGGCGAAGACGATATAGAAGACGATGGACAGCGATACCGTCGCCAGCAGATAGCGGACGATGCCGCCGGCAATCTGGCCTATGCGTGAACCCTTTTTCATTTGCCGGCAGGTTTTTTCACCATTTCCAGGTAGTCCTTGGACGGGATGTCCAGGTCCATGTAAAGGGCGGGGTTCACATAATCCTTGCGGTAAATCACCTCGAAATGCAGGTGCGGCCCGGTGACCCGGCCGCTGCGGCCGCTCAGGCCCAGGAAATCGCCGCGGGACACTTTCTGTCCTTCCACCACATCCAGCCTGGACATGTGGGCATAGCGGGTCACGTAACCGAAGCCATGGTCGATTTCTATATGGTTGCCGTAACCGGCATGCTCATGCGCGGCCTTGATCACCGTCCCGTCCCCCACCGCATAGATGGGATTGCCGGGGTCGCAGGCGAAATCCATGCCTGTATGGCGCTTGCCGATGCCCAGGATAGGGTCGGACCGGTATCCGAAGGGACTCGTGAGACGGTAGGTGGAAGGATCCGTATTGATGGGCGGGATGGCCGGAATGTGGGCGGCCATGTCGCCGGCGGTACGCTGCACGGCGGCCACGTCGTCGAAGGACTTGGACTGCACATAGGCCCGCTTCTGGATCATGTCCACCCGCCGGACGATGTACTGCAGGGAGGTGCCTTCAAGGTCGGCATAGCGGTTGGTCCCGCCCAGTCCGGCCAGACGGACGGCCTGGGGCACTTCGTCCATGCCGTACACCGACCGGTAGATGCGGTTGTCCCTGACTTCCAGCATGCCCAGGCGCTCTTCCTGCTGGTCCAGCTGCTGGGAGAGGCGGTCGATGCGGGAGTTCCAGTCGGCGTTCTGTCGTTTCAGGATGGCGGTTTTGGGCAGGTCCAGGCCCAGGACGGAAACATAGATCCACAGGTACAGCAGGAACAGGGCGGCGCCGGAGACGAACACGGCCAGCAGCTTCCAGCCCCGGTAGCGCGGCTCCTCCTTGAGCTCGGCCATCAGGGTTTCCGGATTCACTATGTATTTTTCCAACTTGGACAAAACCTTGCCTGTTTTGCGGTTTCCGCAGGTTACAAAGTTAATGATTTTCCTTAAACTTGCACAATCCGTGCCTCCAGCCAAGGTTTTTCCCGCAAAAATGTGTATTTTTGCAAGCTATAGAATCTTGTAAGAATTAATATATGACCTCTAAAGAAATCCGTCAGAAGTTTCTGGACTTCTTCGCTTCCAAAGGGCACACCGTAGTGCCTTCCGCCCCCATGGTGATCAAGAACGACCCCACCCTCATGTTCACCAATGCCGGCATGAACCAGTTCAAGGATATTTTCCTGGGCAATTCCGCAGCCAAGTTCCCTAGGGCGACGGACAGCCAGAAGTGCCTCCGGGTAAGCGGCAAGCACAACGACCTGGAAGCCGTGGGCCACGACGGCCGCCACCATACCATGTTCGAGATGCTGGGCAACTGGAGTTTCGGCGACTATTTCAAGTCCGAAGCCATCGACTGGGCCTGGGAGCTGCTCACGGAAGTATACAAGATCGACAAGACCAAACTGTACGCCACCGTTTTTGAGGGCAGCGCCGAAGACGGCACCTCCCTGGACACGGAGGCCCAGGCGGCCTGGCTCAGGCACCTTCCGGCAGACCACGTGCTCACCGGCAACAAGCACGACAATTTCTGGGAGATGGGCGACACCGGCCCTTGCGGCCCCTGCAGCGAAATCCACATCGACCTGCGCCCGGACGAAGAAATCGCCAAGGTGCCCGGCCGCGAACTGGTGAATACGGACAACGACGACGTGATCGAGATCTGGAACCTCGTGTTCATGCAGTACGAGCGCAAGGCCGACGGCCACCTGGAGCCGCTCCCTGCCAAGAACATCGACACGGGCATGGGCTTCGAGCGTCTCTGCATGATCCTGCAGGGCAAGAAATCCAACTACGAGACCGATGTCTTCAGCGGCCTCATCGGCCAGGTGGAGGCATTCTCCGGGCATACGTATGCCGAGGGCGGCAACGTGGAGGTGGCCATGCGCGTAATCGCCGACCACATCCGCGCCATCGCCTTCTCCATCGCTGACGGCCAGCTGCCTTCCAACGTGAAGGCCGGCTATGTGATCCGCCGCATCCTGCGCCGCGCCGTCCGCTACGGCTACACCTTCCTGGGCTTCACCGAACCGTTCCTGTGCCGCCTGATCCCGCAGCTGGTCGCCGACATGGGAGAGGCCTACCCGGAACTGCCCGCCCAGCAGAAACTCATCGAGAACGTGATCCGCGAAGAGGAAAACGCCTTCCTGCGCACCCTGGACCGCGGCATCCGCATGCTGGAAGACAACATGGCCCGCAACGCCTCCACCAAGGTGGTTTCCGGAGCCGACGCCTTCGTCCTGTACGACACGTACGGCTTCCCCATCGACCTGACGGAACTGATCGCCTCCGAGAAGGGCTACACCGTAGACCTGGAAGGGTTCAACGTGGAACTGGGCAAGCAGAAGGAGCGCGCCCGGAACGCCACCGCCAACGAATTCGGCGACTGGACGGTGTTCAGCGAGGGAGACGAAGTGGTGTTCGAAGGCTATGACACCCTGGAAGTGAAGGGGGCCCGCCTCCTGAAGCAGCGCACCGTGAAGCAGAAGAACAAGGAGTACTTCCAACTGGTGTTCGACCGCACCCCGTTCTATGCGGAAATGGGCGGCCAGGTGGGTGACACGGGCTGCATCGTCAGTGAAAACGGCGAGAAAATCGCCATCCTCAATACGGTGAAGGAGAACAACCTCTCCATCCACCTGGCGGAGAAACTGCCCGCCGACGGCACCTGCCTCTTCGACCTGAAGGTCGACGGCGCCCGCCGCCAGAAAGTGATGAACAACCACACGGCTACCCACCTCCTGCACCAGGCCCTCCGGGAAATCCTGGGCACCCATGTGGAGCAGAAAGGCTCGTTTGTGTGCGCCGATTATTTCCGCTTCGACTTCTCCCATTTCCAGAAAGTGACGGACGAGGAACTCCGCGCCGTGGAAAACCGCGTGAACCAGCTCATCCGGGCCGATGAACCCCTGTGCGAAAAACGCGACGCCACCATGGACGAAGCCCGCGCCATGGGCGCCATGGCCCTGTTCGGCGAGAAATACGGCGACGTGGTGCGCGTGGTGCGTTTCGGCGATTCCGTGGAGCTCTGCGGCGGTACGCACACCCGCTCCACCGGCACCATCGGCCTGTTCAAAGTACGCGCTGAAAGCGCCGTCGCCGCCGGCGTACGCCGCATCGAAGCCGTTACGGGAGAGGCCGCCGAAGAGGCCATCCACACCGTGGAAGACCTCCTGAAAGCCGTCCGCGGCATCTTCAACAACGCTCCCGACCTTACCGCCGCCATCGAAAAACTGGTAGCCGAGAATGCCGATGCCCGCAAGCAGCTGGAGGCCATCGCAGCGGAGAAAGCCGCCGCCCTGGCCGAGAAGCTGGAAAAGAACGCAGTGGAGATCGGCGGCATCCGCGTAGTCCGGTTCGACAACTCCATAGACCCTGCCCTCGCCCGCAATGTGGCCCTGATGTTGCAGAAGAAAGTGGAGAACATGGTGCTGGCAGGCGCTTTCGCCTATGGCGGAAAGCCCAACCTGGTGCTCATGTACTCCAATGACCTGGTTGCCAAGGGCAGGAATGCCGGCAAGGACATCCGTGAAGCAGCCAAGCTCATCCAGGGCGGCAGCGGCGGGCAGCCCGGCCTGGCCACTGCCGGCGGCCGTCTCGTGGAGACCCTCCCCGCTGCGCTGGACAAACTGGTGGAACTGGCAACCGCATAAGACGCCGGGCCAGGCCGGGAATGAGACTGTCATTGCCGGCCTGACCGGCAATCTTACAGCATGAAGAAACTGGACAGGTTCATACTGAAATCGTTCATAGGGCCGTTTTTCGCGACTCTGGCGATTGTCGTGTTCATCCTGGCCATGCAATTCCTCTGGCTGTACATCGACGAACTGGTCGGCAAGGGACTGGAATTCAAGGTCATCATGAAGTTCCTCATGTGGGGAAGCATCCAGACGCTGCCGCTGGCACTGCCGCTGGCCACCCTGCTGTCGTCCATGATGACCCTGGGCGACATGGGCGAGAAGTTCGAGCTCACCGCCATCAAGGCCTCCGGCATCTCGCTGTCGCGGGTGCTCCTGCCCATGACGCTCACCAGCATCCTCATCAGCATCGGCGCCTTCTACGTGGGCGACCGCCTGGTCCCCTATTCCATCAACCAGATCTACACCATGCGGGACGATATCGGCCAGACCAAGTCGGAGATCAAAATCCCAACGGGTACCTTCTATGACGGAATCGAAGGGTACATCCTCCGGGTGGAGCAGCGCAACAAGCAAACCGGCATGATGTACGGCATCCAGGTGTACGACCACACCAGAGAAAGGGGCAATACCCGTCTCACCGTGGCCGACAGCGGCGTGCTCAAAATGTCCAAGACCAAGGACTACCTCACGTTCCAGCTGTATAACGGCACCAATTTCCAGGAAGAGAACACCAAGAAATACCAGGACACCACGCTGGCCGTGCGAAGGATCCATTTCCGCAGGCAGGAGCTGGTGATCCCGCTGGAAAACTATGCCTACCAGCAGTCCGACAGCGCCCGTTACGGAGAGCAGGTGAAATCGATGAGCCTGAAAGACCTGCGCCACGGGCGCGATTCCCTCTCCGGCGTCATGGACAACGGCCTCAAGAAGCGGGTGACCCAGTTCATGGGCTCCGGTGCCATGTGGCAGGACAAGCAGCTGGACTCCGCCTGGCGGGAGAAGGGCTACGCAGTCATGGACCCGGACACGCCCGTCCGCTGGAAATCCCTCCGGGATAAAAAAAGCGCGCTGGAAAGCGCTGCAGGCGCCGCCAACCAAAGGGAGCAGATCGCCCGCGGACAGACGATGGAATCGTACGACTATGTCCACCTGATCTACAGGACCGACGTGGAAATCTGGAAGAAATTCGCCCAGGCGCTGGCCTGCCTGCTGCTGTTCTTCATCGGCGCTCCGGTGGGAGCCATCCTTAAGAAGGGCGGTCTGGGAACGCCGGCCATCATTTCCATCCTGTTCTTCGTACTTTACTGGGTTGTGGACATCACCGGCGAGCGCCTGGCCACCAACGGTGCGACGCCCGCCTTCGTGGGCAAGTTCATATCGGCCTTCGTCCTGGCGCCCATCGGCGTTTTCCTTACGGTGAAGGCCATCCAGGATTCCAGCATCCTGCATATCGACATGCTCAAAAGCTGGTACAGAAAAGCAAAGAGTAAATTCTTCCGTATGTTCAGAAAAACCCGCATTGTCTATATGGGCACGCCGGAATTCTCCGTCGGCCCGCTGGATGCGCTCATCAGGAGCGGATACAAGGTGGTCGGCGTCGTCACCGTCCCGGACAAACCGTCCGGCCGCGGTCTCAAGGTGAACGAATCGGCCGTAAAGAAATATGCCGTGGCCCACGAACTGCCGCTGCTGCAGCCCGAGAAGCTGAAGGACGATCAGTTCCTCAAAGACCTGGCCGCCTGGAAGGCCGACCTGTTCGTGGTAGTCGGCTTCCGCATGCTGCCCGAGGCCGTGTGGAGGATGCCCAAACGGGGCACCTTCAACCTGCACGCCGCCCTGCTGCCGCAATACCGCGGAGCCGCCCCCATCAACTGGGCGGTCATCAACGGAGAGAACATTACCGGTGTCACCACTTTCATGATCGACCAGCGGATCGACACGGGCGGCATCATCCTCCGCAGCGAGTGCCGAGTGGAACCGCAGGATACGGCCGGTACCCTGCACGACAAACTGATGGAGCTGGGATCCGAACTGGTGATCCAGACCGTGGAAGGCCTGGTGCAGAACAATGTGGAACTGCGCGTACAGAGAAGCTTCATCCAGGGCTCCGAGTTGCTGAAGCCGGCGCCCAAGCTCACGCGGGAACTCCAGCACATTGACTGGAACGACACCACCAAGCACGTGTACAACCTCATCCGGGGCCTTTCCCCGTATCCCGGCGCCTTTACAGAACTGGTTCCGGTGGTACCGGAAGGGGATACCCTTTCTGGAACATTTGCCCGTACAGGGTCGCGAAGCGACGTGGAAGAAAGGGTATCCCCTTCCGGTACGCCCCTGCAGTTGAAAGTGTTCTTCGGGGAAATGCGGCACGACCTGCCCGAGGCCGCGCCCGGAACCGTGCTGACCGACGGAAAGACCTATTTCGCCGTGGCCACGGCCG